>JAOLZA010000123.1 GCA_028343615.1 Verrucomicrobiota bacterium
TCATCGCCAATCGCAGCGGTGTGCTGCGCGCGTTCAATGCCAACGGCCAAGTGATGTGGGAAACATACACTGGCGGCGCAATTTATTTCCCGCCCGCGATCGCAAAAGGTCGCGTGTATTCCGGCAGCGCCGACGGCCGAGTGTATTGCCACGAAGCCGCCACGGGCCGCAAGTTGTGGAGTTATCGCGTTGCGCCAACCGAGCGGTGGATTGCGGTATTCGGCAAACTCATTTCCACTTGGCCCGTCGCGGGCGGTGTGCTCGTGGAAGGCGACACCGTGTACGCCTCGGCCGGCATCGCACATTACGACGGCACGCATGTCATCGCGCTGGACGCCATCACCGGCAAACTCAAATGGCATAACGACGCTAGCGGTTCACTCAATAAAAAAGTAAACAGCGGTGTAAGCATGCAGGGCAGTTTGTTTATGGAAAACGGAAAACTCTCTTTCCTCGGCGGTGGCGTGCAGGAAGTGGCGCAGTTTAATCTCGACGACGGCAAGTGCGTGAACACGCCGGTTGAGAATCCGCAATCCGGTTATCGCACGGCCTTTTATCCCTACTATCCCGAATACGGAAACTATGTATCATTAGCACACACGCTGGCCGATGGACGGGAGCTGGTCTTCGATGCCAGTTACGAGGGCAACAAATTCAATTTCCTCCACGCACTCGCCGCGCTGCCGGCGGGCACCCCGAAGCTCACCAAGGAACGCGCCCGCTGGAACGCCCGCCGTGGCGCGCCTCAACGCAAAGTGCTATGGCGTGACGCCCGCAGCCGCCGCTTCGCCGGATTCATCATCGGCAAAACTCGACTCCTCGGCGTCGGTGATGTGGGTGCAGAGAAGAATCCCTTCATCACAATCATCAACCTCAAAACCGGCAAAGACGAATGGACCGCCAAACTCCCCGCCCAACCTATTAAAGGAGGTGCCAGTATTGACAGTACCGGGAAGATTTTGGTGACATTAGTGGATGGTCGGTTGATGTGCTTTGAAAACGCGAAATAACTTAAGCCAAGATCTCTTTCACCACCCGTGTGGGATACGTGTGAGTTAGTCGCTCGTGGAGGCCATTGCGGTCGAAGAAAAGTTTTTCATGGTTCATGCCGAGCAGGTGGAGAATGGTGGCGTGCCAATCTTGGATGCTTACGCGATCTTTTACTGCACCAAAGCCTATGTCATCGGTTTCGCCGTACACAGTGCCACCTTTCACGCCACCGCCAGCCATCCAGTTGGTAAAGCCGCTCGGGCCGTGATCGCGACCGGCCTTGGCATATTCACCTTGAGCCATTGGCAATCGGCCGAATTCTCCACCCCACAGAATAAGCACATCATCGAGCAATCCACGTTGCCGCAGATCACGCAGCAATCCGGCGGTGGGAAGATCGCTTTGTTTACAGGCTGCCGGTAATGAAGTCTTGATGTTGTCGTGGTTGTCCCACATTTGGCCTTTTGGGTAAATTTGAACAAATCGTACGCCACGCTCCACCAATCGTCGTGCCATAAGGCAACGCTTGCCAAAATTATCCGTTACCTTCTCGCCGATGCCGTACTGCTTACGCATAGTCTCAGTTTCTTTTGAAACATCCAGAGCCTCAGTAGCCTGCACCTGCATACGTGCAGCCATTTGATAATTGGCTATGCGCGAATCGAGCACATGCTGGTTAGGGCGCTCTGCCTTATGAATTTGATCGAGCGCGTTGAGAAGGTTGTGCTTGGCAGCGCTCACACCCGCGGGCTCCTTAAAATCCGGCTTGAGATGCAGCATCGGGGTGCCTTCACTCTTGATGGACGTGCCTTGAAACAGCGGTGGCAAATATCCACTCATCCAGTTTTCCACGCCATTTACTGGCAGTCGGTTTTGAGGATCAGCCAGCACCACGTAGGCGGGGAGATTCTGATTTACGCTGCCGAGGCCGTATGTGATCCAAGAGCCCATGGTCGGGTGACCGGGAAAGGTCTCACCACTTTGCCATTTATAACAAGCCGGCTCGTGATTTTCGTGCACGTTAAACATGGAGCGAATGACAGCAATGTGATCCATTTCCTTGGCTGTCTCCGGTAGCAGCTCGCTCACCCACGTGCCGCCTTGGCCATACTGTGCAAACTTCCAGTGGCTGCGCATGATCTGCCCCTTCATGCTGCGACCAGCAGGCGCGACCTTGGTAAATTCCTCCGGTGCATCTTTGCCATGCAGTTTTTCCAGCGCCGGCTTGGG
>JAOLZA010000119.1 GCA_028343615.1 Verrucomicrobiota bacterium
GCGCTAATCGGTGGCGGGCAAGTATACCTCATCACGGCGATGGGTTTGTGGTTTGTGCATGCCTTTCAGCAATCAGAGTCCGCGCCGGGTTGGACGTTTGCATTAATGCTGGGGATCGCCCTTCTCGCGCAACAATGGCATCAGCGTTATCGCGATGAAGATGCGGCGAACATCGCCGGCGAAACCCTCATCCGGCATTTTCTCCAAGGGGCCTATTCCATTGGCCTGTTGCTCATCGCCTCAGTATGGATTTTACGTGGGTTGGATTTTGAACTGACTCATGCCTCGTATTGCGCGGCGGGTCTGGGCCTGACTTTTATGGGGTGTGGTTTGGCGTTGCGTTCAGCGCAATTAGTGGGCGCAGGCCAATTGGCCTTGGGCGGTGCGGCGGCGATGGTTGTGCCGCAGATCCTTCTGCACGGCAACGAACTTACTTGGGCATTGGCCCTCATCGCGCCGCTCATCCTGTTGGCCAATGCCGCAGCCTTGGATTTTATGCGGGATGAGTTGGAACAACGCCTCGATATTTCGGTTGATCTTTGCAAAATCATCAGCGGCATCGCCCAAGTCACGGCGGTGTTGGTGGGGCTGGTGGTCGCCATCAAATTTGCATCCCCTCGACAATGCCTGTGGATGCTCCCCGTCATTGGCATCGCCCTCAGTGGAGGTGCGTTGGCGGCGCGTATGACGCCCGCGCTCATCGCCGCGCAGGCATGGCTAATGGTTGCCGCACTGTTGTCGATGATAAAAATTGGCGCGAAAGAGGAAATGGTGCTGGCGTTCATCCCGGGGCTAGCGATTCTCGGCATGAGCCATTTCATGTTGCACGCACGTACGCTCATCGACGATCAGCAAAGTCCGCTCGCCAAATTGGCCAAGGCCAACTCCTCAATGTACTTCCTGTTCGGCTGGTTGCTGGCGCTGGCGTGGGGATATAGTTTTGTGTCTCATGAATATCTGTTCATTACCTACACGGCGGTGGCTATCGGACATGCCGTGGCATGGTCGCGACGGGAGCGCTTCGAGCGCATTCTCGTGGGCGCCGCCTTCGGATTGTTAGGTTGGCTGATGTACTGGTGGCAATGTGCCACCGAATGGAATCATCCCGTCGTGTTGGACGGCCTCACCTTTGCTCTGTTATTGGCCGCTCAACATTTTGCCCGCAAGCGGGACGCGAAAAACATAATCCCCGAAGCCATCCACGCACTGGTGATCGCGGCCATGAACCTCAGTCTTTGGGTGTGGACATCGCGCATGGTGCCGGGCGATTTGGACATCATCACCTGGGGTCTGCTGGCCGGCATCCTGATTGGCCTTGGCCTCTACGCCGCCGAGCGCGCGCACCGCATTTTTGGCCTTGTCATTATGCTCGCCGCCACCGCGAACCTTGTGTTCCTCGCGTGGAGCAAACTCGACGGCGTCCCGCGCATCCTCACGTTCATGGGACTGGGCGTAATTCTCATCGTGCTCAGCGGGCTGTACCACAAGTATCAGGAAAAGTTGAAAGAATACCTCTAGCCAAATCAAGCAAACCGCGACACTTCCACCGTCTCCCCTTCCGCCAGATTGGTTTCCGCTGGCACATCCACGAGCCCATTCGCCTGCCCCAGCGAGCTGACGGCGTGCGACGCTTGCAGACCGGTGGCGCGCACGGTGCCTTGGGCGTCCACACGGACGCGCATGAAATGACGGCGGTCACCGCGATTGGCTAAGGGGTCGGCAAGGATTCCAGGGTGGGCCGGCAAATTCAAATCCGCCGCGCCCTGCAATTGCATCAACGCCGGGCGCACTAAAACGAGAAAAGTGACCAACGCCGACACGGGATTTCCGGGGACGCCGAAGAGGGGTTTATCGACCAGTCGCCCGAATACAAACGGCTTGCCCGGTTTGATTTTCACGCGCCAAAAGCCCAATGAACCGCCGAGTTTTTCAAAAGCGGCTTTTACGTAATCGTATTCGCCCACGGACACGCCACCGGAGGTGACTACCGCATCGCATTCGGCGAAAGCGATTTGCAACGCCGTCATCGTGGCCTCCATTGTGTCGCGAACCAGCGGTTGCACGCGCGGTTCCGCGCCGCATTGGCGGATGAGTTCAGCCAGCGCCAGCCGGTTGCTTTCGTGAATGCCGCCCGCACCCAGATCCTCGCCCGGCTCACACAATTCGTCGCCGGTGGCCAGCACGCCCACGATGGGCTGTCGATGTACGCTCACCTCGCTAACGCCCGCACTGCCAAGCAATTGCAAACGCCCCCCGTGGAGGCGTTCGCCAGCGCT
>JAOLZA010000120.1 GCA_028343615.1 Verrucomicrobiota bacterium
AATGGCTTGGTACAAAAAATTGCATTGGCAAATCATCCTGGGTCTCGTGCTCGGCACGCTGTACGGCGTCGGTGCAGCGCATTGGGGCTGGGGTGGGTTTACGGCAAACTGGGTTGCTCCCTTCGGTAAAATTTTCATCAACCTCCTGAAGCTCATCGCGATGCCGCTCGTGCTTGCGTCGCTCGTGTGCGGTGTGGCGTCGCTGTCTGATTTCAAAAAACTTTCAAGGATGGGTGGCAAGACCATCGGGCTTTACCTCGCCACCACCGCCGTGGCAGTCACCATCGGTTTGCTCGTCGTCAATACCATCAACCCCGGCAAAAAGTTACCGCAAGAAACGCGCGCGCAACTTCAGGAGCAGTACAAATCCGACGTAGCCAAGCGCAGCGATATCGCCGCGGAAACCCAAAAGCGCGGCCCTCTCCAGCCCTTGATTGATATGGTGCCCAGTAATTTTCTAGAAGCCTCCGGCAACAATCGCGCGATGCTGCAAGTGGTCTTCGCCAGCCTGCTCTTTGGCGCGGCACTTGTATTGGTGGAGGAACGAAAACGAAAACCCATTTACGATGTGTTCGTAGGCCTACAGGAAGTGGTCATCAAAGTGGTGCATCTCATAATGCTGATGGCACCCATCGGCGTGTTCGCGCTTATCGCCGACACCATCAATACGATGGCCAAGGATGATCCATCGCAAATCATTTCACTGCTTGGCTCGCTCGGTTGGTATTGCGCCGCCGTCATCATCGGCCTCGCTCTGCATGCCACAATTGTTTATCTCGGTTTACTCAAACTCCTTACGCCGCTTTCCATTAAACAATTTTTCAAAGGCATCGGCCAAGCGCAACTCCTGGCCTTCTCCACAAGCAGCAGCGGAGCCACCCTTCCGGTCACCATGAAATGCGCGGAGGAAAATCTTGGCGCGTCCAAGGAAACTTCCTCCTTCGTGCTGCCACTCGGTGCCACCATAAATATGGACGGCACCGCCCTGTATCAAGCCGTGGCCGCGGTGTTCATCGCGCAAGCGAGCGGCATCGAGCTTCCCCTCGCCGCACAGGTCACCATTGTCTTCACCGCCTTACTGGCCTCCATTGGCACGGCCGCCGTGCCGGGCGCGGGCATCGTGATGCTCATTGTGATCCTCGAAGCCATCAACGTCCCAGGCGAAGGCATCGCCCTCATTCTCGGCGTGGACCGTATTCTTGACATGTGCCGCACGGTGGTTAACGTCACCGGAGATTCCACGGTGGCTTGCGTCATCGCGTCGTCTGAAAATCAATTGGATCCCCCTCCGGTTGATTGAACGGCTAACACCAACTGAACATGGCTGGCTTGAGTTCCATTGCCGGAGGCTTGGGTAATTACCAAGCCTTCCAAATGATTCCGTATCGTACCTTGCGCTTTCCCGGCAGCGAGTTTGCGCAGGCGATCCCCGCCGCCATGGATCAACGCTTCGGTTACCGCCAGCCCATCGGCCCTGTCGCTCAATTCCCAACCCACAGTGCCGTGCTCGGCCTGCGCCCCTTCCTCGATCACGGCCATCCCGATCTCACCTACATCAAACACCAAGCCAATCGCGGCTTGGGGCCCTTCAAGGCGGGTTTGGATATTTACGTTTGAGATTTTTTGAATCGCAAGGTGTTTCATGAAAAATATGGCGTCTTTGCGGTTCACCTCTCCCCCGCAATCACCTTGACTAGTCCATTCTCTGCCGCAATCATTGCTTCTCCATTTTCAAACACATGACGACCATTATTGATATTCAAGCCCGCGAGATTCTCGACTCCCGTGGCAACCCAACCGTCGAAGCCGATGTCATTCTCGACAGCGGCACAATGGGCCGCGCCGCCGTGCCCAGCGGCGCCAGCACCGGCGAACACGAAGCTGTCGAGCTGCGCGATGGCGGCAAGAAACGCTATGGCGGCAAGGGCGTGCAAAAAGCGGTCAAAAATATTGAGACCAAAATCCTACCCGAACTACTCGGACGCGATGCCACAGATCAAGTGGGCATCGACCACGCCATGCTCGCCGTCGATGGCACCGCCAACAAAGGCAAGCTTGGCGCCAATGCCGTGCTGGCCGTCTCCCTCGCCACCGCCAAGGCCGCAGCCAATGCCTTGGGTCAGCCGCTTTATAAATACCTCGGCGGGCCGAACGCCAAGGTGCTTCCCGTGCCGATGGCCAATGTCATCAATGGCGGCGCGCACAGCGATGCGCCCATTGATTTTCAGGAATTTATGGTCATGCCCACCGGCCTGC
>JAOLZA010000121.1 GCA_028343615.1 Verrucomicrobiota bacterium
ACCTTCCCCTGCACATTCATACTTCGCTTCCCGTTCGCGTGAAACCCGGAAATGAGAATATCAAGTTAAGCCACGGCAATTATTATCAGTCGAGCCTTACAGACACGGGATTGCGAAGCGTGTATTGCAGGTCCCGCGCGGTGGTAGTCCCGCTCCAAAATGTGCTGCAGCCATCGGGGTACAGTGTCACCATGCAGGCTATGGCTTGCGGTAAACCGGTGGTGCTGACACGTAATCGCGGGTTGTGGGCGCCCGAATATTTAGTGGATGGAGAAAATTGTATACTGGTCTCCCCTGGGAATTCAGCTGCTTTGGCGACCGCATTGAGGCGACTGGAAGGGGATGCAGGATTGCGCACGCGCATGGGAGAAGCGGCGCGTGAAACGGTGCTGAAGCATTTTCCTCACAAAAAAAACTTGGAAAGTCTTAGAGCCGCCATCGCGGATCTATAAATTTGGCGGGTCTGTTCAATAATTTATTTAAATGAGAAGAATTATTTGATGGGACAGGGGCAAACAGTATTGGTGGCAGGCTTTTTTGATTTGTTGCATTCGGGTCATGTCCGGTTTTTGGAGGAGTGTGGCGTTTACGGAGAGGTGACGATCTCGCTGGGGTCGGATGCGAACAGTCTGGAATCCAAAGGCAGGATGCCGATTTGTTCGGAAGCCGAGCGGAAATATATGCTGGAAGCGATGCAGGTGGTGCATCGAGTTGAAATCTCGAGCTCCGTTGGCCCCTTATCCTTCAAGGAACAATTGGAAAAATTTAAGCCGGATTATTTTATTATCAACGAAGATGGCCACACGGATGAAAAACAGGCGTTGTGCGAATCGCTCGACGCGGAGTATGTGGTTTTAAAACGCCAACCGCATTCCGGGTTGTCCGCGCGTAGTTCCTCGGGATTTCGGTCCATGGATCAAATTCCGCACCGGCTGGATATTGTCGGATTTTTTGATCAGGTTTTTCTGAGTGAAGTGTGCCCGGGCTCCACCGTGATGTGCGGTTTGGAATCAATCGAATTGGAGGAACGGTCTGGTATGGCCAGCAGCACTCGTGAAACAATCAGGCGGGTATTTGGTAATGTACTTCCAAGAGATAAATCGGAAGAAGAAATCGCAAAAATAATTTTCGCGTGTGAGAATCCGCCAGGCAGACCTTATATCTCCGGAACCGTTGATGCGTTGGGTTTAGTTTCTTGTGGTTTAAGCAAATTTAATTTCGACGGGGATTATTGGCCGACCAGCATTGACCGCATCCGGGATGAATCCGTTATGCAGTGGTTTGAACATCATGTACAAATTGTTCAAACCCGCCCTCGTCCTATTGATTATAATGTTTTTTCGGGCGGGGAAGATTATGCGAAAACCAAGGTGAAACGCTTGGCGGCGGTGAGTCAGGCGACTTGGGCAGCGATCCGGAAAATGGACGCAAAGGAATTGGGCGCCTGCGTCAATGAAACCAGCGACGCCTGCAAGGCGATGATCTCCGGATACATTAGTGACGAGGTGCTGCCGATCCTGTCCGCCATGCGTGATCAACACTTGGGCGTTAAATTATTGGGAGCGGGTGGTTATGGATATATGCTGGTGGTTTCGGAGCAGCCGGTTACAGGTGGGCTGAGAGTGACGGTGAGACGGCCCGTTTCAATGTAAGGAGGCGAGAGTAAAGGCCTAATGAAGGAATCATAATGAGTTATTTATCCGATAAATTGGGGGAGCTGATTTTCAGCCCCAATCCCGTGCGCGCGTTGGCAACCAAAGTATGCCGAAAATTTAAACTAGGCAGCTATGAGCGGCGTCTCAAGCTGGGGGCAGTCGAAAAACCGTGGTATGGATATATGGTTTACCATGCGGCTTGTTTGGCCAAAAAACTTCAGCACAAGCGCATCAGCGTTTTGGAATTCGGCGTAGCGGGCGGGAACGGATTGCTAAATCTGGAAGCGCACGCGCAAGAAATCACAAAATTGCTGGGCGTGGAGATTGATATTTATGGATTTGATACGGGGAGAGGCTTGCCGGAACCAACCGACTTTCGAGACCTACCCTATCACTGGCGAGGTGGTTTTTACGAAATGGATGAAACCAAGCTGAAGCGTAAATTGAAATCAGCACAGCTGGTTTTGGGGGATATTAATGAAACGGCAGAGGGATTTTTTGAGGCGTACCAACCTGCTCCCATAGGGGCTGTTGCTTATGACTTCGACTATTATTCCTCAACGGTGCACGCGCTGAAAAT
>JAOLZA010000124.1 GCA_028343615.1 Verrucomicrobiota bacterium
CGGGCTCCGGTGTGGTTGGTTGAGTGACTTCCTTACCCCTTTCCTTCTCCGGCTTGGTAGTTTCGGTATTGGATGCGGAGGGTTGAACGGATTCTTCTTTCCCACACCCCACCAACGCCACCACCGCAATCATCAAGAGAATCTGTTTCATGTGCCGCCACCCTACAGGAAAATGCTCGCACCCACCTACTACAAATAACCGGAAAGATTATAATGTAGAGTCGCAGGGGAATAGACTCCCCTGCTGTGACGCCAGCTCGATTGACCAAGTGAAGGATGGCTTGAAAAAGGATCCTGAACTTGAAACAGAAAAAACCCGGACAGTTTTTTGGCCCCGCGGTCCAAGTTGGTCTTCTAGATTCAGCCGGTTTATTACTCGATCATCTCCAAGGCTATCTTGGCTTCAGCGGCTAGGCCCTTGTCCGAGCCGCCGGCAACAGCCTCCAATTCCGCTTTCACAGCGGTCACGGACTCCTTGCTCGTCGACTCTCCTATAATCATCAGGGTTTCACTTTTCAAGGCGGCATCGTTACCTGCGAGAATCCCTTTGACGACTTTTGCGAACTCATCATTGGCGCCGAGCGTCGAAAGAGTCTGAAGCGCAGCAGACCGTGCATCTGCGTCCTTATCACCGGCGGCCATAGCGCTCAACTCCTGCAATACTTCCGGAGAACTGTGCTCCCAGTTTCCGAGAAGCAAAGCCGCAAGAGAGCGTACTTCCGGGGAAGTGTCCTTCAGGACCGTGGCCACCTTGTCGGCGTACGGCTTTGGCTTGTCCCCCATTTCCGAGAGGGTGGTGATCCCGGCCAAGCGTTCAGTATCTGAAGTGCTCCCAAGTTTTTCCAGGGCTTCATCCAATTGAGGATCGCCGCTGCCGCCGCCGCACCCGGCAAAAAGGGCTACGCATACGAGAAGCACCATGCTCACATACCAAACGGGGGCTGCGGAAGTAAATTTTCCAGGGAAGAGTGAAACTGCTTTTGTGTATTGGTTAACCATGGGTCTGTTTTTTTCTGTCATTTTAATTGGATTGGTTGGGTCGAATGAATTTCAATGTGTTTGTTTTGAGCCATTCGAGCGCAGTGCCTTGACAACAATCTTACCCGGGTTGAAGTAGGGGCGCTACTTGATAATATGTCAGCTCTTTACCTAGGGAGCTACGATCGTAATTTCGTCTGTGTTCCCCCAATCCTGCCCGGATGATGTGATTTTGATCGAATTACTATTTCCTGGGTTTAATTTAATAGTTTTAGTCATCGTTCCCCAAGTCTTCCAAGATCCGGTACTCGAACAAGTGATCGTCCCTTTGGAACCATTCACAGAGAGGTCGGCGGTTCGACTACCACGTCCTAATGCATAGCGCACTGTCATGGTAGCACTTCCGCCTTTGCCGCCATCGATACCTGTGAAATGAAGAACCGCACCTGACCCTCTTTGAAAGTCGCAAAACCCAGATCCATTGAACCCTGCATGTTCACTCCTTGCGGCGCACCCTGGCCCTACGTATAACTCCGCTTGATAGGTGGTAGAACCGGAAGCACCAGCAGCTCCACAACCAATCAAATGCGTGAAAGCATGGCCCATAGTAACACCACCGGAGGAATTAAGGTGGCCCTTTATTGTTTTCCCTGATGTCCCCAGATCAGCGTCTGTGGCCTGCTTGGCGCTGCCATCGGCAAGCACGAGCTGGCCCTGCGACTTGTTCAGGCCAGACATGGCATTATCCGGAACCGGATTCTCATCCGCGCCCGCCCAATTGGCGGTGGCCAAGTTGCAGTCGGAAAGATTACGCGTGGTTGCCAGAACTGTGGAAGGCCGACCGGTGTCTCCGCCCGCTGACAGTAGATAACTGGTCGCCTCGGCTGCGATTAGCCGATTATTGAGTGTGCTGTATTGGCTCCATTGGCTCTGCGCCGTTTCATTAGCGGCTTGCCTTTCCGCATCACAAGGCGACCACAATATTTTGGCGGTTTGCAATTCGCTCTTCATCGCGGCGGTGGAGAAGATGGTGCCAAGATCTTCCTTATAGTTGCTACCAAAGTGGTTACTTACCCCCCTGGGGGTGAGCTGCCAGGGCAAACGTTGGCCGTTGTCGTGTGAAAACCCGATCAGGGCCTTGCCAATCTGAGCAAGATTGTTCACGCATTTAACCCGAGCCGCTTTCGCTTTCGCTCGTGCCAGTGCCGGCAACAGCATTGACGCCAATATTCCGATGAT
>JAOLZA010000125.1 GCA_028343615.1 Verrucomicrobiota bacterium
CTCGTGTTGGCACACGGGAAAAAGTATGGTGGTGGCGTAGCGGAAGTCACCCGAGGCGGCCGCGTGCAGTTTGAGTATCGCGGTAAACAAAAAACCGTGAACACCGCCCAGCAAATCGCAGACGGCCGTTATCTAATCGCCGAAGGCGGCTCCAAGCCATGCCTGATGGAGGTGGATGCCAAAGGACGTACACTCGTCAAAATCATTTTACAAACCACCGCCAAAGATCCGCTGCAACAAATCGGCGCCGCGCGCAAACTGGCCAACGGTAATTATCTCGTGCCACAACCTGCCGATAAAATGGTCCGCGAATACAACGTCCAGAGCAAAGTGGTTTGGGAAATGAAAACCGACGGCGAACCCTTCTGCGCAATCCGGCTCGCCAACCAACGCACGCTCATCGCCTGCACCACAGGTAAATGCATCCTCGAAGTGGACCGGGCGGGCAAGGTAACGTGGAAGCTCACCAATCAGGATTTTCAGGGGGCACGAATGTTAGATCTACATTCGGGCATCCAGCGACTACCCAACGGCAACCTCGTCTTTGCCACCCATCGCCCCGGCCGCGCCACGGCGCAACTGGTCGAAGTTAACCGCGCCAAAAAATCCGTTTGGACCTATGCCCAGCCAAACCGTCCTGCCATCCGGCATTTCCAAATCCTCAACACCAACGGCAAAGCCCTTGGCAGCACGCCCCTCCGTTAGTCCATTTTTCCTTTACCCCTGTGCCGCATGGGTGAACACTCACGCCTATGAAAGTCGCCTTATCCATTTCAAGTGTCGTCTATTCTCTGGCCGCAGTTTGTTTCATCGGCTGCGGCAAACCCACTGAACCCGCCCCGCCCGCCAAGGGCTCCGGCAACAACGGTGGTGGCTTGTTGGACGTCGGCGAAAAGGAAAACGCCACCGGCGAGTATATCATTCTCGACACGTTGACTGATCAGTTCAACCGCGCCAAGGCAAAGGCGAATGCCGAGGACACGCTGGCAAAGCATGCGGATATCGACGCGATGGTGGGGCTCTTTGCGTATAATCCGCCGCTCATTCTTGAGGCGCTCAAACTGGCAGACAAGGTGGGCAAAGTGAAGGTCATCGCGTTTGACGAGGACGACGCCACGCTGCAGGGCATCAAGGACGGCACAGTGCACGGAACCGTTGTGCAAAACCCGTATATGTACGGCTTCAAATCCATCGAGGTTCTCGCCGCACTGAAAGCGGGCAAGAAGGATGTGATTCCCGCGAACAAGTTCATCAACATCCCCGCGCAACAAATTCGCAAGAACAACGTGGATGCGTTTTGGGCGGATCTCAAGGCTAAGACCGCCGGTAGTGCAAAGCCCGCCAAGGAGGAGGGTAAGCCCACCTTCGCTTTTGTGTCCAACGGTGTGGCGTCGTTCTGGACCATCGCCGGAGTGGGCGTCAACAAGGCCGGCGCGGACCTCGGCGTGAACACCGAGGTGCTCATGCCCGCCGAGGGCATTTCTGACCAGAAACGCATGCTGGAAGATCTCGTCACCAAGGGGATCGACGGCATCGCAGTGAGCCCCATCGATCCCACCAATCAAACCGAACTGCTCAATCAAGCCGCCGCCAAGACGCTGCTCATTACACACGATTCCGATGCGCCTGATGCCAATCGCCTCGTGTACATCGGTATGAGTAACTACGACGCCGGACGGATGTGCGGCAAATTGGTGAAAGAAGCGTTGCCGAACGGCGGCAAGATTATGATTTTCATCGGCCGCCTCGAACAGGACAACGCCAAACTGCGCCGCCAAGGCGTGATCGACGAAATCCTCGGGCGCGACCACAATCCCAAACGCTACGACAAACCCGATCAAGTGCTGCGAGGCAAAGTACAATAACGCCCATGGACAAGCATGGCGCAACGCCCCTGCTGGAGGTTGGGCAGGTCACCAAACAATTTCCCGGCGTGCTGGCGCTACGCGGTGTGGACCTCACGCTGTATCGCGGCGAAGTGCTCGCAGTGATCGGCGAAAATGGCGCGGGCAAAAGCACGCTCATGAAAATCCTCGCCGGCGTGCAGCCTGCTGACTCCGGCGAAATCTGCATCGATGGCCAACGCGTGCAATATCAATCCGTCCGCGAAGCACTGGCGCACGGCGTGGCGCTGATTCATCAGGAACTCAACCTCGCTGACAATCTCGACGTGGGCGCGAATATTTTTCTCGGGCGCGAACCCCTC
>JAOLZA010000126.1 GCA_028343615.1 Verrucomicrobiota bacterium
TTGACTCGCAGCCTTAAATCGCTAGTTTCCCTCACCCGCCGACGGCCCCAATGGGGGTGTTTTGAGTGTATTTTGAACGCGATCGACGGCAGAAAATATGATGTAAACGAACTAAGCCTAGCCACTTTTCCTTAAAACAGGGAGTGTGGTATGGGGTTTTTTCGTTTGTGTTGAATGGAAAGTGACCGTGCCCTTGTAGCTCAGTTGGTAGAGCGCGTCCTTGGTAAGGACGAGGTCACCGGTTCAAGCCCGGTCAAGGGCTCCAGTTTTAGTAAAACGTAAACCAGAAACAGAAGGAAGAGAAAGCAGTATGGCTAAGGAATCATTTGTGCGGGCCAAGCCCCACGTTAACATCGGCACCATCGGTCACGTCGACCACGGCAAAACTACTCTGACGGCATCCATCCTATCGGTACAAGCCAAGGATGGCTTGGCGGAGGTCAAGGAGTATTCGGAAATCGCCAAGGGCGGCACGGTGCGCGATGACACGAAGACGGTGACGATTGCCGTGGCACACGTGGAGTACGAGAGCGAGACGCGCCATTATGCGCACGTTGATTGCCCGGGGCACGCAGATTACGTGAAGAATATGATCACCGGTGCTGCGCAAATGGATGGCGCGATTTTGGTGGTGGATGCTTCTAGCGGTCCGATGCCGCAAACCAAAGAGCACGTACTACTCGCTAAACAGGTCGGTGTGCCGAGCATCGTGGTGGCACTCAATAAGTCCGACTTGGTGGATGATGATGAGTTGCTGGATCTCGTGGAAATGGAAGTGCGTGAATTGTTGAACAAATATGATTTCCCAGGCGACGACACCCCTGTCACCCGCATGAGTGCCACTGGCGCGATGGCGGGCGAAGAGAAGTGGGTGAACGCCACCAAGGACCTACTCAAGGCTTGCGATGAGTTTATTCCCGAGCCTGCACGCGCGGAGGATCAACCCTTCCTGATGTGCATTGAGGACACCTTCATTATTGAAGGGCGCGGTCTGGTAGCCACTGGTCGCGTGGAGCGCGGTATTCTCAATAAGATGGACGAGGTAGAGCTCGTAGGCATCAAAGAAGAGACTGAAAAGACTGTGGCAACGGACATTGAAATGTTCCGCAAGTTGCTGGACGAAGCGCGCGCTGGAGAGAATGTGGGTGTTTTGTTGCGAGGTAAAAAGAAGGGTGAAGTGGAGCGTGGTCAAGTATTGGCCAAGCCTGGCAGCATTAAAGCACACACTCGTTTCAAAGGGCAGGTATATGTTTTGAACAAGGATGAGGGTGGTCGTCATACACCGTTCTTTGCCAACTACCGTCCGCAGTTCTTTTTCCGAACCAGTGACATTACTGGCTCTGTGCACGAGTTACGCGACTCGGATGACAAGAATAAAGTGGAGATGGCGATGCCTGGTGACAACGTGATCATGGACGTGGAGCTAGGCCAGCCCGTAGCGATGGAGGAAGGATTGACCTTCGCCATTCGCGAAGGTGGCCGCACGATTGGTTCGGGCCGGGTGGTGAGCATCACTACGTAGAGCGTGGACTGCGTCACCCCGGGGAGCCCCCCCGATTGGTTTTGTACGGCGATAGCTCAATTGGCAGAGCAGCGGTCTCCAAAACCGCAGGTTGGGGGTTCGACTCCCTCTCGCCGTGCCAATTTTAACGGCAACCGGAGGGGTGGCAGAGTGGTCGAATGCGGCGGTCTTGAAAACCGCTGTACCGAGAGGTACCGGGGGTTCGAATCCCTCCCCCTCCGCCAACCGGGACGACAACGATAGTAATAAAAATTTATAGAACACAGATGGCAGCAGCCACTAACACAAACACAGCCGGCATCGTAGCACCCAAGCCCCCCGTGGTTTCGGGAGCTCCAACCGAACCGATTGTCACCGGCCTCGAAACCGTTGACCCCAATGCCACAGGCAAGGGTGAGGACGATGTGGCCGGCAGTGCGGGCATTGATGTGTGGACTATCTTCTGGCTGGCAGCGGGCTTTGCGGTTTTCGTGTTTTTGTGGAAGAAGGGTTTTATCGCTTCCTTCCGGAAGTTCATCGCCGAAACCCGCGAGCAACTGTACAAATCCACTTGGCCTACAGCGGATGAACTGAAGCAGCATATTGTGGTGGTCATGATTTCTTCCGTATTGCTCGGAGCCTTCACTGTGATCTCTGACA
>JAOLZA010000127.1 GCA_028343615.1 Verrucomicrobiota bacterium
TATTGACGGGAGAATGCAGGCCATTGCTCCCGTGCATCAACTGTCAGATTTTTCCACCTCGATTTCAACCGGTTGTGCCTCAGCCCGAACCTCCGGTTCGTAATACTGGTAGGCAGTGGATTTGGGTGTCTTGGCCTTCACGGGGAACTTGGCTTTGAGCTCGTAGGAAAATTCAATGGGCTGTTCGGGACTAATCTCGCGGAAATAAAGGGTCACCTGCCGGCCATTCATGGAGTACTTTTCAATAATACCTTCATCCTTCAAGCCCTGAAAATGTTCAGGCATCACAGCAAAGCCAGGTGGAATTCCAAGATCAACCAAAGTCATGTCCGCGACATCATTGCGGTGATACTCTAACTTCACTTTCACTCCCAAGGTGTCGTCCACTTTGAGAGTCTTGACATCATAGGTCACATCAATAGTGAGCGGTTGATTATCAGGCAAAGGTTCCTCCTGCCATGGAAGGTAATGTACCGCCACGATTTGATAAGCGAGGTTTCCTTCGCCCGAAGGCTCGAGGATCACAGTGTTACCCCCTTCCTTAACCAGATGACGTAAACTGATCAACCGGAAGACATCACTGGTTTCAGCAGTTATCTCAATTTGATTGGCCGCCTTGCCATTGGCAATCAGGGCTATGGAAAGATCCTTATCTGACCCACCACCGCCATCAGTACCTGCCAAAAGCGCTCGCATGGCGTGTACAGTGGCTTGTGTGGAATGCCAGGTGCCACGCGAATCTTTCTTACCGACCAACCACTCCAACGCCTTGTGAGCCACTGAAGTGTGCTGCGCAGCTTTCAGGAATGCGTGGGCAATTATGGCCGTGGTCTCAATGGCGAGGGTATTGCCTCTACCAAAAGTCACCCCTTGGGAATCTGAGCCCCAATAGACCAGTTCCTTTTCCTTCGACTTGGCCTTCTCCAGACGATTGATCAATTCCTTGGCCTCAGAGCGTTCTGCTGCCACCAATGCATTGGCGCACAAGCCCAACGTGTAATTATCCTTTTCTCTGTCCGCGTTCTCCAGAATGTAATCAAGAGCCCGGTTCAACCGGTTATCCTTCTGACCGGACTCTGCCAAGGCCCAAGCAATATAGGCAGTTGTCCGCAGCGTTGCTCCCTGGAATGCGTTGATGGCTCCCTCAGCAATCCCGCCTTGATCGGGCTTCCAGGAACCATCCCCCTTTTGGCGGCCATAAAGCCAATCGCGGGTGCGTTCCATCACCTTTGGGTCCACGTCATACACCTTGGCCATGTCTGAAAACTCCATCAGTCCGTAAGCAGTCAATACATTGTGAGCGGGAGCCTTTCCGAACCACTCAAACCCGCCGCCTTTCACCTCGTAGGAAAGCAATCGTTGGTAGCCGATATTAATGAAGTTCAAGGCCTTCATCTCGATCTCGGGTTTAATCTGTTTATTACGGCGCATGTAGTCGAGCACCAGGATATTAGGATAAGTGGCTGAAGAGGTTTGCTCAAAACACCCGTGTGGCATCTGGAATATCCCATCTAACCCCTCGACCACCTGACTGAAAGCACCTGGATAAATCTTCACATAAAGATCATTGGCACCCTCAATCGCTTCAGCAGGAAATTCAATCTGTTGAGCCAGATTTTCATCAAGCCGACCATTCAGGATCTCTTCAAAACGTTTACCATCAGGCTCCACACGCACGCGCCTTTCCACTGCATCGGCCAGTTCCGAACCAAAAGCCTTGAGAGTTAAAGCATGACTGCCGGGTTTCACTGCCTTTAGTGTGAAATACACACTGGTCACCTCCTGTGGCCCAATCTCGAGCGTCTTGGTGGGATCATCGAGTAACTCGAACCAGCTCCCTTCCTGCACTTCCAGCCGGATCGTTTGGGGTTTATCCAGGTAATTGTAAACGGCTACGGGCACACTCACCTGATCATTCTGGGTAAGGGCCACCGGGAAATCGATGTCCACGAAGAAATCCTGGAACACGCGAATCCCCTGGGTTGCCGAACCCAGTTCCCCTGCCTTGGAGACCGCACTCATGGCTAGGCGCCAGGTGGTGAT
>JAOLZA010000128.1 GCA_028343615.1 Verrucomicrobiota bacterium
CATGTCCCACGTGTCGTAAAACAGCTTCATGGTCGTGATGCGGTTTTCGATGCGGTAGTCGGTAACCCCATCCCTGTACCAGTCTGTCTCGCATTGCTGGATGATGTTTTCGAATTCAGCCAGATTAGCTTCGCTGTAAGGAGCCCAAACCGGCATTCCGCTGCGATCCAATCCAGATTTTTCCATGATTTCGTCGACCTTGAAAGCAGTGCGTTTGTAGGTGGCAACGCCCTGCAGGATGGCCCTGATATCCTCTTGGTTGAAACGCCTTAGGAAGTCTAGGTTGTCATGCCTCTTCTGTATGCCACCGGCAGAATGCTTCGGTGGGCCGGGATAGGGGATTTCCTTTCGGACAACCTTGGGGAGGAGATTTTTGTGCTCCTCACCGTAGATATCATTGAGCAGACGCTCCAGAAAGGAATAGGTCCTCAGGAACCGTTCGCGTGAACGCATAGACTCACGGTGATCCAGTTCGATCCTCATCAGGGCATACGTTGCCGGGTAGTGCGCCTTCATTATTGCCTCGGAGGACATGTGTCCCGCAACCCGCTTGGCATTACCCACCATCGTCAACAGGTGGCCTGTCGTAAGCCGCTTGTGGGAGCTATATCGAACGCCTACCTTTTCCGGAAGCAAATAGGGGTTGGTTATCGTCCTGCGGAATTTGTTCCCGCGCTCTGTTTTGGGGCTCCAGTGAACGCCGCTGTCACCCTGCACTGACTGAGCGGTTCCGTAGATTGTCCGCGTCGGATGGTAATTCAGCAAACGATTGATTTTCTCGTTAAAGATGAATTCGCTGATCAACCATCGCCGATCCGGCGTGTAGCCAGGCACTTCGGCGTACTTGCCGGAGAACAGATTCTCGTGAGAAATTACGTTTCCATACTCGAACCGCCGCAGTTTTTCAGCCAGCGCCTCGGCCGCCTTGCCGGTCAGTTGGCTGTTTAGCCACTGCAGCAAAATCTTTCGGTCAGCTTCATTCGGCTGCTTGGCCTTCTCGGGTGGCATCTCGGCAAGTCGGATGACTTCCTGCACCTTACGGAAGAGCTCTTGGCGATCGACTGCGTCGATGGCCTCCAAAGAGTCCAGCCGAAGATCGCCCTTTTGTTTCTCGGGACCGTGACACGATACGCAATAATTATTCAGGGCGCGCGTCGCTTGCTCATACAAATCTGTCGGGTCTATCTTTGAATTGGAAATCCTATCGTTTTTAGGGGCAGCCTGTCCAAACAGCTGCACGGGATACGCAGCCAATAGGGCCATCAAACCACATAGACCCAAAGTGTAAGCTGTCCCATTCATTTTAGCCTCGTAAAAATCCTGTTTATATCAGTAAGGACTGAACATGGTCTACCTTTTTTCAAAACCTAGGGTTTCGTGACGTAATGGTGAATGAAAGTCGAACCGCGTCCTGCCTTGGTCTCGAAAAAGAAGAAAATGAAGAAATGAACAAACCTTTCACAGTTGTCTCCACGACTAATTCTCTGAACTTCTCTGAATCAGGATGCTGGGGTAGATTCGCTAGTTAACGTTCCTTGATTGAGAGGGTCTGATTGACTTTGATCGGACCCATCTCAGTCTGCTTTTCTCCAGTTGGCCAGGTTACTTCGATTTCATCAATAGTCGTTGCGCCTCCCAGTCCGAAATATAGCGGATAAAGGCTTTGGGATAAATATCCGGATTGACCATCGTAAACTTTATAATATGTATGAGTGCCAACTCGTAGCCTGACGGTTGCGCCGAGGGCATCACGGTTTGATTTAGTGCCAATCAGTTTAACTTTCATATAACTGATTTTCTTCTTACTCTCAGCGAGGTTGCTGATAAGCACCATCGGTTTTGAATTGTACTCATTTGTGACTATATCCAAGTCACCGTCGTCATCCAAATCGAACATAACAGATGACCGCGTTCCCCGCGCGGACCACACAACGCCTCTCCCTGAGCGGCTATTTTCAGGAATCAATTTACACGCTGGATGATCCTTGTCTGCGCCATTGTATAAAAGCTCAAACCATGGCTCAGCCAACCGCCCATCACTAC
>JAOLZA010000013.1 GCA_028343615.1 Verrucomicrobiota bacterium
GGTCAGATGACAGCAAACTCTATGCCATTAATGGTAAGATGGGGAGTAAGCTTTGGGAATTTGAAACGGGAGGTGGTGTGTTCTCCTCCCCCACCATCGGATCTGATGGCACGGTTTACGTCGGGTCAGCTGACAAAAAGCTCTATGCCTTCAAGACCGACTCCAAAGGCCCCGCCAAAAGCCCGTGGCCTATGCGTGGGCAAAATGCCCGGCACACGGGTCGAGTGATGAAGAAGTGACCTTGTATGGCGTGGGCGTGGCGCATATTCTTTGGCCATGCAAACACGCATTCTTCCCCTGATCGCATCGGTTGTTCTAGTTGCCACTTTATTTGCCGCGGAACCGGCCAAGTTTGCCAGTGGCATTGTCGATATCGGCATGGTGGCCAAGGATTTGGGCAAGACGGCAAAATTTTATACCGAGGTAGTAGGGCTCAAGGAAGTGAAGGGCTTTGAGGCATCGGCAGAAAAGGCGACGGCATTTGGTTTAACTGACAATCAACCGGCCAAGATTCGTGTGTTTGTGCTGGGCGAGGCTCCAACCTCTACCCGTCTTAAAATTATGGCTTTCCCCGAGCGGCCGGGCAAAATGCCCAACCAGAAGTTTATCCACTCATCTATTGGGATCAGCTACCTCACCCTGCGGGTGGAGGATATGACGGCCGCTTTGGCGCGCCTTAAAAAAGCCAAGGTCAAACTGCTGGGAGAAACTCCGGCTTCACTGGGGGGTAATAATCGTATCACCGTTTTTCATGACCCCGATGGCAACTTTGTAGAGCTCATCGGGCCAGTGAATGAATAATTGAAAAACGGGGGCTTCTACCCCATAATAAATCCTTGATTGAGGACTGATAGATGAACACGAATCGCCGCCAGATGTTGAAGGGGCTCTCGCTGGGAGCAGGGTCTATGCTGCTTTCCCCGATGATCCAGCGGGTGATGGCTAATGCTGAAGGTAAGGAGCGTCCGCCACGTTTTGTTTTCGTTCTTCAAAGTAACGGCTTTGATGCCGTGCAGGCGTGTCCGGAGAGTATTCCGTTTCAGAAATATGCGGACCGCGAAAAATTTGAATCGATTGATCTCACACAGCACAAGCTGCCCAAGGGGCTCGCGGCTCTGGAACCTTTAAAGAGCAAGACCACAATTGTGCAGGGGCTTTCGGGTCGCTGCACCGGTGGTGGTCATTCCACTTGGGGTGGCTCCCTCGGCCAGTACCGGATATCCGGCGCCAATCTTTCACCTCAAAATGTCACGATCGATTACCAACTTGGGCAGGCCGTTCCCGGCATCCTGCCTTGGGTTGGGGTGGGAATGGCTTCGGGTGCGCGTGATGCGTTAATGAATATTACCGCGCGCGCAGCGCATAAAACCATGCCGATCATCCTGAGCCCGGAGAAGGCCTATAACTCTTTCTTCAGCGTGGTGGCCGGTGGCGAGCGGGAAAAGAATTTTCATCTGAAGCGTAACCTGCTCGATTACATGGTGGGTGACGTGAAAAAAACCCGCAAGGCGTTGGGTTCGCTGGGTGGTGAAGAGCTGGACGCGTACTTGAGCGCTTACGATCAATTGGCCGCGCGGCAGTATCAGTTGCTGGCCAATAAGGAAGTACTCAAGAAGTCGGCACCCAAGTTGGATGACCGGTTTACCTCCACGGTGGCGACCAAACGGCTGGAGGCCCAATTCGAACTCGCCGGCTCTGCGCTTATTGGTGGGCTGAGCAACGTGGCGACCCTTACCTGTGCGGCGACCGAGATCAACGCCCAGCCTTACCTTGGAATCGGCGTAGACGTAAGCAATCACGGCTATGGACACATGGGGGGCAACAAGCGCGATGCCAAAGGCATTCCTTATTACGAGAAAACCCGCGGATGGCTTTTCAGTCTCATTGCCAAGCTCGCTCAACGTTTGGAGAAAACTCCCGAGGGCGATGGCAACATGCTGGATAATACCATTATCGTTTACATGAGTGACGCGCCTGACACCCATCACTCGACGGGTTATGAGTGGCCGCTGGCGATTGTCGGAAATCTCAAGGGCAAAATGAATTTGGGTGGCCGCTACATTAATTTCCCCGGATACGGAAAACCGGGCCACTACACGGTGGGCGCGTTGTACACGACGTTCCTTAATTGTGTCGGTCAACCGCAGCAAACTTTCGGTCGCCTTGATCCGGATCTGGACGAGAAGGCAATGCAAACCGGGCCGCTTTCCCAGTTGATGGCGTAACGCAGGCTCATGATGAAGCGCCTGTTCTCTATTCTTCTTTTTAGCCTTAGCATCAGTTTCTGGCTTGAGGCGGCGGCGGGTTCCAAGTGGACGGAGCATCGTCGCGCACTGCTCATCAACGCCAGTAACGACAAGGCACATGTGCAGACCGTTAAGGCGCTCGAAAAAGCGCTGCACACCAAAGGCTTTGTTGTCACCACGCTGGGTGATGCACCCAAGACAGACGGGGTTACTTACGAGAAATGGGTCCGCAGCATACCTACCATGGGGGTAAGTGTGTTTTATTATCTGGGCCATTTGGAAACGGAAAAGAGCACGGACGGCAAGCGCCTCTGCTACTCCATGAAAATCGGAGGCTACCGGGAAATCCCGCCCGCACGCGACCCGGCTTTGGGGCGAGCCCAAGTGGAGGACAAGCCCTGGCTTAGTTTGGAGCGGTTATCCCAGAAACTAAGCAAGAATACCGCCCGGGCAAACATGGTGGTGATCGATTGCCTCGGCATTGATGACAAGGCCAAGTCCGGACTCAAGGACGAGGACCTGTTTGGCCAAGCTCAAGGACAGTTCCGGGGCGAGTTGTTTTCCAGTTTCTACCCGGGCAAAGGAGCTTTTCATCCCAGTTTGGAGATTCCTAAGTTCGGCCCATTGATGGCGGATGTATTGATCCAGTCCCTGAAAACGAATGGCTCACTCCCACCGCGCATTGATAAACTTGGCTATACCGTCACGCCGCGAGAGATCACCTTCGCCTTGAAGCACGAGGCGGCCAGAGTGTCCGCTCCCCCCGCGGTTTTGCAGGAAGGGCGTTTCGCGGGTGATCAGTGGGTCGACCAAAACGGTTTCTGTTTTGTTTGGTGTCCTGCGGGCACTTTTATGATGGGCGACAAGGCCTTCGAGGATTCTCAGCCGGTGAAGGTCACCCTCTCGAGGGGGTTCTGGATCGGCAAGTACGAGACTCTGGGCGACGAGGCCAATCTCTTCAATGCAGGTGGACAAAAGCTCGGCAACAAATACGCGAAGTTCCTGCCGCCGAGCATCGGCAGCATCGACAAGGTTTCTCCCGAAATTGTGAAATGGCAGCTCTATGGAGTCAGTAAAGGCCTCGCTTACAAGGGCTGGACTTACGATTACCCCACCGAGGCGGAGTGGGAGTATGCAGCCCGCGCAGGCACACGGGCGGGTTATCCCTGTGCTATCAAGGACCTCGGTAAGTACGGCAACTTCGCCGACCGTACCCTCTACGAGGATCGTGAGCTGGCGCATTACATCTATGCCAACCGTGAAGCGGATGATGGCTACGGCCGGGTCTTTGCCCCCATTGGTCAGTACCATCCCAATCCTTGGGGTATACACGACATGCTGGGTAACTTGGCTGAGTTGTGCTGCACCTATTATACCGACCAGTTGATCACAGGGGCTGATCCCAATGATCAATCACTTCCTGACCCGAGAGGGTCGCGGCACCGGATATCGCGTGGCGGTTCCTGGTGCAGTCCGCCTGAATATCTGCACGTGGCTTTTCGCAACGCATTCACCGGCGCCCAGACCCCGCATGTCGGTATGCGTCTTGTACTGCGGCAAGGGGAACGGATCACACGAACCCGCACTGAAGTCACGAAGGCCCTTCAGGCGAAACTGGATGCCGAGAAAAAATCCAAGCAGAAGAAAAAGTGATGAAGCATTACCCGACGTTAATATTTGTTCTGTTTGCGTTTGGGCTGAAGGGGGATGAGGAATTTACCCGCAAGATTCAACCTTTCCTAAACACCTATTGCATTTCCTGTCACGGCCCAGAAAAACAGAAGGGCAAAATCCGTTTCGACCAGCTCACAGCCAGCATGAGTGATCGTAAGGAAGCCAAATTGTGGGCACGTATGTTGGAGGCCATGGAGTTTGGCGAGATGCCTTCAGACAGTGCCAATAAATTTCCCACCAAGGCAGAGGCACGCTTGGTGCAGGGCTGGATTAGCCGCGCCTTGGAAGCGCAGGGCCTCGCGGTGGAGGAAAAACGGGACAAGGAAGGCTACGGTAATCTTGTTTCACACGAGCTACTTTTTTCTCCTGCCGAAAATAAGAGAACCATTGATGTAGCCGCCCGTCTCTGGCGAATCACTCCCAAGGCCCTTGCCAACCTATTGCGCGGTGCGCGAATGGTTTCTAATCCTTTCGACCTGGAGAAGCCTCACGGCAATTTCCGCGACTTCAAGGGGAAATATCATTTCAACTCACTGATGGCCGAGCAAATCACCGAACTGGCCATTGCCCACTCCGATAAGGAGGCCAAGAACGCCCGCAAGATGATCGTTGGCTTGCGGGAAAAGGGGAGCACCATCGATGAAGCAAACCGGGAGGCAATCAAGCGACACTACAATACTGTGCTACGCCGGTCACCTGCGGAGAAAGAGATGGAGTCACTGATGGCTCTACTCAAGAAGGTGGATGCCGAGTTGGGAATTCCGCGTGGTCTTCAGGCTGCCTATGCCGCAATTATATTACAGCCGGAAACCTTATTTCGCTTCGAGGGAACCGGTGGGTCAGGTGATTCAAATCGGGTTAGTCTTTCCCGTCGTGAGCTGGCCACTTCACTTTCCTACGCCCTGACGGACCTGCCGTTGGATGGCAATATGCTGCGGGCATTTGAGAATAAAAAAACGCCCGTGCGTGATATTATCCGTGCTGAAGTTGGCCGTTTGTTCAAAGATGAAAAGCGACCCTACGCTAGGAATCGTCTACTGCAGTTCTTTCAGGAATATTTCGATTATCAGAAGGCTGAGGATGTCTTTAAAGATCAGATCAAGGGCCATAAACATTGGGCTCCGGCATTGGTGTATGATCTGGATGCGCTGATCATTCATACGCTCAAAAAAGATAAGCAGGTTTTCAAGACCTTGTTGACCACCCCTGAATATTTAATTTTTGTTAATAGTCATCGCGATCACGGCAATCCGCTTGTTTACAATCTACCGCCGGACTGGAAACCAACATCCAAGCCGGTGCGATTTCCCAAGAATCAGCGGATGGGAGTACTAACCCACCCGGCGTGGTTGGTGGCTCACTCTGGAAACTTTGATAATGATCCTATTCGGCGTGGCCATTGGATTCGCTATAAACTTTTGGGCGGTAACGTCCCGGATATCCCTATCAATGTGGATGCCAAGCTGCCCGATGAGAAAACGATGACTCTACGTGAACGTATGCATGTGACTCGGGCCGAGACTTGCTACAAATGTCACAGCAAGATGAATCCCCTAGGATTGCCTTTTGA
Organism: Verrucomicrobiota bacterium; assembly: GCA_028343615.1. Taxonomy (GTDB): domain Bacteria; phylum Verrucomicrobiota; class Verrucomicrobiia; order Limisphaerales; family UBA1100; genus JACNJL01. The sequence goes on from JAOLZA010000013.1 coordinate 5,491, forward strand.
ATTGTATGACCACTACGGTCGCCTTCGTTTTACTGAATTGGATAAGCCGGTTGATACCACCAGTAAGGTTGTGAACACCGGTGTTGTAGGAGTGGATGGAGAGGTGGGCAGCCCTTTTGAGTTGATCAAACGGCTGGCTGATTCAAAACATTGCGAACAGGTTTTTACCCGCTACGTATTCCGGTTCTTTTTAGGCCGCAACGAAACACTCGGCGACGCCAAAACTTTACAGGAGGCACACAAGGCCTACGTGGAGGGTGATGGTAGCATGAAGGCTCTGGTAGTTTCTCTGCTCAGTTCCGATTCGTTTATCTACCGAGCCAAAATTGAAGAACGGTAAGAATGTTGGAATTGTTAATCCTAAAGACAGGCGTCTACCGGATATTCTTCGCCATCGGTTAAATATATCTTTTAGATGAAGGTCGCTCTGTTAAGTACTGAGAACTTGGATGATTTTGTCTGTTACGACGAATTGTTAACAGCCCCGTTAGCAGAGTTGGGTTGGGAAATGGAGGTGGTTCCCTGGCGTGCAGACGAAGACTGGAATCGGTTTGCTGCGGTCATTGTTCGTTCACCCTGGGATTATCAGGATGAACCAGAACGGTTTATACAGGTTCTTAAAGAAATTGATGCCACTTCATGCCGGCTTGAGAATGCATTGGAATTAATAACATGGAACCTTGATAAACGATATTTGATAGATCTCAAAAATCAAGGGGTCCCGATTGTTCCGACAAATTTTCACGATAATTTTGAATCGGATAACCTTTACCAAGCGTTCGATATTTTTTCGTGTGATGAGATAATACTCAAACCCTGTATTTCAGCCAACGCCGACGATACTTTCCGGCTGGCTCGTGAGGAGGTTGAGGATACAAAATTTCAGTTTGAATCGCTCTTTCAAGATCGCCCTCATATGGTTCAACCGTTCCTAAAAACGGTTGTTCGCAAAGGGGAATACTCATTCTTTTATTTTGATGGTGAATTTAGCCATGCCATCTTGAAAACACCAAAGCCCGGTGATTTTAGGGTTCAGGAAGAACATGGAGGTGTTTTACAAAGTGTGAAGCCGTCGAGTGATTCACTCAAGGTATGCGAGGAAATTATGAACTCGCTTAAACATACTCCTTTATACGCGCGGATTGACCTTATTTTTGAAAAACATGGGGATTTTTTAATGGAAATCGAGTTGATCGAGCCTTCGCTATATTTTAATTTAGACTCACGCTCTGCCGGGCGTTTTGCTAGTGCGTTTAATAAGCGGATGGTCTCGCGTACAGATTGATAAGAACGCCAAATTAAAGGCGGATATGGACAAGACGCTGGAAACCAGATGGCAGCTCAAGTTTCAGGGCGGGGCGGTTCTTAAGGCTTACCATGCACGCATTGATATTCCCAAGGACCAGACCAACCTCCCCACGCGCCGCGTTGGGGTTATTTTCTGCGACCACGACCGTATCTCGATAGCGTTTCCATTCACAAAGTGACACGGGCAACTTCCCAGCATTGAGGTTGACCTATCGGGAGAGTAGTCGGAAGCTTCCGCCATGCGACACGTTTCTCTTTTTATCGCGGTGCTTTGTCTTCTAATAGGCACGCAAACCCATGCGGCCAAGCAACCTAATATTGTCATTATTATGGCCGATGACATGGGGTTCTCGGATATTGGCTGTTACGGCAGTGAGATCAAGACCCCCACGCTTGATAAGCTGGCGGCAAACGGATTGAGATTCACGCAGTTTTACAACACCTCGCGCTGTTGCCCTACGCGAGCCTCCCTGCTTTCAGGTATGTACCAGCATCAGGCTGGCATCGGATTGATGACGGGCGACAACAAGCTGCCTGGTTACCGTGGTGAGCTGGGCCGTGACGTGGTGAGCATTGCCGAGGCTTTGAGCACGGGTGGTTACCGCCGCTATATGAGCGGCAAATGGCACGTTACCAAACACACACGTCCACAGGGCCCCAAGGATAACTGGCCCTTACAACGCGGTTTTGAAAAGTTTTACGGGACCATCACTGGTGCGGGCAGTTTTTTTGATCCAGCTACTTTGTGTCGCGCAAATACCTTCATCACGCCGATGAACGATGAGAAGTATCAGCCAAAGACGTATTACTACACCGATGCCATCAGCGACAACGCGGTAACGTTTCTGAAAGAACACGCAACGGAGTCGCCGGACAAGCCGGTTTTTCTCTACGTAGCCTATACCACCGCGCATTGGCCAATGCATGCGTTGCCCAAGGACATTGCGAAATACAAGGGCGTGTATGACGGCGGCTTTGCCAAGGTGCGTGCTGCGCGTTTTGAGCGGCTCAAGAAACTGGGGTTGATTGAAAAAGACATGAAAATTTCCGCACGCTCTGATGACTGGGAGAAGGCACCTAACAAGGAGTGGGATATTCGTAACATGGAAGTGTATGCGGCGATGATCGACAACATGGATCAGGGCATCGGTCGTATTGTGTCGGAATTTGAGCGGCAAGGCACACTGGACAATACGCTTATTTTTTATCTGCAGGATAACGGAGGCTGCGCCGAGGGCTTCGGCCGTCACAAGCCGAGGAAAGAGTATCGCACTGATTATAAGCCATTGGGGCGCGATGGGTTCCAAACCAAAATATGGCCGCCCATGCAGACACGAGATGGTCGGCCGGTGAAAAACGGCCCCGATGCCATGGCCGGCCCAGAGGATACCTTCACCGGAGTAGGGCGCGGTTGGGCGAATGTATCCAATACCCCTTTTCGCGAGTACAAGCACTTCGCCCATGAGGGAGGAATATCCTCACCGTTAATTGCTTATTGGCCCAAGGGCATCAACGCCAAGCACAACGGCAATCTCGAGAGCCAGCCCGGACACCTCATTGATCTCATGGCCACCTGCGTGGATGTTGCGGGGATCAAGCATCCCAAGGAATTTGCGGGAAACAAAATCCAACCGCTGGAAGGCGTGAGCCTGAAGCCGGCTTTCAATGGGAAGAAACTTGGGCGCACAGATGCGCTTTATTTTGATCATCATCTTAATGGCGCGATCCGTGACGGGCAGTGGAAGCTGGTTCGCTACGGCGATTCCGGTCGGAATGCCAAGCTGCATCCCTGGCAACTCTACGACATGGAGAATGATCGCTCCGAACAAAATGATTTGGCAAAAAAATATCCTGACAAGATAAAGGAGCTGGCTGCCAAATGGGAAAAGTGGGCTGTCCGGGCTCGAGTGAAACCGTGGCCATGGAACGTTGATTAGACTCTTCGAATTACATTTTTATGTTAAAATCCCTGTCGCCTCTGAGCGCGATATTTATTAAAAAAATAAAAGTATGAGCACAAGAGAACCTCGCCCCATCGACCGCCGCAGCTTCCTTCAGGGTGCCGGTTTGTCTCTGGCCCTGCCGTTCCTGAAAAGTGGAGCTCCGCGGGCCTTCGCCGCAGCACCTGAAGAACGCCCCCGGCGGATCCTGGCCATCGGCAATCACCTGGGCTTTTATCCTCAGGCATTCTTCCCAAAGGAGGCCGGTGCGGACTATGTCAGCAGCCAGACCCTGAAGAACATTGAGAAGCACCGTAAGGATTTCACCGTATTCTCGAATCTGGATGATGGGGCCCATGGAGGTCATTCAGGGGTGCATACTTTCTTAAGTGGTGGCATCCGCAAGGAGGAATCGGGGGGGTTCCCCGAGAAGAATATTTCCCTGGATCAGGTAGCCGCCGAACACAGCGGCAGCACCGCCCGTTTCCCCTCGATCAACGCCGGATTGGCGGGAGGCACGGATATGTGCTGGACTCGCACGGGCGTGCGAATCCCGCCGGTGAACAATCCCGCCCGTCTTTTTGAAGCCCTTTTCGTTCAAAGTTCAAAAGCCGAGCGCGACTTGGAGCGAAAGCGTCTGGGCCATCGGGGGAGTGTCCTCGATGCGCTTCGTGAGTCCGCAAAATCGCTGCACGGCAACCTGAACAACGCCGATCGCGACAAGCTCGATCAGTACCTGACATCGGTGCGCGAGGTCGAGCGCAGGCTGCAGATGTCCGAGGCCTGGCTCGACAAGCCGAAGCCCAAGCCGGCCATCGACCCGATAGCCGATGAAGAACGCATGCACATCGAGGAGTTGCCGCTTTTTTTCGATCTGCTGACCCTGGCGCTGCAGACCGACTCCACCCGGGTCGCGACCTTCGAGATTCCGATGGGATTTACGACCTCCGACCTGGACAACGTCACCTCCGGCTACCACGGCCTCTCACACCATAGCAAGGGCGAGGACAAGCTGGAACAACTCAAGGTGGTGGAGGATTACATCTTCACCCAGGTCAACCGACTCTTCGACGGTCTGCAGGAGGCAAAGATCTTCAACGACACTCTGGTGGTCATGGGCAGTGGCATGAGCGACGGTTCCCAGCACAGCAACAAGGATCTACCCGTGCTCCTGGCCGGCGGAGGTCTCAAGCATCAGGGCCACGTGGTCAGCCCCGCGGACAAGCATAAGCGCGTGCCCCTGTCCAATCTGTGGTTGTCATCCCTGCAATGGTTTGGTGTCGAGCGCGATCGTTTTGGCAAGAGCAACGGCACTTTTTCACAGATGGATTTTTCCTGAACGATGAATCGCTCACATCATATCGCGATTGCCTTCCTCGGACTCTTCTCAGTAGGTGCTCTGCAGGCCGAGTTGCCCGAAACCTTCCTCAAGCAGTACTGCTACAAGTGTCACGGACCGGACAAGCAAAAGGCCAAGCGCCGCTTCGACACCTTGCCCGCTACCATCAAAGATTTTCGACAGCAGGAGCAATGGCAGGAGATCATCGATCAGCTTAACCTGAGTGAGATGCCGCCCGAAGACGAAGAGCAACCCACCCAGGAAGAGAGGCTTGCTGCGGTTAAGAGTATGACCGTTGCCATCGCTGATGCCCGCGAGAAATTCGCCGGCGCCAGTCAACACACGACTCTCCGTCGCCTGAACAAAGTGGAGTATCAAAAAACCATCAGCGACCTGCTCAGTCTTAACATTGACGTATGGAACCCGGCAGAGGATTTTCCTGCGGAAGTAACGGCCGAAGGGTTCGATAACGACGGTGCTCAACTCGTGACCTCCGGCCTGCTGTTGCAAAAATACCTCCCTGCGGCCGAGGCGGCAGTTAAACGCGCCACGCACTTCGGGGAAAAGCCAGAAACCAAACTATACGCGCAGCAAACGCCGTTTTATTTCAAGGGCAATGAAGCCAAGGGCTTGCCCAAGTTATTTCAGACTGGCCGGTTTCGTTTTGTTCCTGAGACGCCTTACACCGATCTCTACGGCCGTCATTATCGCGGCGGACATATCGGCTTCCTGCCACTGTTTCGACAAGGAGGAGTTACTTATAGCGGCATTTACACCATTCGAGTTCGGGCTGCAGCGGTGGGCCGCGTCCATGACTACGGCAAAGCTCTGGGCGATTTTCGAAATGGTGATCCATTGGTAATGGAGATTGCAGCAGTGGATCGACGTGGCAGTGTCACTAGCACGGGCAACGTTTCGAAAATGACTTCGCTGGCGCGCATAGAGCTAACCAGCGAGAAGCCGAAATGGTTCCAATGGAAGGTCTACATGGAAGCCGGCTACGAGCCGGAAGTCCGCTTTCGCAATGGCCCTCTGGCGGCTAAGCGAATGGTCCGAGTACTAACGACTCAGGCCGCCGATAAACCGGAATTCAAGCCTTTCATCGGCATGAAGGCCGGCATCGAGAAGGGGAACGGCGTACTCAAGGCCTATAAGGGCCCCCGCCTGCGGATCTGGGAAATCAAAGTCGAAGGCCCGCATCAGCAGAGCTGGCCGCCGCTAGGGCACCGCGTGCTCTTTGGGAATCTCAAGCCGGGCGAACTGAACCCGGAAACAATTAACGAGCGCCTGAGTGCCTTCGCCAGAAGTGCCTTCCGGCGTCCACCGACCGAGGGCGAGCTTAAGCCGATCCGCTCCCTGGTCGCAGCCAAACTGGAGGCCGGACTCAAGCCTCTCGATACATTGCAGCTCGGGTTCCAGGCCATCCTGTGCGCGCCAGGTTTTCTCTACCTGAATGAGGGTGAGGGACAACTTGAAGGCTACGCCCTGGCCTCACGCCTCTCCTATTTCCTGTGGTCTTCCATGCCTGATGATGAACTGCTCAAGCTCGCCGCTGCCGGCACACTCGGTGAACCTGCGGCTCGGCGCAAGCAGGTGGAACGTATGCTTGCCGATCCGAAGGGGCAGCGCTTCGTGAGTAACTTCACGCGGATCTGGCTCGAACTCGATAATATTGGCAAGATGCCGCCGTCCAAGGACTTCCTGACCTACTATCGGGATAACCTGGATAACGCCATGGGCAAGGAGACCGAGCATTTCTTCGGGCACATACTCAAGGAGAACCTGCCGCCCCGCGAGTTTCTCACGGCCAACTACAGTTTTCTCAACCGCGAGCTGGCGGAGCATTACGGAATGCCTGGGCTCAAAGGGAATCACTTCCGTAAGGTTATTCTGCCGAAGGCATCGCGCGGTGGAATCCTGGGGCACGGCAGCTTTCTAACAGCTTCGGCCAATGGCGTTGACACCTCGCCGGTAGTGCGGGGAATTTACGTGATGAACAAACTCCTGGACTATACCCCGCCGCCACCGCCAGACGACGTGCCTGCCATTGAACCAGACCTTCGCGGCGCGACCACCCTGAGGGAGCAATTAATCAAACACCGGGCGGATGCCACCTGCGCCCAGTGCCACAACAAGATCGACCCGCCGGGCTTCGCCTTGGAGAACTATGACGCCATCGGCGCTTGGCGCGATCAATACACCGGTAAACTGAAAATAGACTCCTCCGGCAAGCTCCCTGGCGGCAAGAGCTTCGAATCGAACGCCGAGTTCAGGAAGTTGATTGGCTTGCAGGACGAAACCTTCACCCGTTGCCTGACCAAGAAGCTGCTCACCTACGCCATCGGCCGTAAACTCAACAGCAGCGACCGCCCGAGCATCGACAAGATCACCAAGGAAATGGCCAGCAAGGATAAAGGCCTCCGTGATCTCATCCAAGCCGTCGTCGCCAGCGAGAGCTTCCTCCAGAACTAGGGAATCAGAGCTGACGTGAAAAGTAAGAAGCCTCCCGAAAATACGCACTGAATAAAGATCCACTGCAGAATCCTTAATGAACATCACTAGATTATTCTTGGTTCAGATAATGTTACTCCTTTCCTTTGCTTACGCAGAGAAAAGCGATCCGCAATTGGACCTTATTGTTTCCGCTTTGCAAAAAGTTGATAATCCAAAAGTTCAGGTCAGCTTTTTACGGGGGATGCTTTCCGGGTTAGTAGGGCAGCGAAATGTAACTGCGCCAAAAGGTTGGGCAATCTTGAAGGCCAAGCTTGAAAAACAGAATAACGCGGAGGTGAAAAAACTGGTTGCGCAGTTGAGCCAAATTTTTGGTGATGAATCGGCTAGTCAAGCTGCCTTGGCAACCTTACGTGATAACACCGCTAAGCTTGAGGCCCGAAGAAGTGCCCTCAAGTCGCTGGTGGCCCAACGGCATGCCGGAGTGCCGGTCGTTCTTGAAAGCTTATTGAGTCAGTCGTTCCAGCTGGATGTGATTCGTGCCTATGCATCTTATGATCACCCGAAGGCACCGGTTGTTCTCCTTAAGAAATATCCCAAGTTTGATCCCAATGCGCGACGGGCAGTGATCGAGACCTTGTCCTCACGCAAGACTTATGCCCGGGCGCTGCTTAAGGCCATTGAGCAAGGTCAGGTGAAAAAGGTGGAAGTCCCGGCTTATGTGGCACGGAGCCTGAAAGCACTGTTGGGGGAGGGCTTTGAAAAGGTTTATGGAAAGGTAAAGGAAGTGTCGGCTGATAAAGGCAAGTTGATGGCCCAATACAAATCCAAAATACTATCACCTGCAATGAACAATGCAGATGCTTCGCGCGGGCGGGCAGTATACCAGAGAACCTGTGCGGCATGCCATGTGATGTACGGCGAGGGAGGTAAGATCGGGCCGGAGCTCACGGGGTCCAACCGTGCTGATACTGACTATATACTGCTTAACATTCTCGATCCCAACTTCGACGTGCCTGAGGGTTATCGTATGGTTACGATAACCGGTAAGGATGGTCGCGTTTATGCCGGCAACGTGACTGAGGAGGATAATGCCAAGGTAGTCTTGACCATGGTTGGCCAGACCAGCGTCATTCCCAAAGCCGATATCAAGACGCGTCTGGTATCTAAAATATCTCTGATGCCTGAAGGGCTTCTATTGACTCTGAAGGATGAGGAATTTCTTGATTTGATTAAATACCTCAAAACTGAGAAACAAGTGGAGCTACCTAAGCAATGAATTACCGAATAATTACCGCCATCACCCTCGTTTTTGGATCAGCCCTCTGGTTTTGGTCTGCCACACCCACGAGTAACGCCAAATTTCTAAAGCCAGCCGAGGCCATTAAGCAAATGACGGTGCCCGAGGGATTTGAAGTGACTGCCTTTGTTGCTGAACCTGATATTGGTGAATGTATTGCCTTTTGTTTTGATGATCGCGGTCGGTTATGGACCCTGGAGAATTACAATTATAAAACCCGAAAGTCTCACAGTGAGGATCAGCGTAATCGAATCCAGATATTTGAGGATGTGAATGGAGACGGCGTTTTTGATACCAAAAAACTTTTTACTGACAAACTTACTTTTAGCTCAGGTATTGCTGTTGGAATGGGTGGAGTTTATGTCGGCAAACCGCCTGAACTGATTTTTATTCCTGATACCGATGGGGATGATAAGCCCGATGGTGAACCCAAGGTTTTATTGGATGGTTGGGGTATCAATGATCGGCATGAGACTTTGAACAGTTTTATCTGGGGACCTGACGGTTGGCTTTACGGATGTCACGGGGTTTTCACGCGTTCGCAGGTAGGCAAGCCGGGCACTCCGGAGAGTGAGCGGCAGTATATCGATGGAGGTATCTGGCGTTGGCATCCTGTGAGTGAGGAGTTTGAGGTTTTTGCCGAAGGGTTATCCAACCCGTGGGGGTTTGATTTCAATGACCATGGGCAGGGTTTTGCCACCTGCTGCGTAATTCCCCATCTGTTTCATATTGTTCAGGGAGGAGTTTATCACAAGCAGAGCAAGCAAAACGTGAACCGTTTTGTTTATGATAATATTAAAACGATTCGAGACCACGCCCACAAATCGGCTCATGGTGGCGCACGATTTTACCTAGCGGATGTCTTTCCCAAGAAATACCGGGATCAGCTCTTCATGTGTAATATTCACCAGCACAGTGTGCTTACCGACTATATGGTGCCGAAAGGCTCGAGTTTTATTGGAAAGCACGGGGAGGATTTCTTGCCGGCCAATGACCTTGCCTGGGTTGGGTTTAGTGTGGAAACGGGTCCTGAAGGGGCTGTCTATATACTTGATTGGCACGACCAGAATATCTGCGGAAACGAGGTTAAGTTCCCAAATTCCAGCCGGGTTTATCGGATTATGCCAAAAGGCATTAAGCCTATTAAGCGCCCAAACCTCCGTTCATTGAGCGACCTGGAATTGGTTGAGATGCAGAAACATTCCAATGATTGGTATGTGCGTCATGCCCGGGTCATTCTTCATCACCGATCGATCATCGGGAAACTGGATGCGCCCAAGGTTCACGCAAAGCTTGAAGAGATGCTCAAGCAAGCCAAAACCCAAGCCAAACGGCTGCGGGCTTTGTGGGCACTTCATGTGACTGGAGGATTAAAAGCAAAAAGTGGCGCACGTTTGGTTGAGCTGCTTTCCCATTCTGATGAGTATGTTCGGGCATGGTCGATTCAGTTTCTATGCGAAGATAAAAAACCTTCATCAAAGGCTCTGAATAAATTCAATGACATGGCCAAGAGTGAAAAATCCCCAGTGGTTCGACTTTACTTGGCCGCCGCCTTACAACGCCTGCCTTTCGAGCAACGCTGGTCTATTTTAGAATCCTTGGCAGCTCATGAGGAGGACGTGGAAGATCATAACATCCCGCGTATGCTTTGGTTGGCGCTTGAGCCAATGGTTCCGGAGAACCAAGCCAAGGCCCTGACCTTGGCGGTGAGTTCAAAGATGCCAAAGTTGCAAGAGTTTGTGCCGCGTCGGATCTTAGGAGAAGTGAGTGCTCCTACGCCCAAAGGGTCTTGGCAAAGAGTGATTAAAAAAGTGGCTCCGGGCTTTTCCGTGAAGAATGTTGGGAAGGGGGGAGTCGTTCATCATGCCGTCTTTCGAAATCGGCCTGCTGTCCAGACGCATCCATTAAAGCAGGGTGTTCCGTCCGAATTAACCAGGGAACTTGATATTCCAAAGAATAAGAAAACTATTCTCACCACCGTGGTCAGTCATCATCCGCACGGGGACTGGTTGTTGCGTGTTAGAGTAAATGGGAAAATAATTTCCGAACAATCGGTCTCTTCAAAAACAGTTGAAAATGAGTGGTTCACTCACACGGTTGATCTTTCAAAGTACGCAGGGAAAAAGATTAAACTCCAATTAGAGAACCAGCCTTCTGGCTGGCGTAATGAATGGGCCTATTGGAATGAAGTTAAAGTGATTAGCATACCGGCTACCGAATAAGTGGGATAATTTAAAAATGAAAAATCTGATTCTAAATATCATTGTGCTGGCCGGGTTGATGTCCGGTACCGGGAGTGAGGCGGCTGATAAAAAGGCAAAGGTGGTGTTCATCTCCGGCAAACCGAGTCATGGTCGATTAGCTCATGAACATCGGGCAGGAAATATGCTTTTAGCCAAGGCCCTTAATGAATCGGGCCTGCCTGTCGAGGCGGTGGTCCTCAAGGATGTAGGTTACCCGAAGAATGAGTCGGTTTTGGATGATGCCTCCACCATTGTGATTTTTTGTACCGGCCACGGCGGGCATGTGCTCAATCCTAAGCTTAAGGAGTTTGACGCCCTGATGAAAAAAGGCAAAGGCGTGGTAATGATTCACTGGGCTACTGAGGCGATCAAGGGCGATCCGGGTAATAAATTCCTCGAATGGATGGGGGGGTTCTGTGATCTGAACTGGTCGGTGAACCCACACTGGACACCGAATTTCAAACCCCAGAAGCATGAAATCTGGAATGGTGTGAAATCCTTTAGTGCGAACGATGAGTGGTATTACCACATGCGTTTTGTGAAGGGCCTCAAGGGTGTGACGCCGATTCTTACTGATTTACCTCCTGCGAAAACCCTGCGCCGCAAGGATGGGGCACGCAGTGGTAACCCGACCGTACGCAAGGCGGTTGCCAATGGGGAAAGTCAACATGTGGGCTGGGCTTATGAGCGTTCGGGGGGTGGAAGAGGTTTCGGGTTTACCGGTGGTCACGTGCATATGAATTGGCAGAATGACGACAACCGCAAATTGATGCTTAATGCCATTCTGTGGACTGCGAAGGTAAAGATTCCCAAGGATGGGGTTCCTTCCAAGACTCCGACTAAAGAGGAAATGCTCTCCAATCTGGATTAGTTCTAATCAGGTAAATCACGATGTTGTTTCGCTACGTTCTTGTTTTTCTATTCACGGTACTGGGCTTGTTTGCCGGCCCCCCCAATATACTTTTCTGTATTTCGGATGATCAGTCCTATGCCCACACCGGTGCCAATGGTGATCCGGTGGTCAAGACGCCCGCCTTTGATCGGGTGGCCCGTGAGGGCATTCGGTTTACGCATGCTTTTTGCGATGCTCCGACCTGCGGGCCGTCTCGCAGCGCCATCCTCACCGGACAACCGATTTGGAGGCTTGAAGAGGCGGGCAATATTCACAGCACTTTGCCGAAGAAATTCCTTACTTATGCGGAATTACTAAAGAATGCAGGTTACGCCACAGGTTTCACCGGAAAAGGATGGAGCCCGGGTCGTCTCGCTGCAGGTGGGCGTGATGCCAATCCTGCTGGAGAGGAGTTTAAGAAGAAAACGCTTAAACCTTCATTTAGGCATATGTCCAATAAGGATTATGCATCCAACTTCGAGGATTTCCTCAGCCAAGTTAAAAAGGATCAGCCGTTTTGTTTTTGGTTGGGAACTCATGAACCGCATCGCGGGTTTGAGGCTGGAGCTGGAGAAAGATCGGGCAAAGATCCATCGAAGGTGATTGTCCCAAAAATTTTTCCCGACCACCCCGTGGTGAGGAGCGACATCCTCGATTACTACGTCGAGGTCGAGCATTTCGATCAAATGGTTGCCCGGGCCATGAAATCCTTGGAAAAATCGGGCCAGCTGGACAACACAATCGTGGTCGTGACAAGCGACCACGGCATGCCTTTTCCCCGGGCTAAGGCAAGCCTTCACGACGACGGTTCACGAGTTCCATTGGCCATTCGCTGGCCCAAGGGCATCAAGGATTCCGGTCGCACGGTAGATGCCTGCGTGAACCTCAGCAGCCTTGCCCCAACCTTTCTGACAGCGGCCGGCTTGCAGGTGCCGGACATGATGACTGCAGCAAGCCTGATGCATGTGTTCAGCAACGCGGGAACGCCGAACCTAAGAGCTTATCAAGACAAGTCCGCCGCCTTCATTGCCATGGAACGCCACGACGGGTGCCGCAAGGGAGGCAAGGGCTATCCCTGTCGCGCTATCCGCACAGGGGAATATCTCTATATCAAGAATTTCAAGCCCGACCGCTGGCCGGCGGGTAACCCGGACCGTGAATTCTGCGCCCGCTACATTCCCTTCGGCGAAGTCGATTCCTCGCCTACCAAGTCGCTCCTCATGGACAACAAGGACAAGCCCGGGTTCAAGCGCTTCTACGATCTAGCCTTTGCCAAGCGTCCGGCCGAAGAACTGTACCACGTCACCAAGGATCCGGGGCAGATCGTCAACCTCGCCGGGAACTCCAAGTATGCTGTGGTTCAAAAGAAATTGGCAGCCCGATTGCAGGAGCACCTAGTTCGCACCAAAGACCCTCGTGTGCTTGGCCTGGATGCCCCGTGGGATTACTATCCTTATTACGGTGCTCGGCGAAACAAGAATTGGCGGGTTGATCCCAAGCCATGAATGTTTTGAAGTGTCTGCTATTACTTTTCTTCTTGGCAGGTAACCTGTGGGCTCGTCCCAACGTGCTCTTCATCGGGGTTGACGACTTGCGCGACTGGGTCGGGCACTTAAGTGGTCACCCGAATGCTAAGACTCCCAACATTGATCGTCTAGCAAAGCGTGGGGTTTCCTTTACCCGTGCCTATTGCTCAGCCCCACTCTGCAATCCCTCCCGCATCAGCCTGCTGACCGGCGTTGCCCCGTCCAAGTCGGGCGTTTACGGTAATGGGGAGAAGCTGCGGCAGAAGCTCCCGGATGCCGTTACCCTGATGCAGCACTTTCGGGCATCAGGATACTCGGTTCGAGGCGCTGGGAAGATTTTCCATGGAACTTCTGCTTATGACATGGACTCTTGGGATATCTTTTTTAAATCTCCTGGCTCGAAAAAACACCGCGTCAAACGCGATAGTAGTTTGCCAAAGTCTGCGTGGGTTCCTTGGGGTGCTCTTGCGTGCAGTGATGATGAGATGTTGGACGGCATAAATGCCAAATGGATAATTACTGAGCTGAAGAAGCCTCAGGAAAAACCTTTTTTTCTGGCATACGGACTAACAAAGCCACATTTGACATGGAGCGTTCCTCAGAAATATTTCGACCTGCATCCCCTCGAGGGAATTAAACTGCCTCCAACAAAAAAAGGAGATTTGGACGATCTTCCTGCCTTTGGGGAAAAATTGGCACGGGAAGTCTACGATCCTTCCGGAGAGAGAGATTTCGCGGTCAAGCCAAATGGGGATCATGTAAACGTAATCGCGAACAACCAATGGCTCAAAGGGATTCAGGCCTATCTCGCTACCATCAGCTTTGCAGATGCCCAGATAGGACGGGTGCTCGATGCACTGGACCGCAGCGGGCATGCCGGCAATACCATTGTCGTTTTATGGGGAGATCACGGTTGGCATTTGGGCGAGAAGGAGCATTGGCGCAAGCATGCTTTGTGGGACGTTTCAACCCGTACACCCCTTGTATTTTCAGCTCCACACGGCGTGGCGAAGGGCAAGCTATGCCAGCGTCCGGTTAGCCTGATCGATATCTATCCCACGCTCCTTGATCTCTGTGGCTTGCCGGAACTGAAAGGTTTGGATGGGCAAAGCCTCAAGCTCCTTTTGGAGAATCCGGATAGGCAATGGGAGCGTCCCGTTGTGATCACCTACGGATTAAACAATCATGCCATACAAACTGAACGCTGGCGCTACATTCGATACCGCGATGGCGGGGAGGAATTGTATGATCACGAACGCGATCCGAATGAATGGACGAACCTCGCCTCAATCTCTAAATATTCGCTACAAAAGTCCAAGCTTTCAAAGTGGTTGCCGGTAAAAAAACTTGTAAACTAATCAATAGAGAAGATAAACATGAAAAATTCAGTGCTAATCAATAAAGCATCACACAAAGAATGACACTATGAAATTACGCCTGCTAATCGCTCTTCTTTTCCTCCCACTTGCCGTCCTCCATGCAGTCCAGGAAGGTATCACCGGCCCACTTGTCGGCGCCATCGAACCTGATCGGGTAACCTTGTGGATGTTCGCTCCGGCCGAGTCCCAATGCAACTACACCTATCATTCCGACAGCCCCGATTCGCCCAAAAGTGGCAAAGGGCAAATTACGGCAGTCTCCAAACCGGCAGCCGAAGGCCCGGGGCGCCCATTTAAATCAGTCATCGAAGGATTGTCGCCGAACACGCGCTACCACTACACAATCACCGTAAATGGCAAATCCGACCCTGCTTGGGCGGGATCCTTCAAGACGGCCCCGGCAGAGGGAAAGCCTGCGTCTTTCAGGCTGGCGCTCACCTCCTGCATGAAGATCGGACAACCTCAGGCCTCCTGGTATCTCCTGCTCGCCCAGCAGCCCGATATTCACCTTACTGTGGGCGACACGCACTACGCCGACACCACCGATCCGACGGTTCAGTTGAAACACCACGTTACCTATCGCCGCCAAAAGGAATTCGCCACCGTGCTGCGCAACATCCCGACCTATGCGATCTGGGATGACCACGATTACGGCCCCAATAATTCCGATGGCACCGCGGAAGGCAAAGAACGTTCGCTGGCGGGCTGGAAGCAGGCTTGGGCTAATCCAGTGCTCGGAACTCCCGATATCCCTGGCGCCTTCTTTAAATTCTCTCATGGCGACGTTGATTTCTTCATGGTGGACAGCCGCTACTACCGCTCGCCCGACAAGGCTCCGGATGACGACGAGAAGCGCATGCTGGGCGACGCGCAGTTTGCGTGGTTGCTGGACGGTCTCAGGAATTCGAAAGCCCGCTTCAAAGTCATCGTCTCTGGCAGCACGCTTAACCACAGTAAGGTGGACGGCTGGCGTATCTACACCTTTTCACGCCACCGCCTCTTTGATGCCCTCAAGGAGCATCGGATCTCCGGTGTGATGTACATGTCGGGTGACATCCACAAATCTCTCGTCTGGGAGCACCACGAATCCGATCGCGTGGGCTATCCCTTGGTAGAGGTTATTTCCTCCGGGGTGGCGAACAGTAAAACACTCAGCTTTGCGACCGTGGATTTCGATACCACTCGCCAAGATCCCACTGCTCGGGTTCGTATCGTATATGGCGACGGCACAATCCGCACCGATAAGACTTGGAAGCTTTCGCAACTGGGGTCGAAGCAATAGAATCCGTCTGAATGGCGAACCCCAAAAGATAGATAAGACAAATATGAAGAAATCAATCCTGGCAGTCTCATTATTTCTCCTTACTTCCCTTCTGGGGAGTTTTGCCCTTGGCGCGGAGAAAAACCGGAAACCTAACATCGTCTTCTTTCTCGTCGATGATCTGGGACAGCGGGACATCGGCTGCTACGGTAGCAAGTTCCATGAAACCCCGTTCATCGATCAGTTGGCGAAGGAGGGCATACTTTTCTCCAATGCCTATGCCACCTGTCATGTCTGCTCGCCCAGCCGCGCCAGCATTCTGACCGGGAAGTATCCGGCCAGGACTGACTTGACGGAGTGGCTCGGTGGGCGGCCCGAGCGGGGTTACGAGCTGCTGCATCACGGGGAAAAGCTGACCGCTTTGCCGGACGAGGAGGTCACCCTGGCCGAGACACTCAAGCGCCATGGCTACGCTACCGCGAACTACGGTAAAGCGCACCTGAGGGTGGACCCGAAGGCCTATGGTTTCGATGAGGAGATCACGGGGTGGGTGCGTTCCTATCACTACCCTTTTGGCGGCGATTACAATGACAAGCTGCCGGCTAAAAAAGGGGACTACTACACGGACAAACTGACCGACGCGGCGTTAGATTTCATTGAGCGCAACAAGGACCAGCCCTTCTTCGTGCATCTCGAACACTTCGCAGTGCACGACCCGATTCAGGGGCGCCCGGATTTGGTGGAGAAATATCGCAAGAAGCTTGCGGCGATGCCAAAACGGGTCGGGCCGGACTTCATTCTTGAATCCAATCCGGACGGACCGCCGTTGACGGAGGAAGAACTTAAAGCGCTGGCGGAGAATGACGAGCTACAGCCGCATCAGGACGCGCGTGTCTGGTGGGTGAAACAAAAGCAGGACAATATCGAGTTTGCCGGCATGCTCGAGGCTACCGACGAAAGCCTTGGGCGAATTCGGGCCAAGCTTACCGAGTTGGGATTGGCCGAGAACACCATCGTCATCTTCACGGCAGACAACGGAGGCATGTCCGCATCGAACCAGTACCGCGGGGTCAATCATCCTAGGAAGTCTCTGGACAGTCGCTTTGCTTCCTCAAACCTCCCGCTGCGTGGAGCGAAAGGCTGGAACTACGAAGGTGGAATACGCGTGCCGTTGGTTGTGCATTGGCCTGGAAAAATTAAGCCCAACACCACTTCGCAAGCAGTCGTCACCGGAACGGATTACTACCCAACCCTTCTTGAAATGTTGGACCTCCCGGCGTTACCGGATCAACATAAAGACGGTCGTAGCTTCGTCCCTGCTTTGAAAGCTCAAGACTACGAACGGGGGCCGATCTACTGGCACTTCCCTCACTACAGCAATCATGGTTACCAAAGTCCAAATGGCGCCATTCGTTCCGGGCAATACAAATTGATCGAATACTACGAAAACGGAAATGTGCAGCTCTTCGACCTGGAAAAAGATCTTGGTGAGCAAAACGACCTTTCCAAGGCCAAGCCCGAGATCACCAAGAGGCTCTTGAAGATGCTTCATGGCTGGCGCGATGAAGTGGATGCCAAAATGCCCTATCCGAAAACCACAACTTCGAAACCAGCCAAGGGATCGCGGGTTGCCAAGCCCAACAACGACCGCAGATCAGGATCGAATTTACATACCGATGTCGCAACTTTCGCTCCGGGTTGGAAGGTCCGCGATTGGGGCGGTCCGGGCATGAAGCCTGGGTTGCGGACGGAATGGGATGGGCGCAAGAAGGTGCTGCTTACGCACCCGCTCAGTAAGACCGTTCCCTGCGTGCTTTCGCGAAAGATCGAGGTGCCGGTAGGAAAGAAAACCATGCTTGATTTAGAGGTGACCAATCATTCGAAAGGCAACTGGAAGCTGGTCGTCTTGGTCAACAACAAGGAAGCGCTCAGCAAGGACATTGAAGAAACGAAGTGGCAACGGTTTGAAGTCGACCTAAGCAAACACGCCGGCAAGACGGTCAACGTCGAGCTGCAGAATCAGGCCACGGGCTGGTCCCACGAAGCCGCCTACTGGAGCCGAATTAAAATCGTCCACTAGAATCTTGAAGCGGAGTGAAATCGGAAGCGGTGGAGCGCTCCAAGGAGCGACGAACGGTCTGGAATGATTGGTGGGAAACCCTTATGATTTTTTGGAAGTTGGAAGATCGACCATTAACTTAAATATATGAGAACTTTTAAAAAAACTATTCTGGCGAGCGTTCTGATCGCCATGACGACTTCAATTTGGGCAGAGAACCTCAAGCTCAACTTTCGCTCCCAGAGTAAAGCCGGTGCCGGGGCCAAGGTGAAAACAGAGCGGATAACGTGGAAGCCGGAAAAAACCGCCATTATCGTCTGCGACATGTGGGACGACCACTGGTGTAAGTCAGCTTCCCGCCGTGTCGGAGAGATGGCGCCGGCATTGAACGCCATGCTCAACGCCGCTCGCGCCAAGGGCATCTTCATCATCCATGCGCCGAGCAGTGTGGTCGACTTCTACAAGAACACGCCACAGCGAAATCTCGCTCAAAAAGCTCCATTTGCAAAAGCCCCGATCAAGCTTTCAACTTCTCCACGTTGGGGCACTGCCTGGTGTTGGACGGATGGAAAACGCGAAGGTGTTCTTCCCATCGATGACTCCGACATGGGTTGCAGTTGCAAGGGTGAGAAGTGCGAGATTCGCGAGGCATGGAAACGCCAGAACAAACTCATCGATATGGTTAAAGGTGATGCTTTAACGGACAACGGTCAAGAGACCTACAACTTGCTCGCAGAACGGCAGATCGACAATGTCATCCTATGTGGTGTGCACCTCAATATGTGCGTCCTCGGTCGCCCTTTTGCGATCCGCCAGATGGTCAAGCTCGGTAAAAACGTGGCCCTGATGCGAGACATGACCGATACGATGTACAATCCGGAGAGACCACCGGGTGTCGACCACTTCACTGGTACCGATTTGGTGGTAGAGCATGTCGAGAAATTCTGGTGCCCGTCATTTACCAGTACGGATATTACCGGTAAGGAGTCTTTTCGCTTCAAGGAGGACAAGCGCAAGAAGTCCAGAAAGTGATGCGGCAATTTTTGGCGCAGTTAAAGAATTGGCGCAAGGACGTGAACGCGAAGATGTTACGCCTAAAGGGTGGACTGTAGTGTGACGGCTTCTTTGTCATCTGGCTTGATGCAGTACATGGCTGGTCTCAAGGCGCACGATGTGGAGATGATCGGTGCGTCACTGGCTGAGGATGTTCAGTTTGTTACTCCAGCTAAGACGATGGATAAACCCATGATCCTTGAGTTTCTGGCCGCACTCTATCGTGGGTTTCCTGATTGGAATTATGACCATGATAAACCTGAACTACTTGAGGACGGTTCTTTTGGCGTACTCTGGCGGCAAGGCGGTACGCACACAGGCACGTTGTCTTTTCCTGACTTTGATGCCGTGGAGGCTACTGGTAAATCCGTGAGGATTCCGCCGCATCATTTCTTTTACCGCGTGTGTGAAGCTGGCCTGACTGAAATCCGTCCTGATCCCATTCCCGGGGGAGCACCCCGCGGTATTTTTGAACAGATCGGCGTGGAGTTGCCACCGGTCTAACTTTCGGGCAGACTTTTGGCCGTGATCCGTTTCTTTTTGATTCTTTGCCTGATTGCGTTGTCCACCCGTGCAGCTGATAAGCCCAATATCATTTTCTTCATGGCTGATGATATGGGGATGGGCGATACCAGTGCCTTTCAGGATTTTACCGGCAACGCCGATAATGTGCAGTTGCACACGCCGCAGATGGAGCGGTTGGCGCGGATGGGTGTGCGATTTACTGATGCCCATACACCATCCTCACGCTGTACGCCCACTCGTTATGGATTGATTACGGGTCGTTACCCGTGGCGTAGCCGGATGAAATGGTGGGTACTTTTCGGTGCTCAAGGAGATCCTATGATTGAAGCGGACCGGCCAACCATAGCGACGATGTTGCGTGATTCAGGATATGGCACCGGCATGGTAGGGAAATGGCATGTGGGTCTGCGTTACCGCCAGAGTAACGGTAAGCCAGCTGCGGGTTGGCAGGATGCGGATATTAGTCAGCCTTTACACACGACTCCTCTGGATCATGGTTTTGATTTTGCACGGTTTACCTCCCGTTCTCACGGGACCTCAGGACCTAGTGCGGCATACAGGAACCCGGCCAAGCGTAATAACCCAAATCAATCGGCGGGCCCCGGCCATATTCATGGGCGCGTTGCGATTGGGGCGACAAAGAATGGCAAGCAATTAGTGAGTGAAGGCCCTAAAGCCTACATTCTAAAGGAACTGGGCAGTCGCCATTCAGATCATGCACTGGAGTTTTTGAATGGTCATATTCAAGAGAAGGGAACCAAGACGCAGCCTTTCTTTTTATATTACCCTGCTAATTCCAACCATGGCCCTTACACGCCCGATGATAAAATAGGTGGTAAACCTGTGGCTGGTGCAGCCCGTACCAAAAGCGGGGCACCTATGGATGCACGGCATGATTACATTTATGAAAATGACGTGGCTTTGGGGCGGTTGATTGACTGGCTGGAAGCAACACCCGATCCAAGACTGCCAAAGAGAAAACTGATTGAAAACACACTGGTGATTTTTACCAGCGATAATGGGGCCGAAAAAAATAGTGATATTGCCACTGGTCCCTTTCGCAGTAACAAGGGTAGTTGTTATGAGGGAGGGCATCGGGTGCCTTTCATCGCTTCTTGGCCGGCGGGTCGGGTTGGGGATGGCAAAGCTTTAACTCCCGGTAAAACAAATAGTTCGGTGATCGGGTTAACCGATATGTACGCTACTTTTGCTGAGGTCGTTGGCACCAAGTTACCGAATCTAGCGGCGGGCGAGAAAGGGGCTGAAGACAGTGTAAGCGTATTCGAAGCCATGCGAAGTGATGTTGAACTGGAGGATCGCCCGCCCTTATTTTTTAATGACCATAAGGAAGCCAAGACCGATCCGGCTGCTGTTGCCATGCGTTTGGGAATGTGGAAAATAT
The DNA here is from genome assembly GCA_028343615.1 of Verrucomicrobiota bacterium. GTDB lineage: Bacteria > Verrucomicrobiota > Verrucomicrobiia > Limisphaerales > UBA1100 > JACNJL01. The sequence goes on from JAOLZA010000013.1 coordinate 26,169, forward strand.
TCTTTGATGCGAGCCTGTTACGCGAAGGTAAAACCAAGGCGGTTGAATTATACAATTTGTCAGCCGATTCAAAGGAAGAGAAAAACCTGATTAATAATTCAGACTCTCAAGCCATTATTCGTTTACTTACTCTTGAGGCATTGAATTACCGGCGGACTGCTACGCGACTGGTTAAACAGGCTAAAAGCCAGCGGTTTGTATTTGATTGGCGTTCGGCCCCGGAAGAGAAAAGTAAGTTGGCAGAAGAGTTTGATGCCAAACCTGCAAGTGGGCACAGCGTTAAGAGGGAGAAGCCCAGCCTGATTAAAGCTGGAGTGGTTGACTTGGAGATGACTATTAAGGGGCAAAAGTCTACGAATTTTTCCACTAATTTCAGAGGTCTTGGGTTGGTTGGTAGTAATTTTGACCAAGTGAATGATGGGGAAGCTTTACACATCAAGTTTAGCCGAGATGTCATTGTCGAATCAGTGGCGATTGTGGCCGGGAACGGCGTATGTGGTGGGTTCTACCAAATGGGTGCAGGAGCTCCCTTGGCAATCTATTGTGTGGACGCAGATAATGACGCGAAAACGCAAGAAGGCATCATCAGCGATCTTGGTGTACTTCGAACCGGCCAAATTTTAAAGTTGGCCAGTAGCCCGCACTATGGTGTGGAGGCAGCCGGCCAATGGCGATTGGGAGCCATCTCAGTACGGATTTTAAAATGATAAGATTAATGCGATTAAAAACTTTTGTTCCTTTCCTTTTTCTTTCGTGGTTCGTCCACGCTGAAAAACCTAATGTACTATTGATACTGGTCGATGATTTGAAGCCGGCTATGGGTTGCTATGGGGACAAGCATGCGATTACCCCGGCCATGGATGCTTTGGCGAAGCGCGGGATGCGTTTTGATTTGGCCTATTGCAATCAGGCGGTGTGTGCGCCCTCACGCTTTACGTTGATGTTGGGTTCACACTCCACCTCCACGGGCCTCTATGGGCTGGGAAGCCAGTTGCGTCAGGTTTTACCCAATGCGGTGACCATGCCGCAGTATTTTGCGAAGCACGGTTACCGTACTGAATCGTTGGGTAAGGTGTTTCATATCGGCCATGGTAATCTCGGTGATCCCGAGTCCTTCAGTATTCCTCATTTTTATGACAAGGTAATTGAGTATCTTGACCCTGAGAGTACTGATGGCGGCAAGCTCACCCGTGAGGAGGCTCTATTCACCAACCAGAAGCTTGGGAGCATTCGTTCGTTGCCGCGGGGCGCGGCGTTTGAGGCTCCGGTGGCAAAAGATGATGATTACGCCGATGGCCGCGTGGCAACTGAAACTATTGGTCGGTTGCAGGCTGCCAAGGTGCGGCGTGAAAAGGATGGCACCCCCTTCTTTATTACTGCCGGTTTCGTGCGTCCGCATCTACCATTTTCCGCGCCAAAAAAATACTGGGACATGTTTGATCCGGCCAAGTTGCCCATGCCCAAGATTAAAACTTTTCCTAAGGACGCTCCACCTGTGGCATTGAAAAAAGCGGGTGAAATATCTGCCTACAAACCAGTGCCAGTCAATGGACAGGTAGATGAGGCACTTACACGTGAACTCATTCATGGATATTATGCGAGTACAGCCTATGTGGATGTACAGATTGGGAGGGTGACAGCAGCTCTGAAAAAATTGGGGTTGGAGAATGACACGATTGTGGTTCTGTGGGGAGACCACGGATGGCATCTGGGTGACTTAAGTATCTGGACCAAGCATACCAACTATGAGCAGGCCAACCGCATCCCGATTCTGATTGTGGCACCGGGCGTGGCCAAAGGTGGCAGCGTCACCCGGCAACTGGCTGAGACGGTGGATATTTATCCGACGGTTGCAGAACTGGCCGGGTTGCCTGTGCCCAAAGGGCCGCAGTCCATTGATGGCAAAAGCTTGGTGCCGGTTTTGAAAAACCCCAAAGTACGGGTGCGGGATCATGCCTTTCATGCCTACCCACGCCGGCGGTTAGGGCGCGCGATTCGTACTGAACGCTACCGGCTGGTGGAATGGCGCAACCCCGGTGAGCCGGTTAGTAAGGCGGAATATGAGTTATATGATTATTCCACGGGAGGAGTAGAGACAGTGAACCTGGCCAACCAGAAACCCGCGTTGGTGCGACAATTAGCGGCAACACTGGCTAAATATCCAGAGCCTGTCTCACGTGGCGGGCGTAAACCAAAAAAGAAGAAGTGAAAAAACCTCCTCGGCACATTCCTAGACAGTATTGAAGAAGGTGTGATTAAATACGAAGGCCGATGGACATCCACATCACTCGCAATGGAGAGCAGCACGGCCCGTATCCGGAGGCCAATGCCCGCGAGATGATGGCGGCCGGACAGCTATTGCCCACGGATTTGGCATGGCATGCCGGGGCGGATGGCTGGAAGCCATTGAGTGAAGTGTTGGAAGCTGCTACCCAGCCACCGGCAACACCTCCCCCGTCGCCACCTCCTTCTGGAGGCGGAATACCCAAACGTACGATGGCAGGGGCTGCTCCAGCTGCAGAAAAACCGGCTGAGGAAAAGCCTGAAGATTCAGAACCGGATGATCCGGACAAAATCAGCGTTACGCGCAAGGGCGAACCCATCGGCCCCTACTCGCGTGAGAAGGCGAAGGAATATTTTGCCTCTGGTCAGCTATTGCCCACCGACTGGGGTTGGCATGATGGCATGGATGACTGGAAGCCGATTAATGAAGTGCTGGGAATGGCGGTGCCGGCCCAAGCTACTGCGGCTGCAGGCAAGTCGGGCAAAGGCAAGAAGGTGGCGATGATTGCCGGGATTGTGGTTCTGATTTCGGGATTGATCTTTGCTGGTATCACCTACGGGCCTGAATTAGTCGCCAAAGTTTCTGGCGGCGGTAAAATTGAAACTCCGAAAGAATTGGCAGAGCGTGTAGTGAAGGCATTGAAAGACAATGACAAAGACGCGATGTTTGAACTGTCCCTCTATGGTTCTTCAAAGAGTGATGTGAAGAGAATTGCTGATGATATAGAGAAAACTATGGAGACTTTAGCCAAGGAAGGTGGATTGTCCGTTGATGAATTGATAGGGGAAATGGGAGATTTAAGGGAAAATTTTGTTTCTTCTGTCGAAGAACAGAAAGAAGGAGTTCGCAACAATTTAAGTTCACTTTTGGAAGAAATCCGTTCTTCCGCAATAGAAGATGGAGTGGACTGGAGCGATGTCACCATTAGTGAGGTAAAAGTATTGGGCTTGCCTGACGCCCTTGAGGTGATTGGTTTTGATGTACGCGTTTATGTTTCCATAACCAGCAAGGGGAAGGAATTTGCGCTTACGTTACAGTGTATGTATGCCCCATCTGTTGGGTTATTTATGAATGGATTTCCAAGCTGGGAAGGTTCTGGAGGGATTGGAAGCTGGGGATTAGCGTCGAATTCCATGGCTCAGAGAGCTAATGAGATTCTAAGCAAACGAAACATAGGAGACCTCGGGAAAGGTGTCAGTGACTACGCTGATATTAATAAGAAACTGCCGGCAGCCAACAATTGGTGTGATGTGATTTTCAAAGAAATGGGAGGGGGAAAGGCGTTTATTTCACTACAGGCTCCCAATGCCAAGAAACTAAATCCGAATGAAAAACATTGCCACTATGCCATAAATGCAGCAGTGGCCGAAAAACAATCCGATGAAATAAGATGGCCGATCGATGATAAGAAAATAGTCGTTTTGTTTGAAGCTGACTTAGGGTGGAACGGGGTTGGGAATCTTGAGGATGCAAAAAAATTTGCCAAGGATCACAAGCCTAGAAAGCTGGCCGTATTCTTTGGCGATGGTAGCTCCGAGCTCGTTTCTCCGGAGGATCTAGATAGTTTGAAGTGGACCCCATGAGCGTTTAAAAACCTAACAGAGCTTCCTTTTTTTCGGTCGATGCGTCATGGTTTCGCGCATGCAATCACTTTCTCGACGGACCTTTATTCGTAATGCCGCGCTGGCTGCTCCGGTAATTTCATTCGCCCCCACGCTTTTGGCTAAGGACAAGAATGATCCGAACCGTTTTCAGATTGGTATTCAGGAATATACATTCCACCGCTGGATTGGGTCCGGTAAACTCGACCACTTGGACTATCCCGCTTTGGCCAAGGAAAAGTTGGGCATCACTCATATTGAGTACTGGAACCGTCCTTTTAACGGGAAGCATACTAATAAGCCGTTCATGAAGGAATTAGTTAAGCGCACCACGGGTGAGGGTATGAAAAATGTACTCATTCTGGTCGATGCCAAGAACCAGCTCGATTCGCGCGATGCCAAGGCGCGAACCCGCGCGATTGATGAACACAAGGGCTGGGTGGATTGCGCTGCGCAACTAGGCTGTGATGCGATTCGTGTTAATTGCCGATCGGGAGGTGATCGCGATGAAAATCTTGATAATGCCGCCAAGGGTTTGGGTGCTTTGTGTGATTACGCCAAAGGCACCAAAGTGAAGATTGTGATCGAGCCGCATGGCGGCAATTCGCAAGATCCGGATTGGCTTCTAGCTGCGATGAAAAAGATTGATCGTCCCAATGCGGGTCTGTTGCCTGACTTCAATAACTTTGGTCGCTATAATCGCTACGAAGGGGTGACCAAGAGCCTCCCTTTTGCTCCGGCAGTGTGTGCCAAGGCATTGAAGTTCGACGCCAAAGGTAATGAAACCAATACTGACTACTATCGGATGCTGAAGATCATTTACGAGTCCGACTTCTCCGGCGTCATTTCGATTGAGTTCGAAGGCGGCGGCATAGACCCAATCGAAGGCTCGCTGAAGACCAAGGCGCTGATCCAAAAAGCGATCAAGGCGGCAATGGCGTAAATTTTGTATCCTATTAGCTTGGGACGCGTCTGCTGATTCAGAACCGTTTTATTAAATATTTGAATACTAACCTTATGCTGTCAGCAGCAATGATTCGGAAAATCCCCCTCATTTTTGTAAGCCTCTTTGTCGTGTGTGTAAACGCGGCGCAGAAACCCAACATCATTTTCATTTTCGCTGATGACTTGGGCTACGGCGATCTCGGTTGTTATGGGCATCCTTACGCGAAGACCCCGTCCTTAGATCAGTTGGCTAGGGAAGGCACACGGTTTACTCAAGCCTATGTCACAGGTGTTACTTGTTGCCCTAGCCGCACGGGCATGATGACCGGCAAGTATCCCGCTACCTTTGCCAAGTACATGTCTGACCACGGTTTTGGAGATCGGGTAACGATCACCGAGCTGTTGAAAAAGAACGGGTATCGCACCGGTCATTTTGGTAAATGGCATATTGGGCCAAAGACTGAGAATGGCACATACGGTATTGATGTCATTAATGGTAACAAGCGCGATACAAAGGATCGTGCCACGCGTGGGCGCGATGCATATATCATTGATACGGCGATTGAATTTCTCGAAGCGAATGCGAAAAAAGATAAACCCCTCTACATGAATGTATGGGGGCATATCACTCATTTTCCGGTCCAGCCTCCCAAGGCGTTTAGTGACCAGTTTAAGGACGTGGTGGTGGATGAATCGAAGTTTAATTCTACCATGCGCGAGAAGTTTCAGCATTGCCGTGAATTGAGAGGTGATATTGATGAGGGGATGCGCAATTACCTTGGCGATGTTTGGAATATGGATGCCGGCATCGGGCGTTTACTCAAAAAAGTGGATGAACTGGGTTTGCGCAAAAACACGATCGTGGTTTTCTCCAGTGACCATGGGCCGGCACCGGTTAAGTTAGGTGGCGGTCGTAATGAAGCCCCATCTCGCATTGATGCCGCGCGCAATATGCTCGGTTCACCCGGGATTTACCGGGGGGGGAAACACACTCAGTTTGAAGGGGGTGTTCGCGTACCTTTCATTGTTCGCTGGCCGGGCCACGTGCCGGCTGGACGAGTGAATGAAAGCTCCGTTATCTCATTTATCGACTGGCTACCTACCATCTGCAAGCTCACCGGCACCAAAAACACCGCACCTAATCTGGATGGTGAGAATGTCTCCGATATCTGGCTGGGTGCTAATCGCACCCGCACCAAGCCACTCTTCTGGCGGGTGGGCAATGTGAATGCCCGCCCGGCTGTTCGCGTAGGCGATTGGAAGTATTATCAATACAACAGCAAGCAAACAGGACCGATGCTCTATAATTTGGCTGAAGATCCGGGTGAGAAACGAAACTTGGTTAAAGAGAAGCCTCAGGTTGTTCACCGATTGACCGGGATGATCAATGACTGGATTGCGACCTTGCCCAAAGAGTACACAAAACCGAACAAACAGAAAAAGAGAGACAAAAAGAAGTAATGAAGCGTGTTAAGTTATCTTATGTCTTCGCGTTCTTAACGTGGGGTCTTTTGGGTTCCGCTACTGCAGCTAAGCAGCCTAACTTCATTTTCATCCTCGCTGATGACATGCCGTGGTACGGAACGGCGGTCCAGATGGAGCAAGGGGTTAAGGTGTCCGCGGGGCAGACCCGGCAAACGCCGGTGATTGATCAACTGGCCAAAGATGGCATGATCTTTAGTCGCGCCTTCGCTCCGGCCAGCATGTGTGCTCCATCTCGTTGTAGTATTCAGACGGGTATGAGCGCAGCTCGTACGCGCTTTAGTGGGAACGGTAATTTTGGCACCACCTCGCGTGAGGTCACCTACGGAGGGCGCCGCAATAAAGGGAAACTTGTCCTTGAACCTCAACCCATTGGATCACTTGATCCCAAACAGGATACCATTGCTGAATACCTGAAGCCATTGGGCTATGCCACTGCGCACGTTGGCAAGTGGCACATCTATGGCGGTGGGCCCGGCAAACATGGTTATGATGTGCATGACGGAGCAACCACCAATGCTGAGGGAAATTCCAAGGATCCGAAAGACCCTAAGCTTATCTTCAGTATGACACGCAAGGCGATTGGGTTCATGGAGACACAGGCGAAAGCCGGCAAGCCATTTTACCTGCAGGTTTCTCACTACGCCGAGCATAACGCCGTGCAATGCCTGCCTGAGACTGCCGCTCAATGCCTGAAGCTGAAAGGCATCCGGGATATTGAGTCCAATGGCCTGCGTAAACGAGTGGCCGAGCGTACGGCCATGGTACTGGATATGGATCGTAGCATAGGCGCACTCCTGAAGAAGCTCGATGAGCTTGGTCTGCGGGATAATACTTATGTGGTGTTTATGTCCGACAACGGTCATCACCGCGATACCGGTGCCAAGAAATTTTTGCGCGGCAACAAATGGTGGCTTTGGGAAGGTGGCATCCGCGTGCCGATGATCGTGGCTGGTCCCGGCATCAAGACAGGCTCTCGCTGTGATGTGAATGTGGTGGGTTACGATTTCCTTCCGACCTTTGTCGATTTGGCCGGCGGCTCAATGGAAAAGCTACGCGACATTGATGGAGTCACGATTACTCCGCTTTTGAAGGGGAAAAGGGACAGAGAATTGGCCAAGCGGTTTCTCTATTTTCATTATCCCCACCATCGCAACACCGCGCCGCATTCGGTGGTGCTACAGGGGGATTACAAGTTTTTCCGGTTCTACGAGAAGCCCGATTCACACTACCTTTATAATCTTAAATATAGCATTGGTGAAAAAGAAAACATCGCGCCCCAAAATAAAGCTCTTGTGACCCGATTGGCTGCTGAAATGGATCGATATCACAAGGCCATCAAGGCTTGCCTGCCAAAGCCGAACCCGGATGCTGCAATTGGATACGTTCCGTTTGATCCGGACAAAACTTGGGAGTAATTTATTTAGTGCGACAAAGATGTCATTGGATAATGTGCAAAGGCGCATTATGGCCGATGCTTTTCCCTCATCCGAATGGTGATATGCACCATTATCCAAGGGGCTGACTTAGGCGGCGTTGAGTTCCTTGTCGACGGACTTGTCCTGTCGCTTCGCTGATCAAATTGCACCGGCGGAGAGTATTTTCAGGCGACAAATACAGAATCGGGCGTTAGGTTTGGCCCGTGAAACAATTCCTCTTTACCGCCTTGGTCACTCTGGGCATCGCTTTGCCCGCCGAGGCTGCGCCGAAGTATAACGTGTTGTTCATCATTTCCGATGATCTCACTTCCACGGCGTTGTCGTGCTATGGCAACACGGTTTGCAAAACGCCGAATATTGATGCGATTGCCGCACGTGGCACACGGTTCACGCGGGCGTATTGTCAGGGGACGTATTGCGGACCGTCGCGGGCTTCATTTTTGACCGGTTATTATCCGCACGCGATTGGGGTGCTGGGCTACAAGAGTCCACGGCCGGCGATTGGGAATCGGGTCACCTGGCCGCAGCATTTCAAAAACCACGGCTACTATTCCGCACGCGTGAGCAAGATCTATCACATGGGAGTACCCATTGGCATAGAGCAGGGCAGTCACGGGGCGGACGACGAGGCTTCCTGGACGGAGCGGTTCAACAGCAAGGGCCCCGAATGGAGAGCTCCGGGTGATGGGGAAACCTTGCAGAACAATCCCGATGGCAAGAAGCCTGCCGTGGGCGGCAACACCTTCGTGGTCGTGGAAGCCGACGGGGATGACCTCGTGCACTCCGATGGCAAAACCGCGGAAAAAGCGGCGGAACTGATTCATCTTCACAAGGACAAGCCTTTCTGGTTGGGCGTCGGATTCGTGCGTCCGCACGTGCCCTTCGTCGCCCCGCGATCCTATTATCCGCCCTTCAAGCCCTACAGCAAGATGGTCTTGCCCCCCAAGATACCCGGCAACTGGGACGATATCCCCAAGGCGGGCATCAATTATTGCACCAGCGCCAACATGAAGATGGATATCCGCCGCCAGAAGAAATCCGTCGGCGGCTACTATGCATCCGTCGCCTACATGGATGCTCAAGTTGGCAAGGTGCTGGCCGCGCTGAAAAAATCCGGCGTTGCCGATCGCACCATAGTCATCTTTACCAGTGACCATGGCTATCACCTTGGAGAGCACGATTTCTGGGCCAAGGTAAGCTTGCGCGATGAGTCGGCACAAGTGCCGCTCATCATAAGCGTGCCCGGCCAAAAACCCGCCGTGTGCAAATCCTTCGTGGAGCTGCTCGACCTCTATCCCACCTTGACCAGTCTATGCGCTCTCCCTGCTCAACCCCGCCTTCAGGGCAAAGATATATCTCCTATGATTCAGGACCCTGAACACAAAGTTCGTACTACCGCCTTTAGCGTGGCACCTATGCGTAAAGGTTTTCTGTTGCGCGACGACCAATGGGCGTACATTCAATACGGCGAAGACGCTGAACGCGGTGTCGAGTTGTTCGATATGAAAGCCGACCTTAAACAATACACCAACCTCGCCAAAAATCCCGTCTATCAAAAAACTGTTACCCAATTTAAAACCCGCCTCGCCGCCAAATTAAAATCCCTTCGTGACAATGACTTACGGCGGCAAAAATAATCCGATTATCAGCTTGCCAGTGAGTTGCTAAATTGCGGCGTAGATGGCATCTTCTTTCCATGCAAAAGAAAACTTGTTTATATCTTACAATACTAAGCTTGTTTGTCGTGACCCATGATGTCCGTTCAGCGGATTACACTCCCGGAAAGTTTCATAATTATTCGCATGCTGAGGGCACGGTTCCCAAGGCGAACTATCAGTATTCGGTTTATGTACCCAACAATTATGACCCGAAGAAATCCTATCCAGTCGTGTTCTACCTGCACGGTGGGGGAAGGGGCCGGTTTCATCCTGATCAGGGCAAGCGGAACATGATTTCGGACAGGCTAAAGGACAACAAGTTAACCACCGACGCAGGCTATAGTCGAAACGTTTCCGATTTCATCGGTTATATTCTCGTCTCGCCGGTTAAACCGGTTGCCAAATGGAATGCCACGGCCTTCAAACGGCTCCTTGCGCACGTCAAAAGCAAAGTAAGTATCAATGAGAACCGGGTTTACGTCACCGGTTTTAGCATGGGCGGCCAGGGCACTTGGATCGTCGCTTGCGGTAATGACGGCTCCTACAAAATCGCCGCTATGATGCCACTAGGTGCTTGGGGTTGCAGACAGGTCAAGCGAGGAACTACCGCTCAAACCTGCAAAACTCTCAAAACCGCAGTCTGGAACTTGCATTGTCCGAAAGATCCGATTTCCAAGATATCCGAGCAGCTACCTTTGTTCCAATCGCATCTCGATCTTGGCGGCTATGGCCGTTTTACCATGATTCCCGGTTGGGGACACATCAGTCGCCCTCGCGGAAATGATCATGCGTTTTTCAGCATGCGTATGGCTTGGATGCTCTCCCAAACCTATGATACCCCTTTCAATTATGTTCTTAAGGTGAATGATGGTAAGATTGTGAAGGTGGCTAGTGGTAAACGGCCCTTCACCGGTGACACGAGTGACTATGGGTTTTATGAGCCCGGCACGGTTGTCAATATTACTGCTCCTGAATCAAAGGGGGACAAACCATTTGTGAAATGGGCAAGTGATCAGGGGGGATTTGCTGAGGCGACTTCACGATCCACATCCTTTACCACACCATCGGGCGACGTGACCATTTCAGCAATTTATGGCAAGCAACCTTTCAAGCTAAATGTCGTCGGCGGCAAAGCAAACCCTGTCGCACCCAAGCCCGGCGAGGTCGTTACGGTAACTGCCGCTACGAACAAATTCTTTTACTGGAGGACTGATTCAAAGCTAATCGATATCCCCCTTCCAAGTGCCCGGTCTTTCAGGTTTGCGATGCCTTCAGGCGATGTCACCTTGACTGCTCAAGAGAAATAAGCAGTAACTTCCCCGAATTTTATGAGGCTGTTACAAATATGAGAATTGATCAAACGTGTTATTCCAGTTGCAACCATGCAGTTACAGGCTGGTGATCGCTGGGCAGTTGTTTGAAATTTTTGAATAGAACGATCTCGGTACGGGTTACTTTCAGGGGTCCGTTGGTCAGTACCCAATCAATGCGACGCTTGCCCTGTTTAGTTTTTTGGAAGCTATTGAATGTGTTCCATTCGGCATTTACTTTTTTCTGTGCGGTAGTGAAAGTGTCTTGGAAACCGCCGCCTTTGGTCAGCGTGTGATAGGCTTTGTTGGATTGAGCTATTGCGTTGAAATCGCCAACGAGAATAACCGGTAGTTTTGTTTGCAGCGCGGCAACGCGTTTGTTGATGAGAAGAGCAGATTTTTCCCGTGAAGGCTGTGAGCGGTGATCAAAATGGGTGTTCCAGAAATAAAATTCCTTATGAGTTTTGCGGTCGAGGAACCGGGCCCATGTAACCATTCGTTTGACAGTGTTGCCCCAGCTAGCCGAACCAACCACTTTCGGGGTATCGGACAACCAAAAATGTTTCTCTTCCAGAGGCTTTAAACGATCGGATCGATAAAAGATCGCCATGAATTCACCGCGGTTTCCACCTTCACGTCCCACACCAATCCATTTGTATTCGGTCAATTCCTTGTCCATGTACAGTAGCTGGTGATGGAGTCCTTCTTGGGTGCCAATGATATCCGGTTTTTGCTCACGAATTACCTGCACCACGCCCGCTTGGCGCTTCGGCCACGAATTTGCACCAAATGCACTAGCGTATCTAATGTTGAAAGTCATCGCCTTAACGGTTTCGGCAGCTTCCGTTTTTTTCTCCGTCCACGTCAGGCAGAGTAGGAGAATCAGTAGAGCAGAGCTTGGAAAATAAGAAGAGTTCATCGCCGTCGAGTTTCTGAATTTATGGCCTTTTGGGCAAGTGGGAATTAGCTTGATTAAGCCTCTTGAGGTTTGACCCTTGTTCCAGTCTACCTAATGCTCACGGCGATGAAGTACTGGTTAATACTGATGATATTTGGAATGTTCGGAATTTCTATTGCCGCACCCCGGCCCAACGTCATTGTCTTTATGGTGGATGATTACGACAAGTACGAGACCAGTGTTTATGGCGGGAAGGTTCTCACGCCAAATCTGGATCGGCTGGCCAGGGAAGGGATCACCTTCGAGAACGCGCATGTCACCAGCACCGTATGCACACCTTCACGTTACACCTTTCTCACCGGCCGTTATGCGGGTTCTGCCTACTCGGCTGGTTTTTTGGAATTATTTCCCAAAGGGCAACAAAGTCTGCCTGCTTTTAATGTTCAATTGGAGCCGGATAACCAGAATGTGGCCGCCGTGCTGGCCAAGGCAGGGTATGCAACCGGCATGGTTGGCAAGTTTCATGTTGGACCATCACTCAGTGATCCAAAGTTTCGCAAAAAGTATGGTTTGCATGAGATTGAAAAGAATGCCCCTTTTACAGAAGCGCTCAATCGTAAAAAGTATGAGAATGAAAAGGGCTACCGGAAAGCAGTGAAGGATTTCGGGTTCACTTGGGCCAAGAATATTTACTGGGATAATACCAAGGCCCCTTTTCAAAGTCACAATCCAGAATGGACTGCAGCGGCGGCAGTGGAGTTCATTGAGCAGCATAAAAATGGGCCATTTTATATGCATTACTGTACCACGCTTTTACATGGGCCGAATGGCTCCTGGCATAAGTCATTGGATAAACCCAGGGTCACCGGAGAAGGAATCATTAAGAAGGATTTAAAAGTGCTTCCCCCGCGGGGTTCGGTGATGAAGCGGATTGAGGCCGCTGGCTTAACATCCGATCAGGCCGGCTACCTATGGATGGATGATTCACTCGGGCTCATCCTGGACAAGCTTGATGAACTCAAATTAACGGAAAATACCGTGGTTCTTTTTATTGCCGACCATGGATCCGGTCACAAGGGTTCACTTTACAAGGCCAAGGGCACTGAAGTGCCCTGTATCATGCGCTGGCCAGCGGGTATGAAAGCGGGGATTCGCAGCCAAGAGCTCATTCAAAATACCGACTTTGTCCCAACCTGGTTTGAGTTGGCCAGGGCAAAGCCGGCGGCGAAGTACCGGATGGACGGTGTGAGTTTGGTATCCCTCTTCCAGGAGCCGCATAAGCCTGTACGCAAACATGTTTATGCTGAGATTGGTGCGGCCCGGTCCATTAAAACCAAGACCCATAGTTACATCGCCCTGCGTTACACCCGCGAACAGGTTGCCGGGGTCAGGGAGAGTCACCGCAGGTATTTAAAAACTTTAACAGGCCTAAGTGGCGGGGTTTCCCGGTCCATTGCCACCCATCCGCGTGCCTATACAGGTGATCAGCTTTATGATTTGAAACGTGATCCGGATGCCCAAAAGAATCTTGCGGGCTACCCAAGTCATGCGCGTACATTAAAGCAGTTGAAGCAAACACTCGCCGTCGAATTAAATAAATTTTCAGGGAGACCTTATGGAGAATTTGTTCCTGGTGGAAACGCGGTTCCGGGGGGTGGATATGATCAAGTGTTTGAGATACTTCGCAAGGCTGCGGGGGGAAAGAAAAAGAAAAAGTGAAAAAATCGGTTGGCATATTGTGTTTGGCTGCGACGGGGGTAATGGCTGCGCCAGTTGTTCCCGGGCTGACAGGTAAACATGGTTTGTCTGAAACTCAAAAGGGCCGACTTTTGTTTTCGGAGTTACGCTGCGCGTCCTGTCATGCCACTGAAACAGTTAAGCAAAAGAAAGGGCCGGATTTATCGCTGGTGGGTTCGCGTTTAAATCCAGATTTTATACAGAGATTTATTGCCAGCCCACAGAGCGTGGATCCGGGGACACAAATGCCGGATCTCCTGGAGGGTAACCCCGAAAGAAATGAGATTGCCGAGGCGTTAACACACTATTTGATCAGTCGTACGGGGAATTCTTTTATTGAAGGTGTTGTGAAGCAGGAGGAAGTTGATCCGGGTAAAAAACTTTTTGAAAAAATCGGGTGTATTAATTGTCATCTGCCAGGTAAAGGCGTGCAGTTATCACATGTGTCATCGAAGTATGGCGTGGATTCACTGTCCGAATTTTTGTTTCAGCCCCTTCACGCACGACCCTCTGGGCGAATGCCTGATATGAATCTTACGCGTGAAGAGGCAAAATCGATTGCCAGTTACTTGATCGGATTTAAAGCCGTTAAACTTTCGGATTTTAAACCCGTTGCAGCCAAGGTGGCAGCGGGCAAGAAATATTTTGGACAGCTGAATTGTGTCTCATGTCATGAGCTCGATGGGTTGAAGGGCAGCCCCTCCCTGACGCAGGAAAAACTGCGACTGGGTCGAGGTTGTTTGTCTGCAAAGCCCTCCTTGGTGCCTCATTTTCATTTATCGCAGAAACAAAGAGAGGCAATCAATCAAGCTCTTCCTGCACTGGGTGATCCACTTGGAGATAAGGAGCAAATCCACCAGTCATTGGCTGCCTTCAACTGTATTGTCTGTCATACGCGTGATGGGGCAGGAGGGGTGAGTAATGTGATGTTCCAATATTTCGGTACCGATGAGGATGGGTTGGGAAATCCTGCACGGATTCCTCCGACATTGGATGGGGTGGGGGCAAAGTTGAAGCCCGAATGGTTGCGTAAGGTTTTGTTTGATGCAGAAACCGTGCGGCCCTATATGCACACGCGCATGCCGCAATTTGGTGAAACTAATCTTGGTCATTTGCCGGGGTTATTTGAAAAGGTTGATCAATTGCCAAAGGTGGAGTTGACCGAGCCCAAGCGTAATGACCGGCGCAAGTACCGTGATGGCGGCCATTTGCTATTGGGTGACAAGGGGTTGAACTGCATCGCCTGCCACAACTTCAATGGCAAAGCTTCTCCGGGGTTAAAGGGGGTTGATCTACTCAATTCCTTTGAGCGGTTGCAGCCCAGTTGGTTCGTTCATTTCATGAAGAATCCGCAGAAGTACAGGCCGGGTATTGTGATGCCTAATTATTGGCCTGGCGGTGAGGCGGTTCGCAAGGATGTTTTGGAAGGAGACACCGATGAACAAATGCGTGCCTTGTGGTACTATTTTTCCCTGGGCCGTTCTGCACGGGATCCTTCAGGGATTCGTTCAGTGGGGACGGATTTGAAGGTTGCAGATCGGGTGCGGGTGTACCGTGGTCGAAGCCGAATTGCGGGATACCGCGGAATTGCAGTGGGTTTTCCTGGCGGTATGAGTTACGCCTTCAATGCGGAGTATGGTTCATTGAGTGGCTTATGGAAGGGGGATTTTGTCAGTGTTGGCTGGGGTGGCCAGGGTGCCGGGAATTTTAATCCCAAGGGGCGACCGATTGAACTGGCACAGGATGTGGCGTTTTATCGTTTGGCAAAGGAAGATGATTCGTGGCCGCTGCGGCCCAGGATGGATAAGGAAAACCCGGTGAATCCAGACCCGCTATATCCTCGTAATCGGGGTTACCAGTTTAAGGGCTACCGGCTCGACAAGAATGGTGTGCCAACTTTTATCTACCAGACTGGGGAAGTGGAGGTTGAAGACACTTCAGTTTCCGGGGTGGCGGATGCGATCCGTGATGGTCTGGTGCGCAAAATTCAATTCACAGTTCCAAAGTCTGAGATACTTTATTTCCGCGCGCTTACAGGCAGATTGCAACAACGTTCGGCAACAGAATTTACCAGTGATGCGGTGAAGTTGCAGGTGCCTGAAGGGGCTGCGCTATTGCGGGGTGAAGGCGAGGCGCGGGAACTTTTACTGAAACTGAAACTGCCCAAGGGCAAATCTACGATTAAAATCCGTTATGAGTTATTGCGTTAAAACAAAATTATCCAGTGTGCTGGGGCTGTTCTTGAGTGTTGCGGTTCTTGCCGAGGAAGTGGGGGACCGATGGGGGACTGAGAAGCGCGAACGCGAATATTATCGTGTGGTAAGTATTCCCATGCCCAAAGGGCAAGTGGTTGAGGTCGGGGCATTTGAACTGATGCCTGATAACCGGTTGGCGGTGGGAACCCGTCGGGGAGATATCTTTTTTGTCAAAGGTATCGATGAGGAAAAGCCCAGGCCGCAGTTCCATCAATTTGCTGAGGGGTTGGATGAAATTTTCGGGTTGGCTCACCGAAAGGGGGCTCTTTATGTCACGCACAGTGCCGAGCTTACACGGGTTGTGGATTCTGATAATGATGGTCGCGCTGACCGGTTTGAAACGGTGTCTGACGCGTGGGGTTACGGGAACTACCATGAGTATGCTTTTGGATCCAAGTTTGATGAGAAAGGAAACCTCTTCGTGGCGCTGGGTCTTTCCAATTCCTACCATTCGCGAGCTCTCTTTCGCGGGTGGGCAATGAAGGTCACCCCTGAAGGCAAATCGATTCCTATCGCCAGCGGTTTACGTAGTCCAGGTGGAATTGGCCCCAATGAGCATGGCGCTCTTTTTTACATCGAGAGCCAGGGTCCGTGGAATTCCTCCTGCAGTCTCAAGTTCCTTAAGCCCGGCGGCTTCATGGGGCACCCGGTTAGTTTTAACTGGTACAAGTACGCGCCACACCTCAAGGAACCTGCCAAACCTGAAAGTGGCACACGCATCGTGACCGAGAAGGAAAATGTTAAGGAACTCATACCTTATGCAGTGATCTTTCCCTACATCCGTATGGGTCGCTCGATTACTGGTTATGTGGTAGACCGCACCGCCGGAAAGTTCGGCCCGTTTGAAAACCAGATTTTTCTCGGGGATTTCACGCAGTCGATCATCATGCGCGCGACCACCGAGCAGGTGAATGGCGTGTGGCAGGGAGCGTGTTATCCGTTTCGTGAAGGGCTTTCAACTGGGATTCTCAATGTGCAGTTTACTCCCAAGGGTCGGTTATTGTGTGGTGGCACCAACCGCGGATGGCCGGTGCGCGGCATTAAACCCTTTGCTCTGGAACGACTGGACTGGACCGGGCGTATGCCCTTTGAGATCAAGCGGATCAATATTTCACATGATGGTTTTAAAGTTACCTTTACCAAGCCTGTTGAAGCCAAGACCGGTAATGATCCCAAGAACTATAAGGTTAGCACCTTCACCCATATCTATCATGGCGGCTATGGGGGGCCTGAAGTGGATCAAACCACACCGGAAGTAAAAAGCGCCAAGCTCGCAGCGGACGGCCTGAGTGCGAAAATTGTCTTAAGTGAACTCAAACGCGGCCACGTGCACGAATTTGACCTGGGTTACCTGCGTGATCATGACCAGAAGGAACTCCTTCATCGTCACGCCTACTACACTGTGAACGAAGTGCCCAAAGAAAAATAGAATAGGTCGACGGGCTGATGCGCCGTTTATTCGGCGTGGTACGCCGAACTTAAGCGCGAATCTTGTCGATTGCCGCTGGTTGTCGCTTTGCAGGGCCGAGGCGGTTCTTGGTGCCCATGGCGGTTAGCATTGTGTTGTAAACGTCAATCGCTTCGGCTTTCACATCCATGATTTGGCCGGTCTTGAAACGGCCGTTGGCGCTAGTGATGGCGTGGAAGACACCCGAAAGCTCGCGCTTCACATCGTTGTGGCGGCCATCACCGGACTCGGTGGAAATAGTAAGCAACGAGTTTTCTAAAATACTGTGGCCATTGGCTTCCTTTGTTTCGTCTAGGCGTTTCATGAAATAGGCGAGCTCGTTCATCTTCATGTGCGCGTGCGCTCGAAGCTGCTCATTCTTTTTCTTCTCGTTGAACTTGTGCCACCACTCGTGACTACAGCCGCCGGAGCCGGAGCGCTTGTGCATAGCGGCATCATCAAAAGTGTAACGTGTACGACCGTTATATTTGTATTCGCCCGTGAGCCGGATACGTTCGCCAGCGGCAAGGAATGTGATGGAGCCAAATCGCGTCCGGTCCATTTGGATGGCCAGCGCGTAAAGATCAGCCATTAGTCGCCACTCGGTGGTGAGTTCCTCCAGCGTGATGTCGATGCCCTCGCCGCCGGGATCAGCCGGACCTCCGTGAGGCACTTTGGATCGCGGAGGAAGCGCGGGCGAATTGGTGTCCTTGTGTTTCAGTGCGTAGGCGCGCTGCTCAAATTCGCGAATGCGATCAAGGTGTTCCCGCACACGCGCCTTGGAGGCTGGACCGAGGGGCGAGTTAGGGCCGGAATAAAAACGATACTGATCCACAACCGAGTCTAGCACGCTGCGCTTGAGGCGCGTATGGCGGGCATCTGGATCGTTGGCGAGGTTCACTCTGCCGAACACGCGCTCGAACAGGGCGCGCGGTTTTTCCTGCATCGTGCCGGCAACCGTGCCGTTTTCCCCATAGCTGTGCACGTAACGTCCCACGCGGCTACGGCGGAAAAATGTGCCGCCCACCAACGTGGAAACCATGCCGGTCGGCAGACCCTTGGGATAATGTGTCTTGCGGATGACTTGATCGATGGACGGACCTCCTGCCTTCGCCCCGCCGTCTGCGGGCATGGCGGTAAAGGATCCGGTAGCACCATCAAAATGCGCGTTGATGCCTCGCACATCACAACGCACCTGATCCACATTGCGCATGATGAGCAGCTTGTCTTTCAGCGGCTTGAGAGGCTCGAGCACGTCCTGAAATCCCTCCGCCTGCAACGGCGCTGGAATGCCGAGTCCGAAAAAAACATTAAACGCGCGGACGGGCACCTCGGTCTTGATCGCGCCGAGGGCGTTGGCGGCAATCATCTCCTCAAGGAGAGGGAAGCCGATGGCAACACTGCCGAGCCCCTTGAGCATGGTACGGCGGTTGATGTGGATTCGCTTCATTCGTGGATTTCCGTTTGGGTGTTTAACACCAAGTCACTCATTACGATGGCGGTGATTAGATTCCCATAAGTGCCACCATTTTTCCAAGCTGTATTATGAATCGTCCGGATGTGGCGCGCGTCATGGGACGTCAATGGTCGGCCGAGGCAGAATTGCGAGACCTTCCAGGTGAGCGTTTCGCGCACCCGCTCGCTACCGGCGAGATGGTCCATGAGTTCGGCAGAGGTTCTATAGGTGATAGATTTTGCACTACCGGGAAACAGAATCTCGCCGTCTTCACGCAGTCGGTTACCATGCTCGTCGGCATTATGGTAGGCGCCCATTCCATTAAATTTTTCCAGACCAAAGGCCAGCGGCTCAAACTTGGAATGGCATCCGGCGCATTTGGTATTGGCGATGCGCTGCTCGGCGATGGCGCGCTGGGTAAGTCCAATCTTGGAGGGCACAGGCGTGGTGTCCACGCAAGGTGGCGGGTCCTTCACCACGCCCCGCAGCAGATTATGAAAAACGAAGAGTCCGCGTGCCACCATTGATGCCTCGTCACCTCCTACTGTGAGCACGCTACCCTGGGTGAGCAATCCGCCACGACCGGGGACGGCGGCAAGGTTGTAGCGCGTCAGTTTGTTTCCAATCGTTTTTAGTCCATAGTGCGAGGCAAGGCGAGGAGAGGCGAAGGTGACCTGCGCGTTGAACAGGTCCGAAAGCGGGCGCTTTTGTTTCCAGGTCACCTCGCGGAAAAATGCCAGCGTCTCTGTGCGCATATCAGCGGCCAGAGTGGCGTTCCAATGTGGAAACTTTTTTGCATTGGGGCGGAGGTTGGCAAGGCGATCAAGATCGAGCCACTCGCTAATAAACCGCGCCGACTGGTCAACCGTGCGCGGATCCTGCAGCATACGACGTACCTGCTCTGCGACACGATTGCGATCAGAAAGCTCACCGGCTTCCGCCGCGCGCAGTAGTTCCTTGTCCGGTGGACCGCCCCAGATGATGTAGCTCAACCGCGATGCTAGTTCGAAACCGCCCACCGGCCATGGGGTGCCGTCGCCCTGCTGATTTTCGATGCGGTAAATAAATCGCGGCGATTGCAGCATGACCTTAATGACCGCTCCCACGGCCTCTTGATAACTGACACCGGCAGCCGCCAGAGTGGTGGTGATGCCGCGATATGCCACCACCTCGCGTTCCTCCAGCGGTCCACGCAGAAGCCATTGGCCCATCTTGGCAATCAACGGCCGCATGTCCTTGTCAGTAAATTTTCGTCCTCGTGAAAACTTTTGAGCGAACGCAGGAACATCCATACGCTTCACGATGATGTCGGCAAGTTGCGCAAAGGCGTCCACGTGCTTGAGATCAACATTGAGATTGTAGGCTGTGTTACTGAAGCCATCGGCGCGCAAATCCGGTGGCAACACGCGCCGTGCGATCACGCCGATGTCCACACCCACAGTGGCGCGCACGGTCTCGATATACTCGGGGATTGTCAGTCGTCGCACCCAGTTTTGCCGGGCATGAGATTCGTTTGTGTAATTCGCAGGATCAATTACTGCCACCGTCCACGACGCACCGCCATCAATCCACTGTTTCAAAGCCATTTTTTCCTCAGCTGACAGCGGCGGGCGTTTCTTGGGCATTTCATTTTTGGAAACCACCTCCCACATCACACTTTCTCCGGCTTTACCCGCCACGATGCTTTCGCCGTCGGCAAACGCCGTGGCCTTGCGCGTAAGATCCAGTTTACCCTTGTGGGTTGCGGGGTCGTGACACTCCACGCAGTGCTTGGCGAAGAGCGGCGCAATTTTGGTTTCAAACAAATCCGCATTCGGCGATACCGCCAATGTCGAGGCCTCAGCTTCGGCTCGTGCTCCTGCTGTAAAATTTTTTGCCACTTCTGCCGCTGACAAGGCGCGGCTATAAATTGCCACCAGAAAATACGTGCCCAGCCATGAGCGATTGCCTGAGAGTTCGTTTGCCAATGCCAAGCGAAATGTGTTTGTCCAGTTGGATATAGAGCCGGGCACAGTCTGCTCCGCCTTGAGCTTGCCGTTGATGAAGACTCGTGCGCGACCACTACGCTCGCGAGTGTAAACCACATGAGTCAGCGCCAATTTCGCGGTCTTTGCGGGGCCGGCTAGACCGGGAATGCCATTTAGGCTCGTGCCACTTGTGCGCATGCGCACTTCAAACCGATCCTTCTTCTGTCCAAGGGTGAAGTTGCGATTGGTTGAATCACGGGAGAGCGTCACCACCCTCGCTGGGCCGTCCTGTTGTGTGTTGGCCGGCTTGATCCATGCCTCAATCGTGATCGCCCCCGATCGCCGGACTGCGTTAAAAATTTTTGCCGACGGCTTGTCCGAGCGAATCACCGTTTTTGCCCTTACCTCCAGAGATCCCTTGGTGCGCCGCACTGCCTTCAAATCCGCAATTCGCAAATCCAACGCCGGCTGCACGCCTGATCGATCCTTCACAACCGGGCCATCTGTTGAATTGAAATCGTAAATCGCCTGCAGTCCTGTTTTCACCCGACCCGCCCCATTCAAGGTTCCGGCCACAAACCCAAACAGCAAACATATGTAAACGATGTGTTGGCCGGTTCTGAAGGGAAATGTGTTCATTGTTTCAGGCTTTGACAAGCCGCTCACTGGAAAATTCAATGAACGTAGATTGACATGAATCCCTTTACCGGAACAGTTTTTTCATTGGCATTGACCAATCCCGCGACACGCGAAAAGCTTGGGCGATGAAGCACTTCCTGATGGCCCTCTACTGTTTTTGCACTCTAGGGATACAGGCAGCCGAAAATGCAGGGACGTGGAAACTGGTGCGAACCTTGGCCGCACCGGAGGCGCATCAGGCGGCAGCGGCTGATCAGGATTTCGTTTATGCCATCACCAGCCGAGGGGTTGCCAAGTACGACCGCAAAAGCGGTAAACGCGTAGCAACGAGCGAGGGTGCGGCCAAGCATTTGAATAGTGGCTTCTTCTGGAAGGGTAAACTCCTGTGTGCGCACTCAAACTATCCCCTTAAGCCTGAACGCAGCGAAATCAAGGCACTGGATACTGACTCCATGAAACTGACCACCTTCAAGGATTTCGGTAGTGCCGGAGGTTCCCTGACGTGGGTATTGCATAAGGATGGTTTCTGGTGGTGTAACTTTGCACTGTATGGAGCGGATAATCACAAGACGTTTCTGGTTAAGTACGATGAGAAGTGGAAGGAAGTGGCACGTTGGACCTATCCTGCGAAGGTCATTAGCCAACTGGGCCGGCACAGTTTATCGGGTGGAATTTGGCGCGGGGAAGAATTGTGGACGACGGGTCATGATGATCCGGTGGCCTTTCGGCTGGGTTTGCCCAAAGAAGCAAGTGAACTGGAGTATTTGGGTCAACACCCTGTTCCCTTTACCGGTCAGGGTTTGGCCAATGATCCGGTGACTGGAGGGTTGGTAGGGATCAGTCGGGCCAAGCGGCAGGTGATTTTTGCTTCTGCCAAGGCTGCTCCGGTCCGGTTGCGGGTCTTGTGTTATAACATCCATCACGCTGAGGGGGTGGATGGTAAACTTGATGTGCGGCGCATTGCCCGGGTGATTTTATCAGTGAAACCGGACCTGGTGGCCTTGCAGGAGATGGATCAAAAAACCAAGCGCACCCAAAAGGCGGACCAGGTGGCTGAGTTGGCGCGCCTGACAAAAATGAAAAGTATCTTCGGAGCTAATATCGACTTTCAAGGCGGCCATTATGGCAACGCCATCCTCTCCCGATTTCCTATCACCCGTCACAAGAACCATCACCTGCCTAATGTGGATATGGGCGAACAACGAGGGGTACTTGAATCAATGATCAAGGTTTCGAAAGATCGAAACATTCTTTTTCTGGCGACTCACTTTGATCACCGGCGGCCGGACCAAGAGCGGCGTGCCTCGGCAATATTCATTAATAAAATGATGGGTGAGCAAAAAAATATTCCGGCGATTCTGGCTGGGGATTTAAATGATGTGCCTAATAGCGCTACCTTAAAGGAGATCGGCAAATTATGGGTCCGCACCAATTCTGAAGTTACTCCGACTGTTCCGGTGACCAAACCTTTGCGCCAGATTGATTATATCTTGGTGCGGCCAAAAGAACGGTGGAAGGTGGTTGAAACTAAAATATTAGATGAGGCCGTGGCTTCCGATCACCGGGCAGTTTTCGCGGTGATTGAGTTGATCGATTAGTATAATGTTATTTGCCCTAACCGGCTTCCAAAACTTCTTGGCAAACACGCAGATGGGCAACAAGGTGCCAAAAATGAAAAATGACAAAGCTGAGACCACGAATAGACGTGTATTCATTAAACGCAGCGCTGGAGTTGGTACAGTGGCTGCGCTGAGCAGCTTGCCTATCGGGCAAACCGCTGCTGCACAGCCTTCGGGCAAGAAGACCAAGGTTGGCGTAATCGGATGCGGTAGCGTGGCGAATAAGTATCTGCCTCACCTGAAGAGCAGCCCGTTCGTTGAGTTGGTCAGCACATGCGACATCATACCCCAGCGAAGCAAAAAGGCGGCCGAGCGGTTCAATGTCCCCAATCATTATCCCCATATCGACAAGATGCTGGACGGTGCAGCGTTCGACCTGCTCGTCGATCTAACCGACATGCAGGAACACTATCGGCTGAACAAGCAGGCCCTGGAGTCGGGCAAACACGTCTGGAGCGAGAAGCCCATGGCCAATGATCTGGCTGGAGGGCAGGAGTTGCTCGATCTGGCCAAGAAGAAGGGCGTTAACATATGGGGCGCTCCGACGGTGGTGATGAGTCCGCAGTTCCGCTTCATGGCCAAGACGCTGGGTGAAGGTAAGTTGGGACGCGTCGCCGCGGCCCACGCCAGCTATGGTAATGCCGGGCCGGGTTGGTCCAGTTTTTTTTATGATAAGAACGGCGGCAGCATGCCGGATCTGGGCGTTTACAACTTAATGACACTGACCGGACTATTCGGACCTGCCCGTTCGGTCGTGGCCATGTTGAGCATCATCACCCCAACACGGAATATCAGGGGGAAAGGCAGAATCAAAGTCGAGGCCGAGGACAACGCCATGGTTCTAATGGACCATGACGATGGTGCCATTTCGCACATGCAGTGTGGGTTCAACTACCATAAGGGCGGTCATCACGCGGCTACTAATCAATCTCATCACACGATTTCGATCACCGCCACGGGTGGTTCGATGTACTTGGCCGGATACGATTGGGCTCCCCATGGCGTCGATTTGGCGTTGCGTGCCCAAGGCAACAAGATCGTGCGTCATGCTGCCGACAAGCCGCGTCCTGGAACCGGCCTACATGGCGAGGGCTACTCTTGGCAGCAGGGCGCCTCGCACGTAGCCGAATGTCTGGCCACGGGCAAACAGCCGGAGGTCTCAGCGAAACACGCCCTGCACGTGATTGAAATCATGAATGCCGCCCGAGAGTCTCAGCGGTCGGGCAAACGAATTGCCATCAAGTCGCGATTCACCCTGCCTGCCGTCAAAGGCTCCTAGCATCGCTCACGCTTAAAGAACGAGAGGGAAGTAGTAGTAAAAATTTATTACATCGATT
>JAOLZA010000129.1 GCA_028343615.1 Verrucomicrobiota bacterium
CCCACTCGAGTGTTCAAAGGCCACAGTGCCCACGTGAAAAGGGAGATTAAATAATGGAATTCACTTGTACTACACAAAATGTCCGTATGTCGCCCAAAAAAATGCGCGAAGTGACTCGCCAACTTTTGCCCAGAAAAAACAAAGACGGCAAAAAAGAAGGAATGCTTGTGAGCAAGGCGCAGGCCGTGCTCTCCACCATCCCGCGTAAGTCAGCGCGCTTCATCGAGAAGACACTCAACACCGCCCTGCACAATGCCGAACACATTGGGACCGAATGGAGCACTGCTGAGGTGCAGGAAAAAGTGGCCGAGTTGAAAAAAGGCATCGAAAATCATTCGGATGAAAATGGCATCATTCAGCGTAAGCATCGCCATTTGAAAACCAAGCTCGCTAAGTTTGAGGCGTATCTCGACAACGGCGGGAAGGTGGACACCAGCAAGCTTCGCATCAAAAGCGCGATGGCCACATCGGCCACGCCATTGCGCCGTTGGATGACTCGGGCTCGTGGCGGCGGTTCGGTCATTCTCAAGCGTTGTACGCACATCCGCATCACTCTTTCCGACGACGAATAAAATGGGACAAAAAACCAATCCAATCGGCCTTCGCACCGCAGTCACCAAGGACTGGGCATCGAAGTGGTATTCCGACAAAAAAGACTTTGCCGCCTTTATGGCCGAGGACCGCGCGATTCGTGATCTGCTTTACGGCAAGCTCGAGAACGCTGCGGTCACCAAAATTCTCATTGAGCGTGCCGCCCAGCGCGTGCGCATCAAGATCCTCACCGCTCGCCCTGGCGTGGTCATTGGCCGCCGCGGTGCGGAGATTGATGTTATCAAGGAAGAGCTCGGGCGTATGACCAAGAAGGAAGTGTACGTAGACATCCAGGAAATCCGCCAGCCCGAAACAGATGCTCAACTGGTTGCTGAAAACGTAAAGATGCAGCTTGAACGCCGCATCGCCTATCGCCGCGCAATGAAGCGCGCGGTGCAAACAGCAATGGATTTTGGTGCAGAGGGCATTCGCATTCGCTGCGCCGGTCGCTTGAACGGTGGGGAAATAGCCCGCGTGGAGCAATATTTGGAGGGTCGCGTGCCGTTGCATACTTTGCGGGCAACGATTGATTACGGTTTCACCGAAGCGAAAACCAAAGCGGGTTTACTCGGCATCAAATGTTGGATTTGTAAGGGCGAAGATCAGCCCGGAAAATCTGCAGAAGAAGAGCTGATCGAAACCGGTGGCCACATGGGTAAACAATAATAACTTGAACCGAACACGAAAGCATAGAATTTAAATGGCCGCCACAATTCCAGCCCGAGTTAAATACCGCAAAATGCACCGCGGCAGTCGTGCCGGCATTGCATGGAAGGGCAGCAATGTCTCCTTTGGTGAGTTCGGTCTGCAAGCTCTCGATCGCTGCTGGCTCACCACCCAGCAAATCGAAGCCTGTCGCCAAACGATTACCCGCAAAATGAAACGGCGTGGTAAGGTTTGGATTCGCGTATTCCCGCAAAAATCTTATACCAAGAAACCGTTGGAAGTGCGGATGGGTAAAGGTAAAGCCAATGTGGAAGGCTGGGTTGCCGTGGTACGTCCGGCCAATATGCTTTTTGAAGTGGGTGGCGTGAGCGAGAGTCTCGCCCGCGACGCCATGCGTTTGGCCGCGGCCAAGCTACCTATTCCAACCCGATTTGTAACACGCCTGTAGCAGAATGAAGACGAAAGAAGAAATTAATGAAATGCCCGCAGCCGAGCTGCGCGAGCAAGTGCTGCTGACCAAGGACGAGCTGTTCCGCCTCGCTCTCATGAAGGGTGGCGGATTGGAAAAGCCCCATCGCATTCCATTGCTGCGCAAACAAATTGCACGGCTTGAGACGCGGCTTACGTTGCTTCGTAAAAAAGCAGAAGACGTAATCGTGGCCGCCAACTAATTTTATCCATGAGCGAAACCCAAGAAAAACATCGCAAAGAGCGCAGCGGCGAAGTCATTTCAAACAAGATGACCCAAACGATCGTGGTGCGTGTGAAGCGCCGGATC
>JAOLZA010000014.1 GCA_028343615.1 Verrucomicrobiota bacterium
ACGATGTATTCCTCCTTGGAATGGAGCCCGTCTCCGTTGGCATCCAATCGGGAAAACACCCCGCGGTAGCTTTGCCATTGACGGTTGTTAAGAGCGAGGACGCCCTGGAACTTAAAAGCGATTAAAACCTCCCGTGGGGTTTTGCCGCCAATCAGGATCTTTTGCTTCGCGTCCTTGGGCTGTGCCAAGGCGATCAGGGGTAACAGGCAACCAGCCAAGAAGGCCGTGCGCAGGACGGTCAGGTTTTGGGTAAGATAAGTCATCGCGGTGTTCCTTCACTCTGCGCTCAGCAACATCCTGCTATCAAGCTTTGGTTATGTCTCCAGTGCCATCACCGCATAAAAAACTGTTCCCGCTTCGCTGGTCCGGTATCTTTGGTCCATGCGAATTTTTTCCACAATTTCCATGACCTTGATCCTAATGGGGTCGATCCACGCGCAAACGACTGGGCCAACCAAGGGGACTCTTGTTATCGTCGGCGGAAATGACAGGGACCGACTCTGCTTCAAAGAGTTTGTAAAATTGGCTGGAGGTAAAGATGCTCGAATCGTGATTGTCACGACGGCTTCATCAAGCAGTAAGGATTTTGATTATGTGAACCACTCATATGTAAAGGAGGCTAAGGAATCACTCGGGCTGACACAAGTAACCGCTCTACACACTCATGATCCAATCAAGGCCGATACTGGGAAATTTATTAAACCTCTGCTCAAGGCTGATGCGGTGTGGTTTACTGGCGGGAGGCAATGGCGACTGGTTGATGCCTACACTGGAACCCGAACCGAAACAGCGTTTAAAGAAGTACTCGCACGCGGTGGAGTGATTGGCGGCAGCTCCGCCGGTGCCACGATTCAAGGCACATTCCTCATGCGGGGAGATACCAATGGAAGCAATATCCTGATTGGCAATCATCAGCGTGGTTTTGGATTTTTGCGTAATGTAGCAATTGATCAACATGTGATTCCGCGCTTTCGACATTTTGATCTCACCAAGGTACTCACCGACCCCGAGGGAAAGATGGATAAATCTCATGATCGAGCAGCACTCCTGGGAATTGGACTGGATGAAGGCACCGGGATTGTGGTGCGACAGGATAACTGCGAAGTGATTGGCAAGTCCGATGGGGTGGTGCTGATTTATGACCCGACTAAATGGAAGTCGGATACTAAACCGCATGGTCGTTACCAGCCGCTTTGGCACGGAGCTCAGTATAACCTGAGGCACCGCAAAATCATTAAGAGTGGCAAACCGCCCTTGCCAAAATCGACCCATCGGCCGGAAGGGTTTTACAAAGACATCTTCATGGACGGCGGGGTGAACCTTTCCAGTCGCAGAAATCTGCCAGCAGCTGAATCGATGGGGTTATCCTATGAACTCTATGCCGGTCGAGATCCAGACGAGCAACGCGAACTCCTCATTGGCAATGCTCTCGATGAGAACGGAGTGTTACTTTACCCCGATGGCCAGCCGCGGTTTCGGTTGATCTACGTTAATGGTGGAGGCGCAACGGCGCACGGTAAATCCCTTGAATTGGCTGGCCGCAAGATTTTCCGTCAGTTCTTTGAAAACGGCGGAAGTTATTCTGGCAGTTGCGCGGGGTCTTTCCTGAGCGGACGGAACACGAACGAAAAATCTGAACCCCGGATTGGTTATCTAAACATCTTCCCGTACAACACGCTGACAACCGGCATCAAGCAAACCCGGGTTGGCCATGCGATTCCACACAATTCACCGCTGCTGAAATACCGTGATTTTGGAGGCGACTACCATGTCGCAGAGGTCTACCACAACAACGGTAACTGGCTCTCACTCGATGCTCTGAAAAGCATGAAAAATGTCGAGGTGCTCGCCACTTATGATTACCCCAAGCACAAGGTTCATGAAGGTGCTGCCATCTGGGCCTACAAGAAAGATAAAGCGGCGGGCCGGGTAATCAATATTGGTTCGCACCCGGAGGGAATCACCTCTGGTGAACGTCTGGAGATGACCGAGGCCTGCTTTCGATATGCTATTGATGGGGTCGGCACGCCCGTCCTCAAGGGCCAATTGAAGAACGGTGTGGTGCGTCACATGAACAAGTGGACCTCAGACAAGAACCCGGAACACACGCGAATCGGGGACCTGCAATACCACCACTTTAGTTTTGATATCAGCAAACAACCGACCAATGTCGAAATCGAATTATCCGGCGAAAAAGGATTTGATTTATGTCTCTACCTAAAAAAAGGCACACCCGCATTCCGTAGCAATGCTGATCATGCCAAAAAAACCCCGGGAAGCGCCAAGGTCCTTAAAACGAAGCTACCCCCCGGCAAATGGTTCCTTAGTGTCGAATGCGTTACCACGGTAAAAGCTGAACTAGATGGCAGTCGGGGGTTTTTCAATTACTCGGGCAACACCGCTGTGCTGAACGGAGCTGCCTATCGGATCAAGCTTTCTAGCGGCAACTAGTACGTGGTTGGAAGTGTTGCGAACATTATTTCCTGATCGTGTTACTGAATCAGTTAGGGAGATTGCCGTATAAAAAACTGTTCCCGCCCCCATGATTCGGTACCCTCGAGGCCATGCGGATTTCCCACCTCATCGCCACAGTGTTCATTCTGAACTGTCAGGCTTATGCACAGGATATCAAGCCAAAGGCGTCCTATGAGACGGACACGAACATCCTTTACCGCGAGGGTGCTCAGTTGACCGATTACATGAAGGAGCGCTGCCGACTGGATGTGTATCACCCAAAACACATTAAGCATTTCCCCACGGTGGTTTGGTTTCATGGTGGCGGACTGAAGGCGGGCAACCGCAAAGTTGCGGAGGAGTTACGAGAGAAGGGCATCGCGGTAGTGGCGGTGAATTATCGACTACATCCGAAAGTGAAATCGCCCGCGTACATCGAGGACGCCGCTGCCGCAGTGGCATGGACCTTCCGCAATATTGAAAAATATGGCGGCTCTTCGAAGCGCATTTATGTAAGCGGCCATTCGGCGGGCGGGTATCTCACTAGCATGGTGGGCTTGGATAAACGCTGGCTGGCCACTCATAAGATTGATCCCAATGCCATTGCTGGGCTCATTCCTTATAGCGGACATACCATCACCCATTTTACAGTGCGTAAGGAACGCGGTATTAATGGGAAACAACCGGTCCTCGATGACATGGCCCCACTTTTTCACGTGCGCAAGGATGCACCGCCCTTATTATTGATCACAGGTGATCGTGAGTTGGAATTACTCGGGCGTTATGAGGAGAACGCCTACCTCTGGCGCATGATGCAGGTGGTCGAGCATCCGGATACCAAAATCATGGAGTTGGACGGTTATAATCATGGCCAAATGGCGAAGCCCGCCCATCCGCTCCTCTTGCGATTTATCAAGAGGATTGAGAAAACCATCAAGTAATTCGGCTGGAATAATGCTGAATTTCCGTTAGCGTTAGGTCTTCAAAGGATTAGTGATGCTGAGTATCTTTGATGGAAACGACTGCTTGAGCCGGCGCCAGTTGCTGCAGATTGGTGGACTGGGCATGAGCGGGCTTTCCCTCTCCTCATTACTGAGTACCAAGGCACAGGCAAACTTGTCCAACGGTCAGCCCAATCCCTTGACCGGCAAGTCCGTAATCTTTCTCTTTCAGCAGGGCGGACCAAGCCAGCTGGAAACTTTTGATCCCAAACCCGATGCCCCCTCAGGTGTTCGCACGGTAGGCGATGTGGTCCCAACCACCATTCCTGGGGTACACTTTGGAGGAGCTATGTCCCAGCTCTCCAAGCTGGCTCATAAGTTAAATGTGGTGCGCTCCTTCTCTACCGGGAATGCCGGACACAATATCCAGCCCATCGTCAGCAACTTTTCGAAGAATGCCGCCATCAGTACTCACTTTGCACGGGTCGCCGGGATAACACGTGCTGATTCAGGCACGCCGACAACTGCGGTACTGTTCCCAGCTTCAGTCAGTAAGAATGTGCCGGGGCCTTCCGCTCGTGGTAATCTTTTTGAAACCGGTTCCTACGGTGCTGGCTTTGCTCCTTTCACTCCTGGCAAAGGCGGCAAACTGCTGGAAGACATGAAGCTCAATCTTCCACGCGAACGCTTTCTGAATGACCGCCGTTCACTTCTAGCTGCACTGGACAAACTCAACCTTGAAGCCGATGCCTCAGGAGGCATCTCCGAGTTAGATGATATTCAACAGCAAGCTTATGAGGTGTTGCTAGGCGGAGGCGTTTCAAAGGCATTGGATCTTTCACAGGAGAATTCCAAGACTCTCGCAATGTACGATACAAGTCGGTACGATGGCGGCACTCGCTGGAACAAGGTCAATCGCGGAAAAGCGGGCCTGTACAATGCCCAAGCTAACACCATCGGTAAGCTCTTGCTTCAGGCACGGCGCCTGTGCGAGTCGGGTTGCGGTTATGTTACCATTCATGCAAGCTACGCTGGTGTGTGGGACATGCATGCGGATGGCAATAACCTGAATATGATCGATGGCATGGAAGCTGTGGGCCGCAGTTTTGACCATGCGGTAGCCGCCTTCATTCGTGACTGTGAAGCTCGTGGATTATCCGACAAGATTCTGCTTGTTTGTTGCGGGGAGATGGGGCGAACTCCAAAAATTAATAAACGCGGTGGACGCGATCACTGGGCGCGCTTGGCTCCGCTGATTCTTTATGGGGGCGGTTTAGGCGGCGGCAAGGTGATCGGACAATCTGACAAGCAGGGTGGTGAGCCAAATAGTGAACCCTATAATCCGAGTCACCTTATCAGTACCATCCTGCGAACCATGATTGATCCCGGGCAGTTGCGTCTGATTCCCGGTATTCCGCAAGAAATCACTCAGCTTCTTGATCACGATCCCATTGACGGGATCGGAGTCGGTTAATCGATTAATTATCTTCCAGCATCAACTCCGAAACATCGCGTACTTTCACTTGATCGTTTTTTGTCGCAACGCCGTCTGTCATCATTGTTAAACAAAACGGACAGGAGACGGCGACGGTTTTTGCGCCGGTGTCGAGGGCTTCGGTGATTCGGCCGGTGCCGGTGCGTTCTTCGGCGGGATCGTCAAACCACATGCGACCGCCGCCAGCTCCGCAGCAGGCGGTTTGGCAACCGGAGCGGGGCATCTCTTTTAGGTTATCGGGGAGCAGCGTGCGGGGGGCGTCGGTGATGCCGTTGACGCGGGCAAGGTAGCAGGGGTCGTGGTAAGTGACGGTCTCGTTCATCACGGCGGCGGCTTTTAATTTATTGGCAGCGACGAGTTCGCCCAGAAATTGAGTGTGGTGGATGACTTCGTAGTGGCCGTCGAATTGCGGGTAATCTTGTCGCAATGAGTTGAGGCAATGCGGACAGTGGGTGACGATTTTTCTGACGTTGTGTTTCGTAAACGTCTCGATGTTCGTGGCGGCAAGTTCTTGAAAGAGAAATTCGTCACCTATGCGGCGTGCGGATTCGCCGGTGCAACGTTCCTCGGGGCCGAGCACGGCGAAGTTGACTTGCGCACGCTGCAAAAGCTGGGCGACCGCGCGGGCGACTTTCATCGTGCGGCGGTCGTATGCGGCGGAGCAGCCGACCCAATAGAGCACGTCGAAGTCGGGGTTGTTCGCAACGGTGGGCACGTCGAGGCCGTCGGCCCATTTGAGGCGGTCTTGCGCGGGGAGTCCCCACGGATTGCCGGCGCGCTGCATTTTTTGCAGGGACGTTGCGGGCGCTCCGCGCAGTTCGCCTTCGCCAATAAGATGGCGGCGCAGGTCGGTGATGTAATCGGCGGGCCGGACACCGAGCGGGCAGATGTCGTTGCACGCGTTGCAGGTGGTGCAGGCCCACAATGTTTCCGCACCGATGGTTTCGCCATGCAGTACAGCCGGCGCGGCGCCCTCCATGTGCATGCGCAAATCCTGTACGAGGTCGCGCGGTGAAAGTGGTTTGCCCGCTTCGTACGCTGGGCACAAATCCTCGCAGCGCCCGCACGATACGCACGCGTCCAGTTGCAGCAAATCTCGCTGCGTAAATTGTTCGAGCCGTCCCACACCCACTTCACCGGTTTCCTCCACCTCCTCCATCGAAATGGGCTCCATTTGCCCGAGCGGCTTTGGTGTGGTGGCGAGGCTGAACACAGCGGCAATCGCATGAGCCAAGCGGCAAAACGGCAGCGCCGCGATAAATCCAAATGCCACCACCGAGTGAAACCACCATAAGCCAAAATGAATCGAGTCCACATTCGATTTGCCCACGCCCGCCGCCACAAATATTTTTGAAAACCCATAACCCACGAACGAGATACCTGGCATTGGCGTGCTTTCACGGATGATGCGTAGGCCCTCGATAAAATAACCGGTGACGCCCAGTATAATCAACGAAGCGAGCACCAGCCAATCGGCCGTGCGATGCTCCATCGAGCTATCTGCGCGCATTCGCCGGCGGGCAAACCACACCGCACCGCCAATCATCAGTAGACCGAAAGTGTCCAGCGTGATTTCGTAGATGACAAAATATACTCCTTTGTGAAACAGCGGATCGGTCGCTTCCCGCCCGAGGGCCGCCGCGCTGTAATGCTCGATGCTGACGAGAATGGTTCCAATGAACAGAACGAGGAATCCCCAAAACAGGATTCGGTGCGCAAAGCTCGCCTTGGGACGTGCACCACGTAGGGCTCGTTGGGCAAGGGCGCGGTTACGGATGTTCTGGAATGCTTCACGCCATTTGATGGGTTCGTTGTCCGGCCGCCCGCGCCGCCAAAGTTTCACGCGCCGCCAAACACCCCACGCGAACACGCCCGACGACACCGCCGCCAGCGCGTAAAAGATGGTCTTGGACGTCTCGCCCAAGTTACCGAAAATTTCGCGTGAAAGGTCTTCGGTCATTGGCCGCTGTTTAATTCCGCTATAAGGCGGGGGACTTCTTCATATACGTCGCCCACGAGGCCGTAGTCGGCAAACTCGAAGATGGGGGCGTCGGAGTCTTGGTTGATGGCGGCGATGACGCGCGAGTTTTTCATGCCGGCCAAGTGCTGCACCGCGCCGCTGATGCCGAGCGCGAGATAAAGTTCGGGCGCGACGATTTTGCCGGTTTGGCCCACTTGGAGCGAGTTGGGCGTGATGCCGGCATCGACCAACGCGCGCGAGCTGCCGGTGGCCGCACCGAGCGCATCGGCCAAGCCGCCGACGTGTTGCTCGAAGTCCTCGGAGTTCTTGAACGCGCGCCCGCCGGACACAACGATGCGCGCCTCGGTCACATCCGGCCGTGCACCGGTCTTGCGGTCGAGTGATTCAAACTGCGTTGCGTTCGGCAGTTTTCCGAAATCAAAGGCATCGGTGGCCACCGCCTCAATGGTGAACGGCGTTGCCGCCGCGGTGGGCGCGTCGTAAGCGGAAGGGCGCACGGTGATAATTTTTGGCGAGCCTTCGAGTACGATGGTGGCATTGACGGCTCCGGCAAACATGGGTCGGCGCAAGTGCAGTTCGCCGTCGACCATCTCGTGTCCAATCACGTCACTGGCCATCGCGCCGCCGAGCAAGCCCGCCGCGCGGCTGACGATATCCTTAGCCCAAGTGGTGGAGGTGGCGACGATGAGTTCGGCGTTCTGCGCGCGGGCGACTTTGGCGATGACGTGTGCCCAGCGGTCCGCCACCGGCGCGGACAGTGCGGGGTGGTCGGCAACGAGTGCGGGTGCTAATTTCGCGGCCTCGTCGGCCATAGCTTCGAGGTTTACGCCAAGCACGAATGCGGTGATGTCTTCTGATAATGCGCGGGCGAAGCCCAAAGCCGCACCGCTGCCGGAGCGCAGAGCGGTACCGTCGTGTTCCATTAAAACGAGTATCTTCACCCAACCACCTCCGTTTCGCGCAATTTTGCGAGGAGGTTGCTGGCGGTTTCAACTTTTTCGCAATGGCGTTGGCTGTTGATGAGTTCCATTCCAATCAAGCGCACACGGAGTTCGAGTTGTACGCCCAGTTTGGCGGGCGTGGTTTGTTCGATGGATTTTTTCTTTGCCCGCAATATGCTGGGAAGGGAGGCGTAGCGGGGTTCGTTGAGGCGGAGATCGGCGGTGACGATGGCAGGCAGTGTGGTGCGTATGACTTCGATACCGAGATCAGTCTCACGATGGACGCGGATTCCGTCGTCTATGAATTCTATTTGCGAAGCAAAGGTGGCTTGAGGCCAGCCCAGTTGGGCGGCGAGAAATTGGCCGGTTTGGTTGGCGTCATCATCGACGGCTTGTTTACCCATGAGGACGAGGGTGGGTTGCTCGTGCTCGATAACGGCGGCGAGTAGGCGGGCGACGTTCCACGGGTCGGTGGGGTCGTTGTGCTCGATGAGCAACGCACGGTCGGCACCCATTGCGAGGGCGGTACGGAGGTCTGCCTCGCCCTCAGCGGGCGCGATGCTGACGGCGATTACCTCAGCGTCGGGGTGGGCAGTCTCGCGGATGCGCAGTGCTTCCTCAACGGCGATCGCGTCGAAGGGGTTTAGAATGTACGTGAGCGCGGCGGGGTCAATGCCGACTGTCTCGGCGTTGAGGCGTAGTTTTTGGTCAGGGTCGGGGACGCGTTTGCAGGGGACGAGTATTTTCATGCACTTGCCTCCTTCGGATCAGTTTGTGTGGCGGCGGTTTTACCTTCCACGCGGCCGTAGTAACTGCCTTGCATTTCATAGCATCGTTGTTGTATTTCGGCGCGGTCTTGGAAGCCGGGCACTTCCCAGTAGCGGTCGGCCTCGATTGAAGCGATGTCGTAGCTGGATTGGCCGTCGAGGATCAGCTCGCTCATGATAACGCCGATGGCGGGGCTTTGCACGATGCCGTGGCCGGAGAATCCGGTGCAATAAAAAAGGCCCTCATGGTCGGGGAGTTGGCCGCAGAAGGGGAGGCCGTCCGGCGTGAAGGTCATGATGCCAGTGGTAACGTGCATCGGCGTGCGCTCATTGAGCCATGGAAAACGTTGCTGCGCGGCGTGGATGAGCATTGCAAGATGGAGGTCGTCGCGCCGTGCTTTCATCGCGGACATATCAAAGTCAGGCGGCAACGTATTCATATCGAACTCAGGGCAGTCTTCGCCGTACATACCAACGAGCAGGCCTCCGTTTTCCGGTCGGCCATAAATACGATGGTGGCGGTTACGAAAACCGGGGCTGAGTCGGTCCACGGGATGGTCGGGGTGCGGTTGTGTGGTGAGGTAAACATGACCTAGCGCGGCGGTGGGCAACGTGGTGTCGGTAAGCCCGGCGACGAGATGTGACCACGGGCCGGCAGCATTCACGAGTATGGGTGCGTGGAATTCACCCTTGGGCGTTTGTACACCGTGCGCCTTTTTGCCGTCGAGTAGCATGCCGGTGACGGGGCAATTCGTCTCGTAACGTACGCCGTGGTCTCGGCCGACTTTATGATAAGCACTGGCTAGCTCGGCCGGTTGTAGATGACCGTCGGTCGGGCACCAGCAGGCGGTTGTCAAATCGTCCGTGCGCATGTAGGGCATACGTTCGGCCAACTCGTTGATGGGTATTTCATTAATGTCGAAATTTATTGAGCGGCCCATCTCGATAAGGTCGGTCAGCTCCTGCGCGCGTTCGGGTGTCTCGGCCACGCGAACGGAGCCGGTCTGCACATAAATTTCCACGCCCGCTTGGGCCTCGAGTTCCTTCACGATTTCCACGCCGTCCATAAGCATGCGCGTGTGCTCGGCAGTGCCGCGCAGTTGGCCGAGCAAACCGGCGGCGCGCCCGGTGGAGCCGTTGCCGATTTGCTCGCGCTCGAGCACCGTCACCGCCGCGCCGCGCCTGGCCAGTTGCATGGCGGTGGACAAGCCAGCCACGCCGCCCCCGATGATGATGATGTCAGATTTATTTTCGCTCATTGGTTAATGTTCCAAACAATAATAAGTCTCGTAGTAATGTTGCGCGCCGCGAGGCAATCAAGTCGTTGAGTGACAAGATTCCGTTTGATTGGGTCATGCCGTTTTTTCGGTCACGGGCAGGGCATTCCATTTAGGCAACAGCAGCACCGCCGCGATGACCAGGGACACGCCCAGACCGGGGAAAATATAGTACCAAATGTCCGCGTCCTCGCTCAGCATTCCGCTGAGGATGCCCGGCAGGGTGACTCCCACGATGGCGCCGATAGAGCCGAAGCCGTTAATCATGCCGGCCGCCGTGCCCGCGCCCTTGCGGGTGCCGAAATCCAACGCGGCCGTGCCGGCCACCAACGAATCGGGCATGTATAAAAAGAAGCCGACGAAGAAAAAGGCCGAGCCAAGCGCCACTTTGGTTTCTGGCAGGGCATTGAACCCCAGCAGTACCACCGCGACCACCATGAGGCCAATGACCGCCACCGGCATCCGCCGTGCGCCAAACACCTTGTCCGACAAATAGCCGCCCAGCAAAACGCCCAACGGCCCGGCCAGTTCGAACAGGCTGCCGATGATGCCCGATTCCGCCGCGCCGGTGCCAAGCTTTTCATTCACATACAGCGGCGACCAAAACAGGATGAGATAACGCGCCGGCTTGAGGAGCAGATACACCGCCGACAACAATTGCACCATGCGGTTGCTCATCACTTGCCAGATGAGCGGCCACGTGCCTTCCTCGGCCTCTTCTTTTTGGGTGTCGCCGGTGAGCACCGCGCGGGCCTCGCCCTTATATTCCTCAATGGCTGGCAGCCCGACATCCTGCGGTCGGTTGCGCTGCAGCCAAACAAATAAACCCCAAATACATAACAACACTGCAGCCGGTACCCAGAACGCATAGCGCCAGCCGAGCATGCCCCAGAGCGCTTGGGCGGTCTGTTGGTTGACTTTCTTTAATCGTTCCTCCACCGGCTTGGGCGAATCGCTGGTGACATCCCGGTTCTTTTTCTTTTCAATTTGTTTTTGCAGGTCTTCAACCCGTCGTTTCAAGGCGGCGTCCTTCGACTGTAGCGCGGCTTTCAAAGACTCATCAAAACGCGGCTCATTCAGCGCATGCAACCCCCGCAGCGCGGCGGCTCGGGCGTGGACATTTTGTTGCGCGTCCTGAAACAATCCGGCCAACGCGTCCGCCGCTGCGGTTGGGGACAGCGTCGTTGCATGGGTAATGAGTAACTGACCGTGAATGACCTCAGCGGTTGCCACATCACGACCTTGGCTGGTGGCGACTTTTATTACCTCAGCTAGAACCGGCGGTTGCCCGGGCTGATATGCTGCCAGCCGATTTTGCCCCCCCCACTCGATGGCGAAACCGGCCAACGCCGAGGCGATGACGCCGCCCAGCGCGTAGTTCGTACACCAAAAACCCATCATCCGACCGCGTTCTTTTTGCGCGAAAAAGTTACCGATGTTTTTCGTCAAAGGCGCCCAACCAGTCGATTGGCAAACGCCTTGGAAACAAAACAGAATGCCCAGCATAATCACAAGCGACGACGCACCCATGAAAATTGCCGTCAGCACCGAGCCCATCATGCCGTACAGGATGACGCGCCGCGTGCCAAAGCGGTCACCGCACATGCCCCAGGCAAACTGCCCCGCCGCGTAGGCCGCCGCGTAACTGAAATCCATCCACGACATGTCGCCCAAGCTCAGGCCCAGTACCTCCGGTCGCGCAAGATCCGCCTTGGCCACCGCGAAAGATTTGCGGGTGAGATAAAAGCCGGCATACGCGAGCCAAGTGATGAAGAAAATTCGCCAGCGCCAGTGTTTGTATAGCGCGTCCTGCTCGTTGTGAGAAAGGTCAGGCATGCGTAAGCTTAGGTAGGCTTGGGTGAAAGGGACAGATTCATTTCGCCGGCCACGGCGCGGATGGCGGTCAGCAGCGCATCGGTGTCAGCGGGAAACAAATGGCCGATGTGGCCGATACGGAAGCAGTTGGCCTTCGTCACTTTGCCGGGATAAATAACGAATCCTTTTTCGTTGAGGCGATTGTAAAATTCATCGAAATCAAAATCATCCGTTGGATACAGAAACGAAGTGATGATGTGCCCCTGCAGATTTTCCGGCACGAATTCCGTGAATCCCATCGTGCGCATACCCGCCACGCACGCATCGTGATTGGCGCGGTATCGCGCGGCGCGTGCGGCGATGCCGCCTTCGTCCGTCAGCTCACGCAACGCCTGCGCAAAAGCAAGTAGCGTGTGAGTCGGTGGTGTGAATCGAAATTGGCCGTTGCTCTCCAAGCCGTGCCATTGGGCGGTGAGGTCGAGGCTGATGGTGCGGGCGTGGCCTTCGGTGGCTTCAAGCAATTCGCGCCGACAAATTGCAAAGCCAAAACCAGGCACGCCCTGCACGCATTTGTTGGCGCTTGAAACAAGGAAATCAAGTTGGCTTCCGGCAAAGTCAAACTCCACCCCGCCAAATACACTCATCGAATCGACAAAATAAACGCAGCCGTGTTCCTTCGCCAACGCGCCAATCTTGGAGATGGGGTTCATAATGCCGGAAGTGGTTTCGCAATGAACGACCGCCACATGCGTGAACTCTTCTCCGCCCAGCGCGCCTTCGATGGCGGCGAGGTTCGGCAATTCATTTTCCGCGCTGCGAATGGCCTCGGCGGCAATGCCGTGATGCTCGATGATTTTTAGAATGCGTTCGCCGTAAGCGCCATTGATGATGACGAGCCATTTACCGTCGGGCGGCGTGATGGAGGAAATGACCGACTCGATGGAAAACGTGCCGCTGCCCTGCATCAGCACCGCCTCCCAACCGTCGGCTTGCGAAACGCCGGCGAGTTGCAACAGGCTGTTGCGAAGGTCGCGAATAACGCGGATGAATTCCGTGTCGCGCGAGCCGAGGTCGCGGCTCATCGCGGCTTTCACCGTGCGACTGGTGGTCAACGGGCCGGGGGTGAAGAGGGGTTTGTCTACCATGGCAGCGAAAATGTTTTCACATTGGTCATGTATTTCATGGATTCAATAACGCCTTCCTTGATGCCGAGGCCGGAATCCTTCACACCGCCGAAGGGCGAGGACTCGATGCGATAACCGGGGACGGCGTTGATGTTCACGGTGCCGGTGCGAATGCCTTTCACGCAGGCGAGCATGGCGTCCATATTGTTGGTCACAACGCCGCAGGAAAGTCCGAAAGCCGTGCCATTGGCAAACGCAATGGCGTCATCCAAATCACGTACGGAAATAATCGGCGCGAGTGGCCCGAAGGATTCCCGCACAACCATCTCCGCATCGCGCGGCACATCAGCGATGACGGTGGGCTCGAGCTGCGCGCCGTTGCGATTGCCGCCAGCCAACACACACGCGCCGGAAGCCACGGCTTTTTCCACGCGCGACTCCAGCAATTTGGCGGTCGGTTCGTCGATGACCGTCCCTACGCGCGTGGCGTCATCGGCTGGGTCGTCACAGGGATACTCTGCCACCTTCGCCACAAATGCCTCGGTGAATTCGCCGAGCACAGCCTCGTGAATGAGCAGTCGTTTCACTGCCGTGCAGCGTTGGCCGGAATTACGAAAGCACCCCTCGGCGGCGAGTGTGACGGCGAGGTCGAGATCTGCGTCGTCAAGCACGATGAGCGGTGAGTTGCCGCCCAGTTCAAGGCAAAGTTTTTTGTAGCCCGCCGTGCGTGAAATCGTTTTTCCGATTGCCACGCTACCGGTGAAGCTTACCAGTTCCACGCGGTCATCGGCAATCAGCGGAGTGACCACTTCATCCACCGATCCGACAATCGTACTGAGCATCGTTGGCGGCAAGCCCGCTTCGTATAGCAGTTCGGTGAAGCGCAGCGCGGTGAGTGGCGTTTTTTCCGAGGGCTTGAGAATCACAGGCGCGCCCGCCGCGATGGCCGGCGAAAGTTTGTGTGCCACTTGATTGAGCGGATGATTAAACGGCGTGATGGCCGCCACCAACTTCAACGGCTCGCGGATCGTGAAAATTTTACGCGCCTGCCCTTGCGGTGAAATATCGCACGAAAAAATTTGCCCATCATCCCGCAGCGCCTCCATCGCTGCGAACTGCAGCACATCCTGCGTCCGCCCCACCTCGTAACGCGTCTCGCGCATACACAAGCCCGTCTCGCAGCGGATAAGCTGCGCAAATTCCTCCGCGCGTTCACTTAGCAGCGTGCGTGCTTTGGTCAAAATTTCATGCCGCGCCCAGCGCGTCATTTCCACCGGCTGCGTGGCGGTCAACGCT
Source organism: Verrucomicrobiota bacterium (assembly GCA_028343615.1). Classification (GTDB taxonomy): domain Bacteria; phylum Verrucomicrobiota; class Verrucomicrobiia; order Limisphaerales; family UBA1100; genus JACNJL01. The sequence goes on from JAOLZA010000014.1 coordinate 14,092, forward strand.
CGCTCCAGCCCCGCGCCATCCACCTGCCGCACGCGCCCCGCCACCTCGCCGGTGTACGGATAAATTACATCGAGCAAATCTCCGCCCGCAGCTTCGCCGGCGATGTAGCTCGGCAGTTCCAGAATTTCAGTTTGTTTAGTTACGCTCATAATCAGAATCCATTACACACAAAATCAAACACATCAAAATTACGCGGGTCGTCCGCCGCTTTGGCGGTGTACTCGGTATTCAACGAGCCGGAGAAAATAAACGGAACCATCGTCTCAAACCGCCCGCCGTGCGAACGCAGTGGCCGGTCGAGCTTCGAAAGATCGTGATATTCTGGGCTACGGCCCAGCACGGTGTCCGCCGCGCTCATCACTATGAGGTCGCCAATTCGGTCAACGGGCAGTTCCAGCGCCTCCGCCGCGTCCACCTTTGTGAGCACTTCTGTCACGCCATCGAGTCCGCGCAGCCACTCACCAATTTCCTCCGCGCGGTTTGTTTCAGAGAGATGCACCGTCACGTACGAGCCCAACGCGCCGTGGTGCACCACGTACGGATCGGTGATGGGACAAATCACTATGTGACCGTCTCCAAATTTTTCGCGCAACTCGTCCTCCACATAAATCACGCGCGGCGTTCCATCGGCGTGGCACTTGGCATTCATCCCGTGGTCAGCGGTGATGCCCAACCGGCAGCCAAGATCCGCCAATCGGCCGAGTTGTTCATCCATCGCCTCGTAAAATTCCAGCGCGCCCTCCTCTTCCGGCGCGTATTTATGCTGAATATAATCCGTCAAAGACAGGTACAGAAAATCCGCGCGGCCCGCTTCCACCAAAGCCGCGCCCGCGCGCAGCACATACACACTCGCCTCGCCACTATATATAGGAGGCGTATCGCCCGCCAACGCCTCCACGTCGCCAATGCCATGCGTTGCCTCGCGCGTCTCGGCGGCTTTCTCGGCGGAAAACGCCATGCCCGTCACGCCCTTATCGAAGAGTCCCGGCGACAGCAAATCGCGCAGCTTTTCTTTAGCCGTCACCATCGCCACCTTGCGCCCCGCGCGCGCGGCTTCGGCAAGGATGGTGTCGCACCGCAGGAAATCCGAGCTGTTCATCATTACCTCCTCGCCCGTGGCCGGGTCCAAAAAGAAATTCCCGCTCAACCCCGTCACCTCTGGCGGCGTACCCGTCACGATGGCCGCGTTGTTCACATTGGTAAACGAAGGCAATGCTCCGCGCGCCACCCCGCGCCACCCGTCCTTCAAAATCGCCGCCAACTGCGGCATTCGCCCTCGTGTCAGTGCTACATCCAGATACGCCTGTTCGCACCCATCCACACACACCACCGCCACTGGTCCTGAAGGCAGCCTATAGCTCCGTCCATTTATAGAAAAATCCGCCATGTCAATACGCCCCACGGTGCTCTCGTCGCTCAAAATTCGCAATGAGCATTTGCGCAATTATATTGATGTTTTGCGCAGGAACGATTTACTGGATGGGCATGGCGGGAAAACAGAAAAAGCGGCGTCGGGTGGCGTTGTTGGTGCAGACGACGAGTGAGTGGCATCGGCAATTATTGCGGGGCGTGGCGGATTATGCGCGTGAAAACGGGCCGTGGGACTTTCACATCGAACCACGCGGACTGTTGGAGACGATGCAGTTGCCAAAGGGTTGGCGGGGCGATGGGGTTATTCTGCGGCTGGTTGACCCCGCGCAGGAACGGGCTATTCGCCGCCACGGTTTGCCGGCGGTGAATGTGTCGTGGCAGGGAGAACACAGCCGCGCCATCCCACGTGTTTCCTCTGATGAATCGGCATGTGCGCGGTTGGCGGCGAGCCATTTTGTTGAGAAAGGGTTTCGCTCGTTCGCTTACGTGGGGCCGGTGGGGCAGCCGCGATACGCGGATGTGCTTGGCGCGGAGTTTGCGATCGCTACGCGCGCGGCGGGTTTTGAGTGCGTCACGTTTTCCGGCAAATCGAGGGAGCATCGTCAGCCCTTGCATCAGCAGCGCCAACGGCTGGTCGACTGGCTGTACGGCTTGCGGCACCCAACGGCACTGTTGGTTTGGAATGGCGAGGTGGGGCGCGAAGTCATCGCCGCGTGCAGTGCGAACGGGCTGCACGTACCGGACGACTTGGCGGTGCTATGCGCCGAGCACGATTCGGTGATGAATTCCTTGGCTCCCGTTCCGATGTCAAACATCGACCAATCGCCGCTGCGCGTGGGCCGCGAGGCGGCGGCGTTATTAGATCGGCTGATGTCCGGCCGTCGCGCGCCGGCTCGGCCCATTCACGTGCCGCCGGTGGGCGTTGTGCAGCGGCAATCTACTGACACAGCCGCGGTGGACGATTCTCTCGTGGCCAATGCACTCCGCCACATTCGGGCCCATGCGCACGAGCCGTTGAAGGTGAGTGATTTGCAAAAGGCACTGTTCGTATCGCGCCGATCGTTGGAGCATCGGTTCACCCAAGCCCTTGGCCGCACGCCCGCCGTTGAGATACGCCGTGCGCGGCTGGAACACGTTCGGCGATTGCTCATCGAAACTGATCTTCCTCTCGCCGTCATAGCCGAGCGCACGGGCTATCAACATTTGGAAGTGATGGTGCGCGCGTTCCAACGGCAATTCGGTTTGCCGCCGGGGCGCTTTCGGCGGGAACGATAATGGGGAGTTTATGAACACATATTTTTCTGATGAACAGGATTAGAAATCTTCATCCTGAACATCGTGAATATCTGTGTTCAACTATGCTTGTCTGTGTATCCCTATACGGGCACACTTTGCGCATCTATGAAAGCATTGCGTATTTTCCTGCTGTTGGCATTGGTATCACAAAGCCTCGTTGCGGATTCAAAAACCAAGCCGCTCAACTTTGTTTTCATTTTGGTCGACGATCTCGGCTGGGCGGACCTCAACTGTTTTGGCAGTTCGTTTTACGATACACCAAACTGCGACCAGTTGGCGGCGAGCGGCATGAAATTCACCAACGCTTACGCCGCGTGTCCCGTGTGCAGTCCCACGCGGGCGAGCATCATGACGGGGCGCTACCCCACGCGCACGGGCGTGACGGATTATATTGGGGCGGCGGCCGGCAAGGCGTGGCGGCGTAACACGCGGCTGTTGCCGGCGGTTTACACGCGGCAGTTGGAGTTGAAGGAGTTGACTCTCGCTGAAGTGCTGAGTGGCCAAGGCTACGCGACCTTCTTCGCCGGAAAATGGCATTTGGGAAACGAAGGCTTCTGGCCGGAGGATCAAGGGTTTGATGTGAACCAAGGCGGCATTCAGCGCGGAGGCCCTTACGGCGGCAAAAAATATTTTTCGCCCTACGGAAATCCGCGCTTAAAGGATGGCCCTGATGGCGAGCATCTGCCCGACCGCTTGGCGAGTGAGACGGTGAAGTTCATGGAGCGAAACAAGGATCAGCCGTTTTTTGCGTACCTGTCTTTTTACTCCGTGCACACGCCGCTCATTTCGCGCGAGGATTTGAAGCAGAAATATCTCGCGCGAAAAAAGAAGCGCGGTCTCGAGGCCAAGTGGGGCCAGGAGCACAACCGCAAGGTGCGCCTCGTGCAGGAACACGCGGTGTACGGTGGTATGATCGAGGCGATGGATTTGGCGGTGGGCAAGGTGCTCGATGGGCTCAAGCGGCTGAAGCTCGCCGAAAACACTGTGGTGTTTTTCATGAGCGACAACGGCGGGCTTTCCACCAGTGAGGGGCATCCCACGAGCAACCTGCCTCTGCGTGGCGGTAAGGGCTGGATGTACGAGGGTGGCATTCGCGAACCCATGATGGTGCGCTGGCCGGGTGTCACCAAGCCCGGCAGCGTGTCGGCTTCACCCGTCATCAGCACAGATTTTTTCCCGACCATCCTTGAGCTGGCCGGCATCAAACACCAACCGCCGGCACGTATTGATGGCGTAAGTTTCACCACCGCCCTGCGCGGCAAGCCACATAATCGTGGAGCGATATACTGGCACTACCCGCACTACGGCAACCAAGGCTGTGCTCCTACTGGCGCCATTCGCGAGGGTGACTGGAAACTCATCGAGTGGTACGAAGACGGCAATCTGGAGTTGTTTAATTTGAAAAAAGACATTGGTGAGAAAAGCGACCTCGCAAAAATGCATCCGGACAAGGTGGAAACCCTCGCTGCGCAACTCGCCAAGTGGCGTAAGGAAACCGGCGCGAAAATGCCAATGCCGAACAAAAATTTTGACCCCAATAAACGCGAAGGACGATAAATTGAAAATTAAACTCATCCTCACCCTGTTCCTCATCACCTCCCACGCGTGGGCGGAGTTTCGCGCCGGAGCGGCGAAGGTGGATATCACGCCCAAGGTATGGCCCGTGCAGTTGGTGGGTTCCTTCAGCGAACGCCTCGCCGACAAGGCGCATGATCCGCTGCACGCACGAGCGATTGTGTGCGATGATGGCCAAACGCGGATGGCGATTGTGATCGTGGATAACTGCCTCATCGGCCGCAATTACCTCGACCGCGCCAAGGCGCTTGCCGCCAAGCGAACGAAGGTTCGCACCGACCGTATCCTCGTCGCCGCCACGCACACGCACACTGCGCCGCCGGGTAAGGATCGCCGCACCAATCGCGATGACGCCGCGCATCGTGCTTATTTCAAACAACTCGTCGCAGGCATCGCCGAGTCCATCGTGCGCGCAGAGAAAAATCTCGTGCCGGCCGAAATGGCCCATGGCGTAACGCTCGTGCCGGAGGAGATTTTTAACCGCCGTTGGCACATGCAACCCGGCGGCATCGCTGTAAACCCCTTCGGCAGTCCGAACGATACCGTGCGCATGAACCCGCCGCGCAATCTCATCGAACGCCCGGCCGGCCCGACTGATCCCGAGGTACATTTCATTTCATTGCGCAGCACTGATGGCCGGCCGATTGCGTTGCTGGCCAACTACTCACTGCACTACGTCGGCGGCGTGCCGCAAGCCACCATCTCGGCGGATTACTTTGGAGTCTTCGCCGGGCTAATCGAAAAGTCGCTCGGTAAGGGCAAGAATTTTGTCGGGCTGATGTCCAACGGCACCAGCGGTGACATCAACAACACCAGCTTCCGCGTCTCGCGCCCGCGACAGGAACGCTTTCAACGCATGAACGAAGTCGCCAAGCTGGTGGCTAATCGCGTGCTCGCCGCGCACCAAAAAGTGCGATTCCAAAAAGACATCACCCTCGCCATGGAGCAGACGCTGTTGACCTTGAAAAACCGTCAGCCCACCGCCAAGGAGGTCGCCTTTGCCAAAGCGGTGCTCTCGGATCAACCGCCCAACCCACTGCCGCGCTTGGCCGAAGCCTACGCCCACCGCACGCTGGCGCTGGCCAATGGCCCACGCGAAGAGGAAATAGTTTTGCAGGCGCTGCGCCTTGGCGAGGTGGGCATCACCAGCATCCCATGCGAAGTGCTCTGCGAAATCGGCCTCACCCTCAAGGCCAAAAGTCCGCTGCCGCAGGCCACCTTCACCATCGAGCTGGCCAACGGCCACAACGGCTACCTCCCCACCCCCCGCCAACACGCCCTCGGCGGCTACGAAACGTGGATGGGCACCTGCACCCTAGAAATCTTGGCCTCCGAAAAAATCAAAAAAACGCTGCTCAAAATGTTGGAAAAAGTGGCTGACAGTGATTGATTGAATGCCACTTCATCGATAGCGTCCTTTACACACAAATTATGCGAGTTGTTTTTTGTATACTAATATTGGCCGGCTTTGGTGTCGGGGAAATTTTTGCGGCAGCTAAAAAGCCTTTGCCTAAACCGATACGGGCGCTGCTGATTACCGGCGGTTGTTGTCACGATTACGTGAAGCAAAAGGATATCCTGAAGGCAGGGCTTGAGCGGCGCATCAACATTGTTATCGACCACGCACATTCGCCGGATAAAAGTACGAAGCCCCCGTTGGCGATTTATGGCAACCCGGATTATGCGAAGGGCTACGATATTGTGATTCACGATGAGTGCTCGGCGGGCATCAGTGATCCAAAAATAATCGCGGGTGTTCTGGCACCGCACAAGCAGGGCATTCCGGGCGTGAATCTTCATTGTGCGATGCACTCGTATCGGTTTGGCAATTTCCGCGCAAAAGTGAAACTAGCCGACGCCAACGCGAAGTGGTTTGAATACATCGGCCTGCAATCCACTGGGCATGGGCCTCAGCAGCCAATTGAGGTGACTTTTGAAAACAATGTGCCGTTCATAACGAAAGGCGTGAAGGCATGGACCACGCAGCGCGAGGAGCTGTACAATAATGTGCAGGTGTTGCCGGGTACACAAGTGGTGGCGCGTGGCGTACAAGGCAATCGCAAGGCTGTAGTGGCGTGGACGAGCGAATACCACGGCGCACGCGTGTTCAGCACATCACTCGGACACAACAATGTGACGGTGGCTGACGCGCGTTACCTGAATCTCGTTGCGCGCGGTATTTTATGGGCAACAAAAAATGAGGCAAGGCCGATTGCGATGCCAAAGAATGAAAAATTTGATTTAAATAGCAAACCGAAGCCGCAATCCAATGCGGCCGGAACAGGCAAAGGCAAAGTAGTGCGTGTGCCGAAGAATGCAGCAACAGGTGCGAAGGTGACCGCCAGCTCGGAAGAAAAATCCAAGGGGAATATAGCGAAACTGGCGATTGACGGGAACCCGGCCACGCGTTGGTGTGCCGCTGGAGGCAACAAAGGCTCATGGTTGCAAGTCGATCTCGGTAAGGCGTTGGACATCCAGAATATCCGTCTTTATTGGGAGAAAGCCAACGCAGCCTACCAATACACTATTGAGGCTTCCGCAGACGGCAAAAACTGGAAGACCGTACTGGATTACTCGAAAAACAAGGAGGTAAAACAGATCACCCCTCACGCGGTTGAGGCCAAGGGCACGCGGTATTTCAAGGTTACTTATCTGGGCTCCAGTACCGGCGCATGGGGCAGCCTCTGGGAGGTTGAGGTGCACACGGGTGCTCTGCCGGAGCTGCCTCGCAAGGTGGTAAAGGCGGCAGAAAATGGCAGTAACAAAAATCCCAGCGGCTTCGCAGGCGTGAAAGCGCCAGAGGGCTTCAATCTCTCCCTTTTCGCCGAGCCGCCATTAGTCAATTATCCGGTCTGCATCACAGCGGCCTCTACGGGTGAGGTGTTTGTGGGCATTGACGAACAGGGTAGCCTTGGCAAAGAAAAAAACCGTGGTCGTGTAGTGCGTTGCCTCGACACCAATGGCGATGGCAAGGCAGACAAGATAAATACGTTTGCGAAAATGGATCATCCTCGCGGACTCATTTACGACAACGGAAAATTGTGGGTACTGCATCCGCCCTTTCTCACTTTGTACGAGGATACAAACGGCGATGGCGTGGCCGATAAGGAGAAGCGACTCCTCGCCGGCATCAGCACGGAGTACGTGAACAAACGCGGCGCGGACCATACCACCAATGGCATCCGCATGGGCATCGACGGCTGGATTTATATTGCCGTTGGTGACTTCGGGTTTACCAAGGCCGTGGGTGCTGATGGCCGTGTGCTTAGTCGACGGGGCGGCGGCATCGTGCGCATCCGGCCCGACGGCTCGGATATGGAGATTTACTGCTGGGGCTTACGTAACATCCTCGATGCGTGTATCGACCCGTACCTCAACATTTTCACGCGCGATAACACAAACGACGGTGGTGGTTGGAATGTGCGCTTTAGCCACATCATGCAAACCGGGGAGTATGGCTATCCTTCGTGGTATAAAAATTTTCACACCGAGATCATGCCCACGCTCAAGGATTATGGCGGTGGCTCTGGCTGCGGCGGTATGTTTTACCACGACACCCGCTGGCCCGCACCCTTTGGCCACGCCGTGTACACCTGCGACTGGGGCCGCAGCGCGGTGTTCCGCCACAACCCGCCCTCCAACGGTGCTACCTTTGACACGCATCAAGAGACTTTCCTGCCCATTAGTCGCCCGACTGACATTGATGTGGACGCCAGCGGTCGTATGTATGTCGCCAGTTGGCATGGCGGCAAATTTGCCTATAGTGGTCCGAATGTCGGTTATGTAGTGCAGCTTGTGCCGAAAGATTTCAAACCGACTCCTTTCCCTGACGTTAACGAACTAACCGATGTGAAGCTCTTTGACCTGCTTATTGGTCCAAGCCAACAGCAAAATCTTCACGCGCAATTTGAATTCAAACGCCGCGGCCCCAGTGCGGCGCGCACCGCCAAGCTCATCTCGCTGGCCACCGACAAGGCAGTCCCACTCGCTGGACGCGTGGCCGCCATCTTCACGCTCAAACAACTCAACGGCACGAAAGCACAAAACGATTTACTCAAACTTGGTGCACATGCCGACATTGCCGAGTTTGCAATGCGTGCGCTTACTGACCGTAAGCGCGAACTAAAGGGATTAAAAAAGGACATTTTTGTTAATGCACTCGACAGTAAAAACCCGCGCCACCGCGCGCAGGCACTTATCAGCCTCGGTCGCCTTGGTGATCCTACAGCGGCAGCAGCCATCCTGCCGTATGCTGCTGCTCCCAAGCTCGCTAAACAACCTGCACACAATGAAGCCAATCCTGCTGCTGTCATTCCGCACCTCGCCACACGCGCGTTGGTGGCGCTTAATTCGGTGGATACTTTAATCGATGCTCTTGACGGTACGCACGGTGCGGCCGCGCTCGGTGTTATGAAATATATTCACGACGACAAAGTGGTTGCTGCCCTCAGTGCCCGTGTTGCGAAAAATCCTGATCCCGCCACGCTTGCCACGCTCGTGCGCTTGTATCATCGCGAGGGCAAATACACCGAAGGCTGGTGGGGTACGCGTCCAGATACTTCCGGCCCGTACTTTGCCCGTGAGAAATGGAGCGGTAGTACCGCCATTGAGACCGGCCTGAAAACCGCTTTTGCAAAAGCGCCAAAGGCCACCGTGGATTTGGTAAAAACCCAGCTGGCCAAACACAAGATCAGCATCGCCGGATTACCAACCGGTACTGTCATGGCGACCAATGAAGCGAATGCGCCCTTCAAGATTCCTGAGCCCACGGGCGATCCGAAAAATTACAACATCACCCTCGGCGATAAAGTTGCTACTGCTCGAGCACTCAAGGCCAAGGGTGACCCCGCACGCGGCAAAGCGCTCTTCACTTCTCAGGCGTGCGCCAGTTGCCATACCACCGCCGATGGCCAAACACCCAAGGGCCCGCATCTTGTGGATATCGGCAAGCGTTACAAACCGGCGGAGTTGATTCAATCCATCCTACAACCCGGCGCGGTCATTGCGCAGGGCTTCGACACTTATTCGTTCATCATGAAGAACGATGAGGTGTACGTGGGCTTCGTTACATTGGAAAGCGCCGACACCATCCACATCCGCACCGCGGTCGGAGTGGCAAAAGAATTACGATCAAAAGATATCAAACAACGTGCTAAGCTCCCGGTTTCCTCCATGCCTCCTGGCCTCGCAGCCGCATTGACACCCAATCAGCTCGCCGATTTGTTGGCGTACCTGCAGTCGCTGAAGACAAAATAATTATGTTGAAGTTTGCGCTCCTCATTTTTTGTGCCGGACTGGCTTCTGCTGCACCGGCAAAGTTGGTTTTCCATCCAACCGACTGGCCGGCGTGGCGCGGATTGCATGGGGATGGTCACGCTAAGGCAATCAAGGGCTTGCCCCTTAAGTGGAGTGATTCAAAGAATGTAGCTTGGAAGATCAAGCTGCCTGGGAGAGGGCACAGCACTCCCACGGTTGTCGGTGACCGCATCTACCTGGCCACGGCTGAAGAGAAGAAACAGGTGCAGTCGGCCTTGTGCTTTGATAAGGATACCGGAACACTGATTTGGAGTACCGCCGTGCACAAAGGCAACTTTGTTAAGGGCGGCAACAAGCACAAGTCTGATGCCTCCTCCTCAGTGGTGTGCGATGGTACGCAGCTTTACGTCAGTTTTCCGAACGACAATAAAATTCACACCACGGCGCTCAGCATGGAAGGGAAAGTGCTCTGGCAGACGGCCGTTTCAGATTACGTTATCCATCAGGGCTTTGGCACCTCGCCCACCGTGTACCGCGACGTGGTAATAGCCAAGGCCGACAGCAAAAAAATCGGTGGGACGGTTGCCGGGCTAAACAAAAAGACAGGCGAGGTCGTCTGGAAAATCAATCGGCCGAAATATCCCAACTACACCACTCCGGTGATGATCACCGCCTACGGCAAACTGCAGATGGTTTTTGCGGGCGCTGAACTCATTACCAGCATTGATCCACTCACGGGCAAAAAATACTGGGAATTCCCGGGCAGCACACAGGAATGCGTTACCACCGCGGTAACTGATGGCAAGCGCATCTTTGTGAGCGGCGGCTGGCCCAAGAACCACATTGCGGCCATTGAGGCCGATGGCTCAGGCAAGATCACCTGGCAGAACACCGCGCGCGTTTATGTGCCTTCCATGCTGATGAAGAATGGCCACCTGTACGCCACCATGGACGCGGGCTTTGCCACCTGCTGGGACTCGGCCACCGGCAAAGAACTCTGGAAGGAACGCCTTGGAGGCGCCTTCTTTGCCTCGCCGGTATTGGTGGGTGAACGCATCTACGCTACCAACCTTGCGGGCAAGACGTCCGTCTACTCAACTGACCCGAAGAAATTCAAGCTCTTGGCCACCAACCAACTGGGCAACGAGGTGTATGCCTCGCCGATAGTCAGCGGCAACCGGCTTTATTTGCGCGTGGCCTTTAAGGGGGCGAATCGTCAGGAATATCTATACTGCATCGGGGCCAACTAGATTTGGTGGAATTCAAGTGGTGAGGCATTAAAGGAACTCTATGAAACACCTGTTCTTTGTCCTCTTCAGCCTCATCTTTTTGGCGGGCTGCGAGAAGAAGAAGGAAGCCGAACCTCAAGATCAGGCGAAGGCATCGGCAAAACCTGTCGCTCCAGTCTCGAAACAGGAACCTCCCAAGACCTCGCCAAAGACGACAGCCAAGAAACCCGGCACCGTACTCTGGGAATTTGAAACGGGAGGTGATGTGGATTCCTCCCCCGCCATCGGGCCAGATGGCACGGTTTACATCGGGTCAAAGGACAAAAAGCTCTATGCCATCAATGGCAAGAGTGGGGTCAAGCTATGGGAATTTAAAACGGGAGATAGTGTACGATCCTCCCCCGCCATCGGATCTGATGGCACGGTTTACGTCGGGTCATGGGATAACAAGCTCTATGCCATCAATGGCAAGAGTGGGGTCAAGCTGTGGGAATATGAAACGGGAGGTCCTGTGACCTCCTCCCCCGCCATCGGCTCTGATGGCACGGTTTACGTCGGGTCAAAGGACAACAAACTCTATGCCTTAAGTGGCAAGAGTGGAGTCAAGCTGTGGAAATTTAAAACGGGATTTCATCTTTATGGTGTGGGCTCCTCTCCCGCCATCGGGCCTGATAGCGCGGTTTACGTCGGGTCATGGGACAAAAAGCTCTATGCCATCAATCCCAAGAGTGGGGTCAAGCTATGGGAATTTGAAACGGGAGGTTCTGTGTCCTCCTCCCCCACCATCGGATCTGATGGCACGGTTTACGTCGGGTCATATGACAACAAGCTCTATGCCATCAAGACCGATTCCAAAGGCCTAGCCAAAAGCTCGTGGCCCATGCGCGGCCAAAACCCCCAACACACCGGGCGTGCACCATAGGGCATTGCAAAACGCTGACGTTCTGGCAAGCTGGCTGCACACTATGAAACGCATTTTTACACTCCTCTTGCTATCCATGGCGACGGCGCTTTTTGCCGCGCAGAAACCGAATATCATTTTCATTATGGCCGATGACCTCGGGTTTTCGGAGCTGGGTTCATATGGGCAAAAGAAAATTAAAACGCCGCATCTCGATCGCCTCGCGCGTGAGGGCATGCGGTTCACGGCGAACTACTCCGGTAACGCCGTGTGCGCTCCGTCGCGCTGCGTGTTGATGACAGGCAAACATCCGGGCCATGCGTTTGTACGCAATAACAAGGAACTTAAGCCCGAAGGGCAACACCCTATCCCGTTGGCCGAGGTGACGATGGCTGAGCTGTTGCAGAAGCAGGGTTACACCACCGGTGCGTTTGGCAAATGGGGCTTGGGCGGACCGGGCTCCACAGGCGACCCCATGCATCAGGGCTTCGACCGCTTCTTCGGCTACAACTGCCAACGTGTGGCACACAGTTATTATCCACCGTATCTTTGGAGCAATAAGGAACAATACGAACTGAACAACAAACCGCCCGTGCCCGGTCATGCTTCGCTGCCGAAAGATGCGGATGCTTCGGACCCACGCAGCTACGATATTTTCAAGGGACAGGATTACGCGCCCGACCGCATCAACGACCGTGCCCTAGCTTTTGTAGAAAAAAACAAGGACCGACCATTTTTTCTTTATTATCCTACCGTCATCCCGCACGTGGCACTACATGTGCCAGATGAGGAACTCAAGCCGTACCTTGCACAGAAATGGAATGACCCCCCCTTCACCCGCGCCAAAGGCTATGGCTACACGCCGCACTTCACCCCGCGCGCTGCATATGCCGCGATGATCACGCGCATGGATCGCTACATCGGTAACGTGCTCAACCTCGTTAAAAAACTCGGACTCGAAAAAAACACAATCGTCGTTTTTACCTCCGACAACGGCACCACGCATTTGAAACTCGAAGTTGATTACGATTTTTTTGAAAGCGTCAATCCTCTGCGCGGGCTGAAAGGCTCCCTCTATGAAGGTGGCATCCGTGTGCCACTCATTGTCAAATGGCCTGGTAAGATTAAAGCCGGCAGCACTTCTGACTATCGCACCGGTCTGGAAGATTGGCTTCCCACCGTATTGGATTTGATCGGCGCATCCAATCCGACACCAAATAATATCGACGGTATCAGTATTGCGCCCACCCTACTTGGCAAGACTCAGACACAGCGCGATTATTTATATCGCGAATTCACCGGCTACGGCGGTCAACAGGCGGTGTGGATGGATCATTGGAAAGGCATTCGCCAAAACATGCTTCGCAAAAATAATAAAACCCCACTCAAGATCGAATTGTACAATCTCAAAACGGATATCGCCGAATCCAAAGACGTGGCAGCTAAACACCCCAAGGTGGTGAACCAAATTCGACAGCTGATGAAATCGCAACATACTCCGTCAGCGGATTTCCCATTTAAGCCGATCGATTAATTGCACCCACGCTGATGAACCGTTGGCTGGAAATTTTTTTGTGCATTGCGCTCGGCTTCTGCGTGGTGGAATCGGCGGAGAAAAAATCGCCGCCGCATTCGCTGGCACATCTGCCTGGATTTGACGGCTACCAACGCGTGCGCGATGCCGCAGCGATATTAAATGGCGCAGGGCGTGTGAGCCGCGTTGAATGGGCAGAAGATGGTCGGTCGATGAACTTCGTGCGGGGAGGCAAACAAATTCGCTTGGACCTCGGCGATTTTTCTGAAAAAGACCTCGGAAATCCCACGAAATTCAAACTAACACCACGACCGCCGGCGCGCTATCATCATGTGGGGCGCGCACAGCAATCCACATGGGTGACGTCGCCCGACGGAAAATGGGTGGCGCGACATTCAACCTTCAATGTATTCATCGAGCCTGCACCGGCAAAAGGTGTTCCCAAGTCCGGCCCGACGGATTCCAATGCCACGCGGGTGACCGCAGGCGGCACGGACAAATTTCGCTACGGCACTGGGTGCTGGGTTTATGGCGAGGAGCTGCATCAACGCTCCGCGATGTGGTGGTCGCCAGACAGCCGGCGACTAGCGTTTTATGAAATAGATGAGCGGCATCTGCGCGATTACCACCTTACCATCGGCAACACCGCCAACTATACCGGCGTGCAAACAGTCCGTTATCCGAAATCCGGTGACGCCAATCCCGTCGCGGGCCTACTCATTTATGACCGCCAAACGCGCCGCACCACGCGCGTGAATGTGGGCGGGGATCCTACGCAATATATTTTCAATGCACGATTTGTAACCGATGGATCGATGCTGTTATTCAACCGGACTAATCGACGACAGGACACGCTAGAGATTGTTGCCGCCGACCCTACTACCGGCCACACGCGTGTGGTCGTGCGCGAGCAACAACCGGCTTGGCAAAATAATCTTCCGCTGATGCGGTTCCTCGAAGACGGCAAACGATTCATTTGGGAAACCGAACGCACCGGCTGGAAACAGTACGAGCTGCGTCATCTCAACGGCTCGAGACTTGGGCCGCTCTCAAATTTGAAAGGCAAGCCGGTCACTTCGATTGTGAAAGTGGATGAAAAAGCCGGCTGGCTTTATTTCACCGCGCGCAGTGGAGGGAACCCCCTCAATGACCATTTGCACCGCGTGCGGCTCGACGGCACCGACCACACGCGACTCACGCGCAATGCCCTTCATTATAGCTCGTTCCAAATTTCGTCCGATCACAAATGGTTCGTGGCGCGACGGGAGGCAATCGGTGTGCCGCCGGCAATGGCGTTGTTCGACACGGAAAGCAATGAAGTTGCCGTGCTGGCTTACCAATCCGAAAAAGATAAAAAAAAGGCGGCAGAGTTGGGCCTTGCCAAGCCGGAACTGTTTGCCTGTAAAGCCGCGGATGAGAAAACAACTCTTTACGGCACATTATATAAACCTGCGAATTTCGATCCCAAACGCAAGTACCCGCTGTTGATTAGTGTGTACGGCGGACCTAGCTCGCGTGGGGTTTCCAATCGTTACTCGGCGGCGAATGCCTACTGCGAGTTTGGGTTTCTCGTGGCCACCATCGCCAATCGCGGTACCGCGGCGCGCGGCAAGGCGTTTGAAACGGCGGGCTATCTCAAGCTCGGTACGGTGGATCTCGATGACCAAGCCGCCGGCGTGCGGCATCTCGCGAAGCGCTCCTACGTGGACGCCACGCGCGTGGGCATCGCCGGGCATTCGTATGGCGGCTATATGAGCGCGTTGGCGTTGCTGCGATATCCGGAGATCTTCCACGTCGGCGTCGCCGGTGCACCGGTGACCGACTGGAAAAATTACGACACCATTTACACCGAACGATACATGCGCACGCCCATGGAAAATCCAGACGGCTACCGCGCCGGCTCCTGCCTCTCCTACGCAAAAAGACTAAAAGGTAAACTCCTGCTCTTACACGGCCTTATCGACGACAATGTGCACCCCGCCAACACGTGGCAACTCGTCGACGCCCTCCAGCGTGCGGGCAAGCAGTTTGATATGATGATTTACCCCCGCAGCAAACACGGCCTCATCAGCCATTCCAGTTCTTTGCGCTGGCTGTACCTCCACCGTCATCTGCGGCCGCAGCCGATTATTATAAAAAGCGCAGGCAAGGAGAACTAAGCGAAAATTATGCCCCAAAAAATAAAAGTCGCTATTTTGACCAACCAAACCGGCGCGCATGTGGGTGCATATTTGAATGCACTACGCGACACGGAGGCGTGCAAGGCCGTGGTGCTGGCTGATCCCGACGGGCGCTGGGTAGATAGCGCGCGCAAGGTGCTCGGCGCCAAGTTGACGGCGGTGCATCGCGACGCGAAGCAAATGCTGGCGCAGGAGAAGCCAACGATGGCCATGGTGACCATGGAGGCACGCATCGCACCACCGGTCATTGATCTGGCATTGGAAGCGGGTTGCCATGTGTTCGCGGAAAAGCCCGCGTGTTTGCGTGCGGAGGATTTGGCGCCCCTTGCGCAAAAAGCCGATAGTAAGCATTTGCATCTGATGCTCGCGCTGGCCAACCGGCTCAACCCCGAACTAGTCGCCGCCCGAAAACTCATAGCCGAAGGTGCCATTGGGAAAATCTATGGGCTGGAAATGCACCTTGTCGCCGACCAAACGCGGCTTACGAACAAAAGCTACCAAGCCCAATGGTACACACAAAAGAAACGCGCCGGCGGTGGCCACCTCGTGTGGCTAGGTATTCACTGGCTCGACCTCGCGCAGTTCGTCACCGGTGCTGAGATCACCGAAGTCGCTGGCTTTATCGCCAACGTCGGCGGCCAACCCATCGACATTGAGGATTCCGCCACCGCTACCCTACGTTTTAACAACGGTGCGCTGGGAACCATGACCTCCGGCTATTATCTCAAGCGCGGCTATCATTCGCACATCAAGATTTGGGGCTCCGAGGGGTGGCTGCACCTTGAGCAGATGCTCGACCAGCCGCTCCGCTGGGTTTCCCAAAAGGGCGACCAAGCCGGCAAACTTCAGGAATGGAAAGGCAACCGCCAGCCTCGCGGCTACACGCCATTTGTCCGCGCTTGCGTCGAGGCCTGTGCGAATGACACCGACCCACCCATCAACAACGCCGCCAGCCTCCGCGCCGTCAAGGTCGTCTACTCTATCTACGAAGCCGCCGCAGTCGGCAAATCCATCCGCATAAAATAATTCGTCACCAAAGGGTGTTCGGAGAGTTTGGTGACTTGTCGCTCAGACCAAGATTTCCTTCATCATTTCTTCGGTTTGGCGGCGGCGAAGAGTGAATTCACTACTGAGGCATAGAGGTCGCAGAAAGTATTTAAAGTGTGTTTTAATTTTGGAACCGAAAACTACGTCGATGAACAAAGATTTTGAATTTAAAATCAGGGCTTCTGAAGGTGATTTACTGATTTCCGGCCATTGGTTTGAAAATCGCCAGCACCGGATAATGGTCACTCGTGGATTCCAATACCGCCGGTTCACGACATACTTTTGCTGAAACGCAGCGCTTGGCCAAGGCGGGAGTGGTCAAAATAAAATCAATGCGCTCGAGGAAGCCGCGTTGGAGTTCAGGAGTTTTGACATGGCCGAGCACGCGGGTGGGGAAGGAGCCGAGCCGGAGGCTCTCGGCGTAGGTGGGCTTGGGGTGGGCGACGGCGAATTTTTCGTAGACGACGTCGCGCAGTGGCGCTTCGAGGATGCGGTTCATGATTGGGAAGATATATTTGCCGTCGACGATGAAGCGGTCTTCGGCGCGTTTCTTGGCGTCGCCGACTTTGCGGCGGTCGAGGAGCGGTTGTTGTTTAAAGAGCCAGAGTTTGTCGGTGGCGGCGTGGGCGTTGAAGTCGCCCATTAAAATAACTTGCCGAGCTTCCTTGGCCAAGCGCTGGACGAGGTCGCGTAATTGATTCGCCTCGCCTAATTGTTGTCGCACTCCGGCCGGCCAGAGGTGGCACACGATGACGTCGATGCCTGCAGTTTGGCAGTGGAGATAGCCGTGGTGAAAACCTTTGGTGTTGCGCGCAATTACTTCGATCGGCGTGCGGCTGGTAATGCCGATGTTGTAGCCGCCGCCCTTGAGCGTGGCAGCGTGCGGGTGATGCCAATCGGCTGCGGACTTCTTTAGCCGCGCTTCGCTCCAGCCGACCAGCTCCTGCCACGCGGCGATGTCCGGCTTCACAGTGTTCATCCACGTGACCGTTGGTTTGTAACTGCGGCCGCCTCGAAAGCCGTTGAAGACGTTGTAGTTCAAAACGGTGAGGGGCTTTTTGAGTTTGAAGGTGTTGGCGGCTCGGCGTTGGCCGAGTTGTTGCAGAGTGGTGAGAACAGCTTTCGGGATGGCGCCATTGGCGGCGATGGGCACGTCGAGGGTCACCGTGCCGTCTTGGGCATTGATAACGCCGATTCGTTCCGCGAGTGTCGCCGCATCAAAACGCGATTTTGTGCCCGCGCCCCAGCCGTCGCTGACAGAAAGCAGTAAGTGCCAAGTGACTCCCTCGGGCGCGGGAAAATTTTTGGGCGTGAGCGGTTTGTTTTTAAAAGTAAACTCGCGCTGCTCGCCGGAGGTGAAGGTTTGGTGCGGACACAACTTGCCCCTCGTGCAGAGCGATATTAGCGGATGCGCACCCGCATTGAAGGCCAGCTCGGCGGCCGGATTGCCCGAGCGCACGGCGGCCAGCCACGTGTCGATGTTATACCGTTCCTTTTGCAACGGCTCGTACGCTGCTTTCATCTCGTCCTTGTAGCCATCGAACCACCAGCCGGAGACCCGCTTGCCGTAGCGCTGCGACCATTCGCCGCAGACGTCGGCCCAGTTTTTCAGGAATACCGGATTGGGCGCCTGATTTTCGCTGCGCCGAAAACCCTTCAACTTGCGCGGGTGCGACATCGGGTTCACCTTCGGTCCGGCGGGTTTACCATTGATCGTCGGCAGCGTGTCGCCCATCGCCTCAATCACGCGATAGTGCCGCATCGGTGCGCGGGCGGTCATATAAATGATGAGGCGCACGCCGCGCTTCTCGAGCGCCTTGGAAATTTCTAAAATCAAGTCGCGACGCGAAGTCCACTCGCCATTCTTCACACCCAACAATTTTTCATAAGCCGAGTTGGGCGCGCAAAATTTTCCCGTGTGCTGGCCGATTGTAAAAATCACGTGCCCCGCGCGTGTGCTTGCAACGGCATCGGCGAATTTCTCCACGTCAAACGAATCCACCGTTTTGTTAAAATCGCGCGCGCTGCGTTCCTTGAAACACTCGTAGTGAAACATCAACCCAAAGCCGCTGGACTTCAGCCAAGACTCCCCCGCACTGGCTGGGGTGGCCCACAGGCCGAAGCCGTACAAGAGCGCGACAAGGATTTGTTTTTTCATCTGTGCAATCTGCGGTTCAAATGGTTTTCAAAATCCGTCGCCTTATCGTCCCTACCCTTTAATCTTTGGGGACGAGGCTGCTCCACCAGTCTTTGTTGGGCTTGAAGTCGGGCTTCAAATAATTTGCAGCGCGGCTTTCCAGACCTTTCAGCTGACCGGTGCGGGCGCTTTGGATTTGTTTTTTCTTTAACTCCAAATTAAAGCGGTCGTCAGCGGCGGGGATGCGCGCTCCGGTCTCTTTCAGCCACGCGTCCAGTTTCGTCCGCAAGGCTTTGGCGGTTTTGGGTTGGGAAGCGGCGAGGTCGGTTTGTTCGCCGATGTCCTTGGTGAGGTCGTACAGCTCGTCGTGGCCGTCCTCAAAATAATGGATGAGCTTGAAATTGCCCGAGCGAATAATGGACGAAGGCTCGCCGCCTTGGTTGCCGTAATGCGGGTAATGCCAAAACAGATCGCGCTTGGCAATCGAGTCGCCCTTGAGCAGCGGGAGCAGACTGACGCCGTCAACGTGTTGGCGTGGCGTGAGGGGCAAACCGGCGAGGTCGAGAATGGTCGGATAAAAATCCGTGCCGGTGACCGGCGTCGCATTATTCGAGCGTGGCGCTGTTAAGTTTGGAACGCGAATATAATAAGGCTGGCGAATACCACCCTCCCATTGCCGACCTTTGCCGCCGCGCATGGGCAGGCATGAGGTGGCGAAGGCATCGCCGGACGAGACGCCGCCATTGTCGGAGGTGAAAATGACCACAGTGTTTTTATCTAACCCGAGGTCTCGCAGTTTTTTCATCACAATGCCCACGGCGTTGTCCATCGATTCCATCATGCCCGCGTAAATCGGATTGTCCTGCACCTGTCGCACCCCCTTGGTGCGGTCGAACTTAAAGCGCTCCTTGGCCAAGCCCTTGGCCGCGGCCTTCTTTTGATACTTCTGCCAAAGCAGCTGCGTGGTTTGGATTGGCCCGTGCACAGAGTAAAATGACAGATAAGCAAAAAATTTCCGGTCCTTGTTCGCCTCGATAAACGAAGCGGTTTCGTTGGCTAACCGAATCGGCAACGATTCCCCCTTTGGGCCGCTTTTCATCTTGGGATTAGTGTACGGCGAAAAAAATCCGCCCGGAGGTGAGCCGCGATGATGACCGCCGATGTTGATATCAAACCCGTGGTCTTCCGGAAACGAACCGGTGCTGCCTAAGTGCCATTTGCCGGCAAAGAAAGTTTTGTAGCCGCCCGCGCGCATCGCCTCGGCGAGGGTGGTGTCCTTCGCTGGCAGCGCGTGAATATAATCGGCTGGCAGCACGCGGTCATTGCGCCGCCAATTTTTCCCGCTCGCCGCGCCAATCCAATCGGTAATTTTGTTCCGCGCCGGATACGTGCCGAGCATAATACTTGCCCGCGACGGACTACAAACCTGGCAAGTGGAATAACCATTTGAAAACCGCATCCCACTCCGCGCAATCGCATCAATATGCGGCGTCTCGTGAAACGTACTCCCCTCGCAACTCATGTCCCGCTTCCCCAAATCATCTGCCAGAATAAAAACGAAGTTGCGATGCTCCGCGTACGTGGTTGGAACTGAAAACGAAAACGCGAGTAGAATAAGACAGGATAAGTTTTTCATAATTGGGTCGGTACGTTCATTTTTCCGAGATGGCACTTGAGTGGTGCTTTTAGTTTTTCGGTTGGCTTTGGCGATGCACACATGCAAGTGGCGCGGCACCCTCCTGATTTACTTCAAAATTTTCGACCGAAACTTCACACGGTAGGTGTGCTTGGGATCACACTTAGCGGGACGGGGGATGAGGATGAAATCGTCGGTGATGACGGGGCTGAGGTCACCGCCTTCGAGGAGTTCGACCTGGGTGATTCGTTGCGGGAGGAAGGCCACGAAGGGGCGGCCGCCGCGTTGAGAGCCGTTGTTGTTTACGGTGTCGAAACTGTTTGCACCGAGATTGGGTTTAATTTCGAGGGTGAAGGTGTTGCCTCCGCGGGTGAGTGTTTGGCCGTAGGCAAGTTTGCCGGATGCGAGCTTGGCAGACCACTTTGGATCTCCATAAAACGCCACCACATCGCGGTCGAACTGCAGCCCCTGTTTGTCGCGCGCGGGTGTGGAGGAATCGCCGAGGCGATGGATGAGCGCGTGGTTGTTGGCGAAGAACGCCTCGGTGAGCGTGTAGCGGCCAGGCTGCTCCACGTAATAATCCAGCACGCCCCAGCCTTGATAGCCGAACCACGTGGGCTTGGTGTAGCCGATCATTTGCATCACGCTCACGTCATTCATCCACGCCAGTGCCATCGCGTCGGGGCCGTTGATGTTACCCATCAAACAATTCCCGATTGGCAGGTACACCTTGGGATTCGTGGACTTGATTTCAAAACGCTTGCGCTGCGTGTCCACGCCAAACATTTGACCATCCTTAGATTTTAAAAATCCATTTCGATAACGAAATCCAATTTGCCAACCGCCCTCCGTGGCGTGACCAGAGGTGATGAATAAATCTGGCTCGTAATCCGCCAGCACTTTGGCGAAGGCCTCGGTGGTGTCATCAGGCCCGCGCAGTTGTTCGGCTTTGCCGCCGGGCTTTTTGCGTACGAACTTATTCTTCACCAATTCATCATACCACAGTCCTTCGGTGACACATTCCAGCGCAATCTCCGTGCCCGACGCTACTTTACGCACCGTGAGCGGTTTGGCGTGCTTGGCGATGGCCAGCGCGTTGGCCGCGCTGTGGCCGGTAAGCACACCCCAAAACGTGTCCGTATACGGATCGTCATCGAGCTGCCGCGTGAGCTGATGCACGCGCGCCACAAACTCCCCCGTCGCCTCCTTGGGCGTGGCGACAAAACACGTGTAGCGCGGAAACTGCCGGCGCAGTTTGCCGAGCACACCGGTGACGTCGTCCTCGAATTCGATGACCTTCGCCCCGTGCTTTTTTACCAACGCGGTAACCACCGGTTTCCAGTTCTTGTCCGCATGAGTCGCTTTCGAGACCACCACGGCGTAATCATTAGCTGCAAAACAGAAATTCGATGACGTCAGCGCCACCGCTAATATGAGGATGAGTTTATTTTTCATGTTAATCTTTTTTTAACTGAGCACATCCTTCACCACTTTTCCGTGCACGTCGGTAAGGCGGAAGTAGCGGCCTTGGTACCGGTAGGTGAGGCGTTCATGGTGGATTCCGAGCTGATGCAAAATGGTGGCTTGGAGGTCGTGGACGTGCACGGGGTTTTCGGTGACGTTTACGCTGTAGTCGTCGGTCTCGCCGTAGGTAATGCCGCCTTTCACGCCGCCGCCAGCGAGCCAGTAAGTAAAGCAATTCGGGTGATGATCACGCCCGTAATTTTGTTTGGTGAGTTTGCCCTGACAATAAATTGTACGGCCGAATTCGCCGCCCCAGACAACGAGCGTGTCATCAAGCATGCCACGTTGTTTGAGATCGCGCAGGAGCGCGGCGGTGCTCTGATCTGTATCGCGGCATTGCGCGGCCACGCCTTTGGGGGCATTACCGTGGGCATCCCATCCGCGATGATAAAGTTGGATGAACCGCACGCCGCGCTCAGCCAAGCGGCGTGCAAGCAAACAATTGTAGGCGTAGCGGCCGGGTTTGGTGGCGTCGGGGCCGTACATATCGAGCACGCTCTTTGGTTCGCTCTTGGTATCGATGAGTTCGGGCACGCTCATTTGCATGCGAAACGCCAGTTCGTACTGCGCGATACGCGTGGCGATGGCGGGGTCTTTGAACCGGCTGGCTTGGTCTTGGTTGAGTTTATTCAACGCATCAAGCATCCGGCGGCGCTGTTCGCGCGTGACGCCGGCGGGATTGTACAAATCCAAAATGGGATCACCCTGTCCGCGAAATTTTACACCCTGAAAACGCCCCGGCAAAAAGCCCGCGCCCCAAAGGCGGTCGTACAAAGGTTGGCCTTGTTTAGCCGTGCCATTGGAAGTCATCGCCACGAAGGCCGGGAGATTGGCATTCTCGCTGCCGAGCCCGTAGCTAACCCATGCGCCCATGCTCGGCCGGCCAGGTATAACCGAGCCGGTCTGGAATAAGGTCGCCGCTGGGTCGTGATTGATGGCTTCGGTGAACATGCTCTTGATCACACACACGTCATCAATTTGTTTGGCCAAATGCTTCAGTGGCTCGCTAAGCCATGTGCCCGCCTGACCGTGCTGGGAAAACTTAAGGCCCGTTGGTGCGCAGGGAAACGATTTTTGGCCGGAGGTCATCGTCGTCTTGCGCTCAGCAGGATATATGGACTCTGGCACCTCTTCGCCAAAGCGCTTGGCCAGTGCCGGTTTGTAATCGAACATATCCATCTGTGCCGGCCCGCCCGATTGGAACAAATAAATCACGCGCTTCACCTTCGGTGTAAAATGTGGAAGCCCGTTCATCCCCCCAATGGCATTGCGGCCGGTGCGCGCGGGCGCAGCGTTCAGCAGCGAACCGAGCGCAATGCCGCCGAGCCCCAGCGTACTGCGCTCCAGAAATGCGCGCCGGGATTGTTGGGTGTGGAATTCGTTTAATGGGTCCATGGCGGGTTTAGTTTTGCATGATGGCTTCGTCAAGATTGAGGAGAGTGTTGGCCACTAACGCGTAGGCAGCGAGTTCGACTGGGTTTAGTTTTGCGTTGCGTGGTTTTTCGCCGACGGCGAGGAGTTTGGTTGCGCCGTCGGGATGTTTTGTGAAATCGTTTTTGTAAAAAGCGAAGTCGGCCATCAACAAATCCAGCTCGCCTTTGAGTGGTGCGCGGCTGGTCACGGCGCGGAAGGCTTCGGCCACGCGTTGGCGCGGTTTCAAGCCGGCGGTTTTCATCATCCGTTCGGCGAGGAAGCGGGCGGCTTCAACGTAGGTTTTGTTGTTCATCATCGTGAGCGCCTGCAACGGTGTGGTGGTGAGGTCCGTGCGCACCGTGCAGATTTCCCGCGCGGCGGCGTTGAAGGCCATCATCGTTGGCGGCGGCACAGTGCGGCGCCAGTAAGTGTACATACCGCGCCGATAAAGTTTGTCGCCTTTGTCCTGTTTGTAGGTTGCGTTGGAAATGCTTTTCCAAATGCCCGGCGGCATATACGGCTTCACCGATGGGCCGCCGATTTGTCCGTTCATCAACCCGCTGTTGAACAACGCCGCGTCGCGAATCGCGTAAGGTGTAAGGCGCTTACGTGGGCCGTGGGCGAGCAGTCGGTTTTCGGGGTCGCGCCGCAGCAAGTCCATCGACGTACCTGACGCTTGACGATAGGTCGCGCTGGTCACGATGAGTTTGTGCATTGCTTTCTGGTCCCATTTGCAGCGGATAAATTCCGTGGCCAACCAATCGAGCAACGCTGGATGGCTCGGCAACTCCCCTTGCACGCCAAAGTTTTCGCTCGTCTTCACGAGGCCCATGCCGAAGTAATGCTGCCACATTCGATTAGCGGTGACGCGTGCGGTAAGCGGATGCTTCGGGTCCACCAACCACTGCGCGAGGCCGAGGCGGTTGCGCGGCCATTTCTTGTTCCATTCGCCCAGTACCGGCGGTATGGCGGGATGCAACTGCTCGGTTTTATCGGGCTGATTGTACACGCCACGTTCGAGGCGAAACGTTGGCCGCGGTTCTTTTAATTCGTGCAGCACCATGACTGTATCCGGCTTGCCAGATTGCGGACGCGGCACTGAGGTTTGGATCACCTTGATTTTGACCGGCGCGGGCACGACAAACTTTGCTTCCGCCTCCGACAAATTCGGCCAGCTTTTTGGCACGTTGATGAAAGGCGGACTGTTTCCATTATTAGGTCCGAGACCGGCCTCCGCGATGTTGTTGAAGAAGGCGAATATCCGATAAAAATCCTTCTGTGCGATGGGGTCGTATTTGTGATCGTGGCAGCGGGAGCACGTGAGCGTGAGTCCAAGGAACATCGTGCCCATCGTCTCCACGCGATCGGCCACGTATTCTACAATCCACTCGGCTGGAATGGAGCCGCCCTCGGAGTTGATGCGATGATTGCGATTGAATCCCGTGGCTACTTGCGTGAAAAAATTACGATCTGGCAATAAGTCGCCCGCCATCTGCTCCGTCACAAACCGGTCGAATGGCACATTGTCATTGAGCACCTTGATGAGCCAATCGCGCCAGACCCACATATACCTAAGTCTGTCATTTTGATATCCATCCGTGTCCGCATAGCGCGAAGCCTCCATCCATCCCAGTGCCATGTGCTCGCCATAACGCGGAGACGCCAGCAGCCGGTCCACCGCCTTTTCGTAAGCATTAAGCGAACCGTCATTGAGGAATGCGTCCAATTCCGTAATCGTCGGCGGCAAGCCCGTGAGGTCAAAGCTCACCCGCCGAAGCAACGTCGCCTTGTCCGCCTCCTTCGCCGGTTGCAATTTCTCCCGTTCCAGTCGCGCCAATACGAACGCATCAATCTCGTTACGAATCCACGCGTTATTTTTCACCTTAGGCAACACCGGTCTCTTGGGCGGCACAAAGGCCCAATGCCTGTCATCCTCAGGCCACTTCGCGCCCTCCTTTAGCCATCGCAACAACTTTGCGCGATCACCATCGCTCAGCACGCGATTTGATTTTTCCGGCGGCATTCTTTCATCGGGGTCATCACTCGTCAGTCGCGCCAGCATTTCGCCATCGGACAGTACTCTCGATTTCATCACCCCCGCGCGGTCATGGAGCCGCAACTTCCCCTTTCGCGCCTGCTTGTCCGGCCCGTGGCAATTATAACATTTGTCCGATAAAATCGGCCGAATATCGCGCGCAAAATCCAGCTCCGCCGCGCCCACTGGCCACAGCCCTGCGAACGTGCACACTATATAGATACGCAAAAAGTCCATGATGATTTCAGCGAACCAAAATCCTAAGCAAATCCCGCCCAAATCTCAAGTCCGCTGGGTTATGGGTTCTCCGCAGTCCCTCCAACTAGATACAGCCAAAACCGCCCGAGTGTTTCCAACGTTTCTTACTTTTTAGTGACTTCTTCCGGCACCACGGCTTTAGCAGTGCGGTCGCCTACTTTGAAATAGCCGAAGGGCTTGGCGTTAGCGCCGGGGCCACCGGCGATTTGCCAGATGGCGCCGGGGCGGGTTGATTGGCGGCGCTGTTTGCCGGGGGGTAGGGTGGCGTAGTGTTTGCGGCCACCGTTGGGGGTCATCCAAAAAAGCTGCACCGGTTTGGAGGTGCTGTTGATAAAGATAACATCGAAGGTGCCACCGGCCGGCTTGGAGGTTGGGGCTTTGGTGTTGGCGGCGAGGGGGGTCCATTTGAGCGCGGGCATGGAGGCGATTTGGGGCGTGACGGCTTTGGCGAATTTTGTGGGAGCCAGCGCGCGCAGGCGTTTAAGGGTAGCAGCGTGTTGCTTGTCATTTGCGAGGTTGCGCCATTCGTAAGGGTCGGTTTTTATGTCGTAAAGTTCTTCGTCATCGTTGGCGTAGTGGATATACCGGAAGCGGTTGGCGCTGAGGCTGTAGCTGCCGGGTTGGTCGAGGTGGGTCACGGCCTTGTGAGGCCAAGCGCCCTTCGGATTTTTCAATAACGGCACGAGGCTGGGGCCGTGGTGGTTTTTGTGCGGTGCCAATCCGCTGAGTTGCAGGAGCGTGGGCGCGAGGCTGAGTAGGCTGACGGGGCGAACACAGACAGCCGGTTTGGTGCCGCTCGGCAATCCAGGCGCGCCCTGGGGCACACGCACGATGAGCGGCACACGGGTGGATGCTCTCCAAGCAGTGAATTTTTGCCAGTGCTGTTTCTCGCCGAGATGCCAGCCGTGGTCGGACCACAGTACGACGATGGTGTTGTTGGCGTTGGGGCCTTTCCCCAGCGCATCGAGCACGTGGCCGAGCATGGTGTCGGCAAAATAAATCGAGGCGAGGTATGCTTGCACGGCCGGCCTCCATTGCTTGTGTTTTCGAATATGGGCGAAGTAACGATTCGGCCCGCGGCGCTTGCCTTCGGGCGGGAGGTCGTCGAGGTCGTCGGCTTTGTAGCCGGGTGGCAGTTGGATTTTATCGAGCGGGAAGGGGTCGAAATATTTCTTCGGCACAAACCATGGCTCGTGTGGACGATAAATGCCGCACGCGAGGAAGAAGGGTTGGTCGTGTTTTTTGGCGAGCTTTTCGCTGACCCATTTGGCCACGAGAAAGTCACCGCCGTATTCCTCGTCCGTGGCGTCCAGCGCGGCCCAGTCGGTTTCCACGTATTGCCACGGCTCGCGTGGGATGCTCACGGGGCGCTGCTTCGGATAGAGCGTGCGCGGGAAAGGGCTCTCGATTTCCTTCTTCGGAAAATATTCATCCCACGAACGGGCATCGATGAAGTAGTGCAGCATCTTGCCCGAGCCGCCAGCCCAATAGCCCGCGCGCGAAAATGTCTTGGGCAAAATCTCTGTGGTCGGCAGTGCCTCGCGCATTTTTTGGTTGTTGCGATAAATGCCTGAGCGATGCGGCGAGAGTCCTGTGAAAATCGCCGTACGCGAAGGATTGCACGAAGGCGCCGCGCAATGGGCGTTGCTGAACAAAATGCCCGAAGCGGCAAGCTGGTCTAAATTCGGAGTACGCGCCTGCGGATGCCCGCCAAGACAACCGACCCAATCGTTCAGGTCGTCCATCG
The DNA here is from genome assembly GCA_028343615.1 of Verrucomicrobiota bacterium. Classification (GTDB taxonomy): domain Bacteria; phylum Verrucomicrobiota; class Verrucomicrobiia; order Limisphaerales; family UBA1100; genus JACNJL01. Next base: position 41,231 of record JAOLZA010000014.1, read on the forward strand.
CGATGAAGAGAATATTAGGCTTGGCGGCAGCCTCCGTATTTACCACAGAGGCACAGAGGACACAAAGGGTGAGCAGCGCGCGATTCATGCCTTCAGTAGGATGTCATCCAGCTTGCCGGTGCTATCAGAGAATTTTTGGGTGGGCGCGTCGAGGGTGTTTAGAAGCGTGACGTAGAGATTGTTGAGCGGAACTTTGCGGTCCTGCAACATATGAAACTTGCCGTGCTTGAGGCCGAGGTTTTTGCCACCGCAGAGGAGCAGCGGATAGTTGGAGTTGTTGTGCGTGTTGCTGTTACTGCAGCCATAGTAGACGAGGGTGTTGTCGAGCAGAGTGCCGTTGGACTCGGGGGTGGCAGCTAGTTTCTTGATGAACTCGGTGAGCAGTTCACCTTGAAACTTATCATATTTTGCAAGGCCGCTTCCGTCGGGTTTACGGCCGATTCCGGCGTGAGCGAGGTTGTGGTGGTTGCCTCCGATGCCGAGGGTGACCGGAATATCATTCCACGCACCTCCACCCATGCTTTGCAGCATGTAGCTGGCGTAGCGAGTGGTATCGGTCTGGAACGCGAGATAAATCAAATTATACATCGTGCGAATGAAAGCGGCAGGATCTTTCACTGTGGCGTCGAGCGCGAGGATGCTCGAATCAATATTCGGCTTGGGTGTATCCGACCAGCTTTCCATTCGCTCGAGGTCCGTCTCCACGTCGCGGATGGAATGTAGATAATGCTCGAGCTTCTCGGAATCAGCGCGGCCGAGTTTGCGTTTCAAATCACGGTGCGATTCGAGCACGCTATCCACCAATCGGCCGCCGGTGGCTAATCGATTCTTATTGCCCAGTTGCATCTTGGGATCGGAATTGAACATGTTATTGTACAGCCGCAACAAATCGTTCGAAGAAGGAATGGGTCGGCCAAATTGATTGTACGAAAGCGTGCGCGAAGTGCCCTTGGTGCCCAAGCCCCCCTCGTTGCCGAGCACGAGGCTGGGGTAACGTGTCTTTTTGCCATGTACACCCGCGGCCACTTGATCGATGGAGGGATACTTCACCGCATCGCCGATGTTGCTGCCGGTGAGAAATGAATCGGCCGTGCCATGGCCGTTGGAACGAATCACACGCGGATGCTCGAGGCCATAGAGCACAGTCGTTTTGTCATTGAACTCATTAAAGCCGGTCATCGATTTGCCGAACTTCATCTTGCCGTCAACCACGCGCGGATACCAACTCCATTCACGCGCCGGATGATCGTCCGCCAGAGTTATGGCAAACCCGTGCCCTACGTAGACTGCGAGAAACCGCTTCGGCGGCAAAACGACCCTCGATGCACCGAGCGCGTTCAGGCTTTCCATCCAAGGCAGACAAAGTGCCACGCCGGTGCCGCGCAAAAAATTCCGGCGGGCGAGTTTGGTTTTGGTGTTCATTATTTCTCTTTAAACAACGGTGACGTCACGATGGTTTTGATGAGCGTGCGCATTTTGTGCCCGTCTTTTTGAAACACTTTCTGCAAGCGCATAACTTCCTCGTTGTCGCGATAAGTCATCGGCCGACCGATAGCGTACGATAACACATGGCTGGTGAAGCCATATGCAAATTCATCCGCGCGCTCGCCGCGCAGATATTTTTTCAACTCCGAGAGACCGGTGATTTTTGTGCCATCTATTTCGACATCCTGCACCACGGGATGTTGTTTGCGTCCGTGCGTGCCAATACTCAGGATTTTTTCGCGCGGCAACCCAATCGCGTCAAAGCCCTCCATTGCGATGCCCCACGGGTCGATGTCCTTATGGCAATCGTAGCAGGTGCCGACACGATGCGTCTCGAGCTTTTGCTTGATGGAAAATGTATCAACCTTGCCCGTGGGCAAATCCACCAGTGTCGGCACATCCGGCGGCGGATCGGAAGGCGGATTGCCCAGCAGCCGCGCGCGTAGCCACACACCGCGGTTCACCGCGTGCGCGTCCTGCCCATTGGAATAGGCGAGCAACACCGCGGCCTGTGTCAGCACGCCACCACGATCTGCCGGCGCGGGCACGCGCCTGAATTTCATGCCCGCCACACCATCTATGCCATAGTGCCGCGCGAGGCGTCCGTTGACAGTCATGAAATCGGAGTCTAATAAATTCAGGCAGCTTAGATTGCTCCACAGCAGTTCACTTATGAACGCTATACACTCGCCTTTCATTGCCGCCTTGGTAGTGGGCCGCCAGTTACGATAGTAGTTCGGGTCGATCGCGATTTGGTCAAACGCGCTGAAGCCAATCCATTGCGCCGTGAAATTTTTCACGAACCGCTTCGCGCGCGGATCAGCCAGTAAGCGATCAACCTCACGCATGAGTGTGGCGTTAGCTAGTGCTTTCGGTTGATCGGCAAGTAACAGCAACTTTGAGTCTGGAGGACCATCCCACAAGAAATAAGCGAGTCGCGAAACTAGTTCGTAATTACGTTCCCGCACATCTAAGCCCACGCGAGAGAGATACATAAACTTCGGATCGCTCAGTACAATCGTTAATGCGTTACGTAATGCCTCTTTCTCCTTATTACCTGCTGCAAATTCTTCGGCAAAAACCTTGTCGATATGCCCTGTCATTTCTTTGTTCAGCGGTCGTCGCCAAGCTCGAGCGGCGAACTTTTGCACCTTTGCCGGCAGTGCCTTACGATTTAGCCGGTTATTGGTCATAAACTGTTTCAACGCCGGCGGCCAGTCAGTGTGGTATGGTAGCTCGAATTCAATCTGTTCGATCACCACATGTCCATGTGTTTTCATCACCTCTCGAAAGATGGAGGGCGTTGATCCTTTCTTGCCCGGATGAGCCGCGGCCGGTCCGAGGTAGGAGCGGATCAGTCCTTTCTGTTCACCAAAGGCGTCGATCCAAATATCATCGGGTCGCACGAGATACACCTCGCCACTGCGATCCGGTTCGCCAAAGGCATGAGGTTGAGGAAAGCCAACAAGGTTGTTGTTGTTTTGCACCGAAAGAATACGCCACGTACTGAGGCGCGACCTCATCGCTTTCTTGTTCGCGGCGGGAGTCCTGTCAATTGGGTCCAGACTTACACCGACCCATTCGCGTACATTGCCAAACAACTCAAAAACCTGTGGGCCTTTCTTAACTGGCACCGTAAAATTATCGATGCGTTTATACGGCCGCATAAACCCTTCATCGAGATACACAGAAAGCTCCTGCTTGGTCGCCTTGCTGCCGTTGCTCGGCGGTTCATTACGCACCGTGATGCGCAGGCGAAACTCACTTTCTGGCCGGTTGTCTTTTATGTACATCCGGAACTCGTGCTTCGCCGGTAGCGGGATTTCAAATTTATCACCCAGCCACTTCGGTCCCTGATATAAATTGCGCCGACTGCGTTCGGACATCCCCCAGCTAGTCAGGTAATGCTGTTTCTCCCAATCACTGCCCGTCAGCCGATAAGTATTCCGTTCCGCATCCAATTCTGGAATCGCATCTACTACCGCCAAGCGAAGTTGTTCCAAATACAGCTCCATGTACCCCCCTGAAGTCGTAAATTCGTTCTGCAATGAATAACCGTGTTTGTCCACCGGATCCTCAATCAAACTACCTGCCACATGCCGCGACACCCCCAGCAAATCCTGAAAGCTATGCGCAAGCTGATTATTCGAAAGCCGCATTAACGGATCTCCCGGTCCGCGAGCATCCACCTCGTACCGCGCTAAGAGCGGCACCACCCGTTTCAAAAACCCCTGCCGCGCCTCCGCTGAAGGCTGGGTCTCCTTTTCCGGCGGCATATCCCCTCGTTGCACATTGTAAACAACCTCCTTCCAAGTCTCCAAATTCTTCGCCGTCACCGGCAGCCCCAACAAATCCAACCGAACATCACCCTTGTGCTTCTTCGCATCATGGCACTTCAGGCAATTCTCCTTGAAAAAAGAAATCGGCTCTGCTGCCCCCAAAACCAAGGGCCCAGCCAACGCACATGCTATATAATGGTGGGCAAAAAATCTCATCCTCATTCGAGCACCTGAAACCTAGCCAAAATAGCCTACAAACTCAAGGCTCCCCAGTTTTCGTGTAAAATAGATCAAGAATCCCACATGAAAAATCATTCAAGCGGTGCTATTAAGAGCTATTTCCCTTTCAATTCGGGGAACTCCGCGAGCACGCGTGCGTTGAAGGTGTCGGGCCAGCCTTCGTTGGATTGCTTTGGGCCGGGGTTAGTGCGGCCGTTGCGGATGGCGGTGGCGAGCAGGACTGCGAGGTCTTTTACAAGCTCGGGATATTTCTCGCGCAGGTTAGTTTTTTCGGCAGGATCGGTTTCGAGGTTGTAGAGTTGCACGAGGGGGAGAGTTTTGCTTTTGAACGCGGCTGCGGGCTTGGGGCCACTCCAGCCGCCGGAGCCGGGGCAGAGAGCGAGCTTCCAAGGGCCGCGGCGGATGGCGAAGGAGCCGTTGATGGAATGGTGGATAGTGAAGGGGCGCAGTGGCCTTTTGCCAGCTTTGCCCAAGAGCGCGGGCAGAAAAGAGAAGGAATCTTCCCCGGCAGTAGCGGGAAGCTTTCCTTGTCGATCAAGGACATCGGCGAGGGTGGCCAAAAGATCGGAGGTACAGATGGTCTGGCTTGAAGTGGAACCAGGTATCACGTTGCCAGGCCAACGCACAAGGAAGGGAGTGCGATGCCCGCCTTCATAAATATCAGCCTTGTGGCCGCGCCAATCGGCATTGGGTTTGTGGCCCTTCTTGATCAGATCGGGTATTTTAGCCTGTGGTGAACAACCATTATCGGCAGTAAAGATCACAATGGTATTATCAGTAAGCTTCTGCTTATCTAATTCCGCAAGCACCTCCCCAACAACCCAGTCTGTTTCCATCAAGAAATCTCCATATTGGCTCAAGCCCGACTTACCTTGCCACTTTTTGGAGGGTACGATGGGTGTGTGCGGGCTGGTGAGCGGAAGATACAGAAAGAACGGCTTTTTGCTTAGGGCGCGTGAAGCAATATAGGCACGGCTTTCGCGCGCAAAATCGATGAGGCAGTTGACCGCATCGAAATTCTCTGCCGCCGGGCCGGGGCGGTGGAAGGCTTTCGTGGTGTTGGCCCACGCGGTAGGTTTGTCGTTCTTCAAATAGAGATACGGAAACATATCGAGCGATGCGGGGATGATGTACGATTCATCGAAGCCAATCGCCAGTGGCCCGCCGGTGACTTTTTTGTCGTAATCAATTTGCCAGCCATCGCCTTTTGGCCCGCCGGTTTTGGGCTTCCGTTTCTCGCCATTGGGCAACATCTGCCAGCCGAGGCCGAGATGCCATTTGCCGACTACGCTGGTGTGGTAGCCTTGCTTCCGTAAAAACCCCGGCACGGTCAGGCGGTGGCTTTCAATCAACGGCTCGGACATCCCCCACAAGACGCTTTTCTTCAATGTGCTGCGCCAGTTGTAACGGCCGGTGAGAATTCCATAACGTGTGGGTGTGCAAACCGAAGACGTCGTGTGTGAGTCGGTGAACCGCATTCCTTCGCGCGCCAACCGGTCACAATGCGGCGTGGCCGCCTTGCCACCGGCATGGGAGAGATCGCCATAGCCTAGGTCGTCGGCGAGTATATAAATGACATTGGGTTTGTCCGATGCCTCAAGAACGAGAACGGAAATGAACAATGCGGCGAGAAAACGAATTTGCATATCCGAGTTTGCCTCGGTCATTAATCGGCGTCAAGAGTTGGGCGGTCTCTCCGAAACCGCCTTGAAGCACTAGGTGAGCACGCTCTACTTGGGTTAGTAGATTTTAATTGGCGAGGATTTTTATTCGACCGAGTTGTACGCGATTTGCGTCGGTCCAGGTGACCCATAAGTAACCATCGCTGATGACTGCCCGGGGCATTCCGCTGGAGCGGGTGCCTTCGATTTTTGTGAGGGTGGTTTTTTGGGTGAGCTTTCCTTGGTGAGAGACTTGGGCTAGTTGGAGGGTAGTTTGGTTTTTCTGGTGGGCTATCCAGATGGTGTAAGTGCTGTTTTTTGTGCAGACGGTGGTGCAGCGGCCGAGGGGGTTGTTTTGGTCGAGGATAATTTCTTGGCCAGTTGTGAGCTTTCCGGTTTTTGACAGGCGTAGAATGACTTGGGCTTTGTTGTTGGCGACGGTGTAGCGGCTGATGGC
>JAOLZA010000015.1 GCA_028343615.1 Verrucomicrobiota bacterium
ATTTTGCAAGGAGGCGTGGCTGTGGACTATCTCCAATGGCGCGATTACGACGGCATCGGTCGCACAGTACGTAATGGACTGAACTTTACCGAGCGCGGCTTTGGCATCCGTGGCGCGAAAGGTGTGCCGGATCGCGGGAACACTGCTGCGGCTCATCTCAAAAAAGGCGACATCGATTGGCAGAAAATTTTTGGCGAAGACGGTGTGCGATGGTTTCACACGGGTGGAATTTTTGCCGCACTCAGTGATACCACGCCGGAAGTAGTCATCGAAGCCGTGCAGGTGGCTAAACAGTACGGCACGATTGTGTCGTATGATTTGAATTATCGTCCGAGCCTGTGGGAAGGCATCGGCGGCCATGCTAAGGCGCAGGAGATCAATCGCGAGATCGCAAAATACGTGGACGTGATGATCGGTAACGAAGAAGATTTTACCGTGTGCCTCGGTTTCGAGGTCGAAGGTATGGATGAAAATATTTCAAAAATAGAAGTCGATGCCTTCAAAAAAATGATCGGCACTGCCGTGGAGGCGTTTCCGAACTTCAAGGCCACGGCCACCACATTGCGCGCCGTGCAAAGCGCAACCGTAAACGACTGGGGCGCAATCTGCTGGGCGGACGGCGACTTTTTTGAAGCTACAAATCGCAAAGGGTTGGAAATCCTAGACCGAGTGGGCGGCGGCGATAGTTTTGCTAGCGGTTTAATTTATGGGTTTCTTGCCACCGGTGACCCCCAGCAGGCCGTGGAATACGGCGCCGCCCACGGCGCATTGGCAATGACCACGCCGGGCGACACTTCGATGGCGACTTTGGCAGAAGTGGAACGGTTGATCGGCGGCGGGGGCGCGCGAGTGCAGCGTTAAACTATAAGGTCACAATTTTGCCCGTCTCAATCGACCGGCCGGCCGCTTCGCATAATTCGACAGATCCTACAGCGTCGGCGGCAGTGACGGTGCTTGGTGCGTTGCCTTGGCTGATGCAATTGGCGAAGTATGCGATTTGGCCGGCGTAGCCGTCGGGGGCATTGAGTTTTAGCGTTTTAGGTTCTTTGTTTTTCTCGAAAAGTTTCAGGCAATCCTTTTCGCGAGTATTGTCGAAATCCACCGTGGCGTTTTCGAAATTCAGGGTGTATTCCATGCTGAACCCGAAGCCTTCGGTCATCGCCCAACTGCCTTCAGCGGACACTGCCGCGCCACAATCCACTTCATATTGAGCCAGTACGTGGTCAATCTCGCCGCTGACTTTGGAGTGCCCTTGGGCGTAAATAGATTTAGGTTTGCCAAAACAAAACCGTACAAAATCCGCATCGTGAATATGCAAATCCAGCAACGCGCCGCCGGATTTCTTGCCATCGAGAAAAGTGGATTGCCCCCAAGCCGGGGCTTCGGCGACGCGGCGGAAGCGTGCGCTCAAAACGCGTCCGTACCGGCCATCGTCAATCGCCTCTTTTACCCACACCCATTCCGGCCAAAAACGCAGGCACATTGCGGGCATAAAAAACCCTTTGGCGCTTTGTGCGGCAGTGGCGATTTCCCGCGCTTCTTCGCCGGTACGGGCCAAAGGTTTTTCGCAGAGCACGTGCCTGCCGGAATCGAGTGCGGCTAGGGATTGTTCGCGATGCAAAAAAGTCGGGGTGGTGAGATCGATGAGGTCTATTGAATCATCGGAGAGCAATTCGTCGAGGCTTCGGTACGCAGCGATATGGGTCATATCGACATTCACCGGTTCATCGCTGCCCACGTTGCCATGGACGTCAGAAAAATCACCATCGAGATGCCGTCCGCTTGGGTTGCACAGCGCAGCAATTTCCACGCCGTCCACTTGTTGGTACGCGCGAATATGCGCCACCGCCATAAACCCTGTGCCCACTATCCCAACCCGAATTTTCTCCATCATAATTATCCTTGCTTCTTTATCGGCCATCGCCGCAACCCGTGTTGAAACCATAGCCGCCAAACCATCCACACCGCTTCCCATGCGATGTGCCATGACATTTTCGAGGTGCCCTCGATGCGTTCGGTAAACACGATATTTTGTTCCGCTACGCGTAGGCCTTGTCGCCAGATTTTATGGGTCATTTCAATTTGAAAACTGTAGCCATTGGAACGAACTGTAGTTAGATCCACGCTTTCGAGTGCTTTACGCCGGAAACATTTGTAGCCGCCGGTGGGGTCGCTGAAGGGCATGCCCGTGATCCATTTGACGTATTTGGCCGCGCCGAGGCTTAGCATTAATCGCCGCAACGGCCAGTTGTTTACGCGAATACCGCCGCGGTAGCGCGTTCCCAAAACGAGATCCGCCTCTGCGGCCGTCTCGATGAAGCGCGGGATGTCCGTAGGGTCATGGGAGAAATCGCCGTCCATTTCGAAAACAAATTCGTAGTCGCGTTCCAATGCCCACTCGAAGCCTGCACAGTAGGCTCGGCCGAGGCCGTTCTTTTGCTGGCGATGTAATATGTGCACGAATTGGTGCTTCTCGGAAAGTTTGTCAGCCAAGTCCCCGGTGCCGTCGGGAGAATTATCGTCCACCACCAGCAAGTCGACTGACAGTTGGCCTAGCGCCTCGACGATGCCCGCAAGGTTGTCGCGTTCATTATACGTGGGCACAATGACGAGGGTTAAGTGTTTGGAATCCGGCACGCCGCAGAATTGCGGGAGAGAGGTGGCGGGGCAAGTTATTTAACCGGGACGGGCAACAATGTTTGCAATGGGCATTCAGTGCAGAGCGGATTACGGGGTTTGCAATAGTGGTTTCCCACGACGACGAGTTGGGCGTGGAAGTCTTGCCAGTAATGAAGTTTAGCTGTGTCGCGTTTATGGCTCAGTGATTCTGTGCAGAGTAACTGAAGCTCATAATAATCCGCCTTGGTGTTGCACCAGCCGTGGCGTTCGAAGATGCGTTTGGTATAGGCATCGATGACAAAGCTGGAATGACCGCCGGCGTAAAGAAGGATGCTGTCGGCGGTTTCGGGGCCAACACCGTTGATGGCGAGCAAGCGGTCACGGACCGTCGTGGTGTCGCCTTTGAAAAACCGCTTGAGGCTTGCACCGTGATGCTCGACGACTGTATCGACAAAGTTGCTCAGCCGTTTGGCCTTGATGTTGAAGTAGCCGGCCGGCCGGATGAGTTGCGCGAGTTGATCGTGGGTGAGGGCGTAGATATCTTTTGGCGAAAGAACGCTGGCCTCCTTGAGGTTGGCGAGGGCAAGTTCCACATTTTTCCACGAAGTGTTTTGCGTGAGAATGGCACCAACGCAAATTTCAAAAGGCGAATCTGCCGGCCACCACTGGAGATGTCCGCGCGCACGGTGCATCAGGCGATACGCTTGGCGGAGGGGTGGCATGGTGGTGGAAATTGGTATCCGAATTTTATGCCAACAATTTCCGGCAGGCGTTTTGTAGGCGTTTCATTTGGATGGCGGTTTTGGTTTCGAGATAGCAGCGAATGACGGGCTCGGTGCCGCTTGCTCGGAAGGCGACCCATTCATTGTTCGGGAGGAGGAATTTATAACCGTCGGTAGTGATGAACTTTTTGACTTCGCTCTCTCCGATTTTGTCTAGGCCTTTGGCGAGACGTTTTAGGAGTACGGCTTTTTTCTCAGGGTTGATCAGGATGTTGATGCGGTCGGTATAAAATCTTCCGATTTGTTTTTCCAGGAGCTTTAGAATTTGGCCGAGAGATTTTTTTTCGACGGCGACCAATTCGGCCATTAATAGACAGGCGAGGATGCCGTCCTTTTCAGGCACGTGGCCTTTGACGCTAAGGCCGCCGCTTTCTTCGCCGCCGACGATGATGGGCTTGGATTCCATTAGCGCGCCGATGTATTTGAAGCCGACGGGGGTTTCGTGAAGCGTCACGCCGAGGTGGGCCGCAATGGCGTCAATCATGTGGCTGGTGGGCACGGTGCGTACGGCGGCACCGGTCCAGTGCCGGTTTTTTTTGAGGTGATAAAGAGTGAGGGCAAGGATTTGGTTGGGCGTGAGCCACGTGCCATCGCGGTCGACGATGCCAAAACGATCGGCATCTCCATCAAGGCCGAGGGCGAGTTGGGCTTTGCCTGATTTGACGCAGGCGGCGGCATCAGCCATGCCTTCTGCACTGGGCTCGGGAGGTTGCCCACCGAATAGTGGGTTGGGATGCGGATGGAAGCGCGTGACTTTTACGCCAGCTTCTTCCAATAAAACATCGAGATAACCTCGGCCTGCGCCGTACATTAATTCGACGGCGATTTTCATTTTGGTCTTTTTGATAGCGTCGAAATCGACGAGTTGGCAGAGGCGTCGGAAGTATGCGGGGCGTGGGTCAATTTCTTTGCACTCGAAGGTGCCTGTGACGGTGGCATCGAAAGTCCACTTTTCTTTTTGGCGGCGGGTGATGTTGTTTTCGACTGCGTGTGTGGCCTCCATGCTGGCGGGTGCGCCGTTGCCGAGGGAGAATTTCAGGCCCTGCCACTCAGCGGGGTTATGGCTGGCTGTGAGGCTGATGCCGCCAGCGGCCTTGCGGGTGCGGATGGCATGGCTGATGACGGGCGTGGGGGTGTCGCGATCGCAGAGCAGTGGAGTGAGTCCGTTAGCGGTGAGCACTTCGGCAGCGGCAAGGGCGAAGTCGCGCCCTAGGAATCGGGCATCGTGACCGATTATTACGGTTGAGGATTTAGAGGGTTTTAAGTAATCGGCAATGCCTTGGGTGGCGAGCCGGACGCGATCAAATGTAAAGTCGCGTGCGATGAGTCCGCGCCAACCCGAGGTGCCAAACTGGATGGGGGCCGTGTTGGGCACTAGCGTTTCCAGTCGAAGGCCTTCTTCTTGACGGCATATATATAACCAACGAGCAAGATGCCGATGAAGGAAATCATGGAGCCGAAAATGAGCGGGGCGTTAGTTGCCAGCATATCTTTATAAACCACGGCCCACGGGAAGAGGAAAATCACCTCGATGTCGAATAGGATGAAAAGCATCGCCACGAGATAAAACTTCACCGACATCCGCGGGGCTCCTTCGCCTTCGGCGGGCATCCCGCATTCGTAGGGGGTGTCCTTGGTGGGATTGGTTTCGGCTCGTTTACCGATGAGTTTGGAGAGAACGAGGTTGCCGGCGGCAAAAGCCAGGGCCACGCCCAGCAGAATCAGCACCGGTAGGTATTGTAGTAATTGCTCGTCCACGAGGAACTATTAGGCATGGTTTGACTTGGCGTCCAGCGCAATCGCCATTTGCGGCTTGCATTTAATGCGCAGATTACCAACATTCGCCGCCCGTGGAACCCGCAGAAACACATCCGGATCGGCTTATCGACTTTTGGGAATGGCTGGTGGAAAACCGAAGGCAGGTGGTTTTGGCAATCTTCGTTGTCTTTGCCGTGGTGGTGGGTGTGTACATCAATCGCCAGAGCGAGCAATTAGCCGAGGAGGAGGCCGGCGAGGATGTATTGGCGGTAATAGACAACCGATTTTCCACGGAGGAGGTAGATTCTAAATCTCAGGCCTCTGAGAGATTTGCCAAAATTATGGTGAACCACCCCGACACCGCGGCCGCAAGTAACGCAAAGTTTTTGCAGGCAAGTGCGCTCTTTGATGAAGGGGAATTTACGGAGGCCGAGGCTGTCTTTAGTGCCTATGCCTCGGAAAATCCGGAGAGTCCATTGCGGGCGGCAGCCGCATTGGGGCAGGCTGCATGCAAAGCCTCGCTCGACGATCCGGATGCGGAATCGAAATATGAAGCGATTCGTAATCTTTATACCGGTACCCCTGAAGCAGTGCAGGCCACGCTCGCACTCGGCCGGTTGAAGATGGCAGCAAAGAATACTACCAAGGCGAAAGAATTATTCACCGTTGTTTCCACAAATAGAATTTCCCGGTTTTGGGCTTCTGAAGCTAACAAATTATTGGGACAGCTCCCGGAGTAGTGTCTGTTTTCGAAGTTGAATAACTCGGCCTTGACTCTGGGCCGCATAATCCGTTTTCTTCATCCACGCCACAATTGTGGTGTTTTGCCAAAAGGAGGCAGAGGAAGTGCTCAACAAGTGACACAAGGAGAATAAGGCTATGGCTGAAGTGACAGGTAATCCATCATCCCCCCCAATAGAATATCGTGCGGCGCCTGTGGAGTCCGCACCGCAACCGGTCGCGTGGCCCGCCACCCAAACGGCCCACTCGGCAGAGGGCACTGCGAATGCGCCTATTGTGAAGCAAGTCTTGTCAGAATTCATCGGTACTTTTGCGCTCGTGTTCGTGGCGGTCACGACGGTGTATTGGTTCGCTGTGGATTTTGTGGCCATCGCAATCGCCAGCGCGCTGATTGTGGCGTTGATGGTGGGCGTGCTCGCGCGTTTTGGTAGTGGTCAGTTTAACCCTGCGGTCACGCTGGGGCTCGTGCTCGGTGGTCGGCTGAAGTTTACACGTGCACTTGTCATTATTCCTGCGCAACTGGTCGCTGCAATTCTGGCGTCGTTGATGCTTGTAAATTTTCTTGGCCAAACGGAACTGCTCCAATGGAGCTATCCCAAAGTGAGCGCGCCTGAGCCTGGTGCACCGGTGGGCGGGCTGGTACCCAATGCTGGGCAGCCGGAATTTGGCTTGCGAACACCAGTGGAAGCCGGGACGCCGCGCATCCCAGAGCGGCTGGAAGTTCCCGAGCCCATTGGTCGTGCCCAGCCGCGTGCGATACCCGGATCACAGCGGGTATCCATTCTTCAAGCCATCGTGCTGGAAGCGGTGCTGACCTTTTTCTGGGGTATGGCGGCTTTTGCAGGATTACGCCGCGGCGCGCATCCCTTGCTCGGTCCGGTACTCATTGGTGCTGCTGTAGCAGTGGGTATCCTGACCGCGGGCATTCTTACCGGAGGTGCAATGAATCCCGCACGGGCATTTGGCCCTGCGCTGGCATCGGGCACATGGACCAATCAAATGGTTTACTGGATTGGCCCTATGATCGGTGGTGCGCTGGCGGGAGTTATCTGTGGCCACTTCCTGTTTAACGACGAGGATGAATCTTCGGATGCGCCGGCTTATCCGGCCTGTTAATTAATTTGCGCCAAGATTGCCTCGGTTGCGGCCGGGGCTTTCTTTTTATCATGGATCAACCAATCGAGGTAGCGGCGGGATTGGTCTTTCGCAAAGGTCGTCTTCTCATTACGCAACGTCTCGCGGGCGGGCACTTGGCGGGGCTATGGGAATTCCCTGGTGGCAAACGTGAGGCTGACGAAGGTATGCTCGATTGCCTCCAGCGCGAATTGGCCGAAGAGTTAGGGATCACTGTGGCTGTTGGGCAATGCGTCGAAACACTGACCCATTCGTATCCTGAGAAAACTGTGCGGTTGGAATTCTATTTATGTGAACTCATTGATGGAGACCCCATTGGTCTTGACGGGCAGGAACTCGCATGGGTGACCGTGGATGCGTTGGATGCTTATGAATTCCCTGCCGCTGATGCTCGTTTGCTTGAGCGCTTGAAAACGGAAGCCCTTTGGTGGGAGTAATTAGGTGAAAAATGGTCGGGGTGGTGAGACTCGAACTCACGACCTCGTCGTCCCGAACGACGCGCGCTACCAGGCTGCGCTACACCCCGACTCAAAATCTTTCGAAATCTAAAAGGGCGGGCATTTAAGCGCATTTCATCTTTAATGCAACGCGTTTCTCGTAGTAACAACATAATCTGGTAACAACCAAGCTAGCAATTGACCGCACGCAAAATGGGGGTACATTGAATGAGTCGCTCAAAAGTGGCCAAATATATGCAACGCAACCTGATCATTTTGGTTTTAGGAATGCTGCTCTTTAACGGTTGGCAGGAAGCAGCCGCATCCCAAGCTCCGTGGCGCATGGGGTTGCGATTAAACAACCAAGAGGCTCGCCGAGGTTTTGCGCTGTTGCCCTTTGCGCGCGGTTTACCGATTATCCCCGTACAGCAATGGGCACCCACTAACAATCCCGCACTCCTCTCCACCAATCGTGCTGTATTGCCGGAAACTCTTCGTGTGTTGTTCCTCGGCAACGCGCTCACCGCCGGTCATAATATGCCTGAGGTGCTCTCTCGCATGAGTCAAACCGGCAAACTCAAAATCAAAGCCACCATGCGCGCACCGTACGGCTACACCCTCGAAAACCACATGGCTGATATTTCCAGTCGTACAAATATTTCGTTTACCATTCAGGATCCGCTTACGTTTACCAACCGCCTTACCTGGCACGCAGTCATTCTACAGGAGCACAGCCTCGTGCCGGTTTATGGTTGGCAGCGGCTACTCAACTCCGTGCAGCGACTCGATGGAGCGGCGCAAACCGCCCGCACTCAAACGGCGCTCTTCATGCCGCAATCACGTGCGGATCCCATTTTTTCGGAGGCTGAATTTCTAGACCGTTCTGAGGGCGCATATCGCCTGGCAGCGCAACGCAACGGAAATCTCCCAGTCATACCCGGCGGTCGCGCGTGGCAGATGGTGGAAATGCGAGGTGACAACAGCATCCAATTGCGTGAGCGAGACGGTCAGTTACCTACCGCATATGGTGCTTATTTGAATGCCTGTGTGATGTATGCCTTTTTGACATGGCAAACCCCACTCGGTCTTTCCAATGGCGGGCTTCACCAAATCAATGAACGGGATGCGGAATATCTACAGCGGATTGCGTGGGAGTTGTTTGTGTCAAGGCGCGTGGGGGTGCCGTTTTAAGTGCGGCGAAGGTCGGCCACGCATTCAACGTGCTGGGTTTGGGGGAACATATCCAGTGCGGTGACGCTTTTTAATTCATAACCCTGTTCACAAAGCCATTTCAAATCGCGCGCGAGCGTGGCCGGATGGCAGCTTACATAAATCACTTGGCGCGGCTTTGCGTTCGCGAGCATTTCGAGGCCTTCTTTGTGCACGCCCTTGCGCGGGGGGTCGAGAATGAGCGTTGTGTCCTCAGCTGGGAAACGTTCAAGCAAGGCATCCATTTGTTCCTCGGTTTTGCCGTGAATGAATTCTCCGTTTTCAATTCCCCGCGCGGCAAGGTTTTTACGGGCGGGTAGAACACACTGTTTGTCTATGTCGATGCCCACAAAATCCTCCACCAAGTCGGCCATCGAAAGGCTGAAAAACCCGATACCGCAGTAGGCGTCCACGAGATGTTTTGTGGATGCATCGGCGAGGCGGCTACGCACAGTTTCCACTAGTTTAGGCAGCAGCGAGAAGTTGTTTTGGAAAAATGAATCGCGGTGCATTTCCCAGTCATCGGGCATCATCCGCAGCACGACCTTTTGCATGTTGCGCGGCGGCGGATCTTCGCGCACTTGTTGCAACTGTTCGTTGAGCGCCTCCTCGGCAATTTCACAGCGTTCGAGATCCACCACCAGACGACTTTCCGCGCGCAGGAAACCGTAAATTGCTTTTTGTTGAAACTTATCCCATTGGCGCCGGATCATAATGCGGTTGCGGTAGCCATATGGGGCAGGACAAGGGATGAGCTCGCCCACCACTTGGGGGGCAAATCCACCAACGCGCGCGAAGAGGTTGCGCACTTGCTCCAGCTTGATTCGGCCCTGCGCCTCATAATCGATGTGTTGATATTGGCATCCGCCGCATTCGCCGAAATATTGGCACTTGGGATCAACGCGATCCGGAGAGGGGGTGATGATTTGTAGCAATCTCGCGCGAGCAAAATCACTTTTGCGTTCTGTAATTTCCACCAACGCCAACTCGCCGACAATCACAAAAGGCACGAACACAACAAATCCGTCCACCTTGCCGACCCCATCGCCACCAAAAGCCATGTCAGCAATTTCCACTTCAAGCCGGTCACCGACATTGAACGAAAACGGGGTTTCCGCTGTCTTCTCCATTAATGGTTTTTCCTAACGTGTTCGCGCAGCAGATCACGGCCAAAATCGCCTTTGAAATCGCGCCACGTGGCGTGCACGTGATTGGCGCCATTTTGCGTGTTGGCATATTCCAATAAAAAGCTTGGCCCTTGTACGCGATAGTAGTGCGGCTCAAACCGTTTCGTGCTGCCGGCCCATGCGAAGCGAATCGTTGTCAGTCCGTTCTTTTGAATCTTTGCCCAGTCTTCCTTGGCCACGACGGCGCGATGGCGGTTAATATATTCCTTAATTAAAGCGATCAGCAGCTTCTGGTTGGCCTCACTCAAATCGCTATACGCAACGCCGGTTTGCTCCAATGCGTTGACGGTTGGAAGGGCGGCGGTGAGGATATCGCGCAGCGCCTTATCGGCGATCACGGCCTTCTTTATTTGTTTTTCACCTAAAGAGAGTCGCAGTTTTCGGGCAAGGTTTTCCTCAACTTTTAATGCCACCAATCGCCGTCCCGGACCAAAATCAGAAACCGCCGGGTTACTGCCCCAAAAAGACGGAACAACTGTTAACTTGCCATTCACGATCGTATAGTTCAGCGAAAGATGATGCCCTTCGAAGCGCCAGCCCCATGCGCCTTTGTCGCCGGGTTTTCCGAACACCAGTACATGGTACGCCTCCGAGTCGCGCACAAATCGACGCCCCTTACCTTCCAGAACAAAAAGGATATCCTCGAGAAACATAATATTACGAACCTTTGTGTGACCGCCTTCGCTAAGCACAGTCTTGAGTAGCACATGTGTCAATTTGCGTTGAGAGTCGGTCATCTCTTTGATTTGCAATCCCTTACGATGGCCGCCCTTGAGCATTTCTGCAGGAATAAAATGCCAGTACGTCCGTGCATCACCATCGAAGGCGAAGGCTGCCTTGAGCTTTTGTTTTTCATCGAGGCTGGCAAGCAGGGCATTGGCGGCTTGGGCCATATCCGTGGAAACGCTTGCGGCCCGCGTGTTTGAGGCCAAAATCATTGCGGTGATGAGGCCAAATAGTTTTGTGAATTTCATGGGTCGCCGATTGTCTCCATAGGGCTGGGAATGACAAGCAGATTGCACCCGAACGCTCCAGCCGCTAGAGTTGGCCGCGTGAAATTGCTTTTCATCGGTGACATTGTTGGCAAACCCGGTCGCCACGCAGTGCGTGGATTAGTTCCGGCACTCCGCGATCGCCACGAGCTGGATCTGGTGATTGCCAATGGGGAGAACGCCGTGGGTGGCAACGGTATCAACCGCGAGAAAGCGACGGAGATTTTTGATGCGGGCGTGGACATTATGACTTGTGGTGATCACCTTTGGGATCAGCGCGAGGTGATCGAGTTGCTGGACAGCGAGCCTCGTTTTGTGCGTCCGACAAATTATCCTGCCGGTACGCCTGGGCAAGGTAGCACTTTGTTTGAACGCGCCGGACTGCCCGCCGTAGGGGTTATTAATGCTCAGGGCCGCACGTTCATGCGTGGGGAAATGGAGAATCCATTTCGCATGGTGGCAGAGGAAGTGAAAAAGCTGACGCCCCTTGCGCCGGTTATTTTCGTGGATTTCCATGCGGAAGCTACTAGTGAAAAGATTGCAATGGGCCGTATGCTGGATGGTGATGTGAGCGCGGTGGTGGGCACGCACACGCACGTGCAAACAGCGGATGAAACTATCTTTCCTGGCGGCACGGCGTTTCTTTGTGATGTAGGATTCACAGGACCGCATGATGGCGTGATTGGGCGCGAATGGGAACCGGTGGTGAACCGTTTTCTCACCAGTCAACCGCACCGTTTTCCCGTGTCCAAAGGTCGGGTATTGTTACAGGGTGTAATTATTGAGATTGATGGAGCTACGGGCAAAGCCATTGCGATCGAACGTGTCAGTGAAGCGCTTTAGTTTGTGTTATGGTACCATGTTCCGTGCTTCTAAATGTGTTGGTTTTCTGTCACAATTTTTTTCCCATGAAATCAATGACCGGCTACGGGCGCGGCGAGGCGGCGCGCAATGGTGTCAAACTAACAGTGGAAATCAGCACGGTGAACCGCAAGCAGGCGGAACTATCACTGTATCTCCCCCGTGAGTTAGATGCGCTGGAAAGCCGAGCGCGAGATGAAATCAATGCGCGGATTTCGCGGGGCCGTATTGTGGCGCGTGTGGGGTTGTCCGCAACCAATGGGGATGGATCCGGTGTGAATCTCGATGCCGATCTCGCCAAACGGTATGCTCGCGAATATCGTAAGTTGGCCAAGGAGCTTAAACTGAAGGATGACTTGGGGATTGATACTGTTTTACGCGCGCCTGGAGTGCTAAAACAGACTGATGAGGGGTTGGACGTGGAAAGTTTGTGGTCGACACTGCGTAAGGCAGTCCGTGATGCGCTTGGGGAATTGTTGACGATGCGCACTTGCGAGGGAGGAAATTTAAAAAAGGATTTACAGCAACGGATTGGTACAATGCAAAAGGCGGTGAAGAAGATTGCGAAGCTTGCGCCTTCCACTGTGAAGCGACATCGCGATCAGTTGCACGAACGTCTGGCCGCTGCCGGATTGGAGCTGGGTAAGGGCGATGATGAGCGCTTGCTGAAAGAAGTGGCGATGTTCGCTGACCGCATAGACATTACCGAGGAACTTACGCGACTGGAAAGCCACTTTGGGCAATTCGCCGATTCAGCAAAAGCAAAGGGGCCTGTGGGGCGTACTTTGGATTTTCTTTCACAGGAAATGAACCGCGAGATTAACACAATCGGCTCAAAGGCAAACGACGCATCTGTTTCACGGTTGGTGGTCACGCTCAAAAGCGAGTTGGAAAAATTTCGTGAGCAGGTTCAAAACGTGGAGTGATGGCGGTCGACACTCAACCGGTGCTACTTGTGCTATCCGGCCCATCGGGTGTTGGGAAAACCACAGTGGCGCAACGATTACTGGCCAACAACGAATCACTCACCCGAGTGGTCACCTGCACTACCCGCGCCCCGCGCAAAGGCGAGGTGGACGGCGAAGCTTATCATTTTTTGAATGTAGAGGAATTTGAGCGACGCGTGGCGGTCGGTGAGTTTTTGGAGTACGCCGAAGTTTACGGTCAAGGCTACGGGACTATGAAATCTACAGTGACTGAGGCATTATCGGCGCGGAGAGATGTGATAGTGGTGAATGATGTGCAGGGCGCGCTGACTTTTAGCAGTATGGCTCGAAAAGATTCGGCGTTAGCAAAAGCATTGACCACCGTTTTTATTGTGGCTGAAAATGCGGAGGCGTTGCGGGAGCGGCTGGAATCGCGTGGTGAAGATACGCCGGAGGTGATTGCCGAACGGCTTGCGGTTGCGGAAGCGGAAATGGTACAGCAGGGAAAATTTGATCACGTGGTGGTGAGCGGTACTCGCGAGGCGGATGCGCGCGCATTACAGGATATTTATATGATGGCAAAAAGCTAATGGCTGAAACCGGAACAATTGTGCTGGGAGTGACCGGCTCCATCGCCGCTCACAAAGCGGTTGATGTGTGCAGTTTGCTGGCGAAATCCGGGGCAACTGTTCAGGTGGTGATGACGCGTGACGCGCAGGAATTCGTGACGCCGCTTCCGTTTAAAACACTCTCGCGCAATCCGGTGGTGACCAGCCTTTATGATGAAGAGGATGGATGGCGACCCACGCACATTCGGATGGCGGATGAGGCAGCTTTGTTGCTCATCGCACCCGCCACGGCTAATAGTCTCGCCAAGCTTGCTCATGGACAGGCGGACGATGCACTGGGTTGCATTGCGTTGGCGTTGAATCCTTCTGCAAAAATGATGATTGCCCCCGCGATGAATGGTAAAATGTGGAGTCATCCCGCCACGCAGGTAAATGTGACATTACTGCGGGAGCGAGGTGCGCAATTCGTTGGTCCTGCCGAAGGCGACCTTGCCTGTGGGTATGAAGGCTTTGGCAGACTGGAACCCGTCGAGTCCATTGTGGAAGCG
The DNA here is from genome assembly GCA_028343615.1 of Verrucomicrobiota bacterium. GTDB lineage: Bacteria > Verrucomicrobiota > Verrucomicrobiia > Limisphaerales > UBA1100 > JACNJL01. The sequence continues at coordinate 13,764 of JAOLZA010000015.1, forward strand.
GCCTTGCAGTCGATGGGTCTCTCATCGTAAAACCTCAGTTTTCCGATGTCAGCGATCGAAAATATTAAGCGCTTTTTCAGGCTCATTAGTACCTCCTCCATTGACCCGGATGAGCAGTACGGGCGGTTGAAGCTGATGGAGCGCGACCTTGGTGTGCCGATCAAGATTTTCGTGCTGGCTATCACGGCCTACATCCTTTTCTTCACCGATGAATTTAAGGGAACACAATGGTTGAGTGTGGCGTTAGAACCGGTGCAAGAATTTTTTATGGGCTATGTCCTCGTCAACGTGGGGGCGATTGCGTTTCTGTTGTTTTTTAACCGTTGGCCGTTGCGTGTGGTCCACTGGGTGACGCTGGTAATGACTTTTGTGGACGCCATGGTGGTGTCGGCATTGGTTGTTATTACCGGTGGGCTCGATAGCATGGTGTATTATGTTTTTGTGGTGCTCATTATTCGAAACGCGATTAGTATCCCCATCCCCGCGACTCAGATTTCAATAAATCTGCTTACCACCTCGGGCTACGCGGCAGCCATTTTTGTCTGGAAAGGCTGGTTCTCACAGGCCACCGGTTTGAGTGATGACTTAAGCGGAGTGTTCCCGGGGCCTGCCACCATGGAGCAGGTGACTCAGGCAAACACCTTGGAGCAGGATCAGTATGAAAGCGCTTTATTTGTTATTCGCGTATTCTTTCTCGTGTTAATGACGGCACTGTGTTACGGCGTGCAGGTGTTGTTTGATCGTGATCAGATTTCCCAACGGGAATCACGGGAATATACTTTGCGCCGTGAGCAATTGCGTTCCACTGGACGTCTTGCCGCGGAAATTGCGCACCGTCTTAAAAATCCTCTTTCGATTATCAACAATGCAGCATTTTCCATGCAGAGGCATTTGGTCGGACAGGATGCAAATGCAACTAAACAACTCGACATGATTCGTAGCGAGGTGGATCGCTCGGATATGATTTTAACGGAGTTGATGGGGTACGCGCGGCTTTCGGAAGGACGGGTGGAGCGACTTAGTGTAAAGGATGAAATGCGTTTTTCTATTGAGAATGCATTTCCGGCTGCATCAAACTTTAAAATCACCCTTAAGGAGCGGGTTTCAGATGCACTGCCACCACTCATGATGCAACGTGCTCATTTGCGTGAGATTCTTGTGAACGTGCTTGTGAACGCCCGTGAGGCAACGCCTGCCGGAGGCGTTATTGAAATTTCATGCCAACGTTCGCCTAATTTTGGGATTGAGATCCGGATAAAGGACGGTGGGGTGGGTGTGCCAGATGATCAGATTGCGCGCATCTTTGAGGCATATTTTACCACCAAAGAAAAAGGAACCGGCCTAGGGCTCGCCATCGTAAAGCAAAATACCGAGCTATATGGTGGTCAAATCCGCGTGGATTCGGAGCTTGGAACCGGCACTGAATTTACCCTAACCTTTCCTACCCGAGCACTTTAGCGAGACCCAGTTATGAAGCCAGACCTTCCGCCTGTCCTAGTAGTTGATGATGAGCCAAACATGCGCGAAACCGTGCGTGAGATGCTCAGTGACGATGGCTTTTCTGTGGAGTTGGCGGAGTCAGCTGAAGAGGCCATCAAGATAATGGCTGCCCCCGAGGCGGAATTCTTGATGGTTATCACTGATGGTCGCCTTGGCGGGATGAGCGGCTACGATCTTATCCGTACGATGGCCAAGGATTACCCCAATTTGCAGGTCATCCTTATCACTGCCTTTGCCACGCCTAAGCTCGCGGTCGAAGCCATTCAAGCTGGAGCAGCGGATTACCTTTCCAAACCATTTGCGCCTGAGGAATTGCTGCACGTGGTGGAACGCTGCCGCGACCATTTTGAGCTCAGCGCGGAAAACAAGACGTTACGTGCGCGGTCACGTGGCAGTGAGATTTATGAGGTAGACCAAATCGTCGGCGAGTCGCCCCAGATGGTGGAGCTACGCCAGTTTATTCGAACCGTGGGCCCCACAGATTCCACCGTGCTAATCCTCGGCGAAAGCGGCACTGGCAAAGAGCTCGTTGCTGGATCCATCCACTCTCTTAGTCAAAGAAATAATAAAAACTACATTCGTCTCAACTGTGCCGCCATCCCCGAAACCCTTTTAGAGAGCGAACTCTTCGGGCATGAAAAAGGCGCCTTCACCGGCGCGCTTCGCACCAAGCTCGGTCGTGTAGAAGAAGCGGATGGAGGCACTATTTTTCTTGATGAGATTGGCGACATGAGCCGGCCGTTACAGGCCAAGTTACTGCGTTTTCTCGAGGATGGCTCGTTCACACGTGTGGGAGGCAATGAGGAGAAGCGAGTTGACGTACGGATTATTTCAGCGACCAACCGTGATATCGTAACGGCCATCAAAGAAAAGGATTTTCGTGAAGATTTATATCATCGCCTAAACGTGATGAAGTTTCGTCCGCCACCCCTGCGTGAACGTGGCAATGACGTGGTACAGTTGGCTAAACATTTCCTTGATCAAAACTGCAAAAATATGGGTCGCGGCGAGCTGAGGCTTTCCAAGGAAGCTTCAAAAAAATTGCTGAGTCATAATTGGCCCGGCAATGTACGTGAGTTGCGTAATGTAATGGAACGTGCAGCTATTCTTGAACAAACCGATGAAGTGCAGCCTGCAAGTCTGCCCAATTTTGAAATGGAAATGCGCCTGCGTGAATCCGATGACAACGGCGTTGAAATCAATTTTGACCTCGGCTTTGCCGAGGCGGTGGCGGATTTTGAGCGCAGAATGATAACCGCTGCCCTCGAGCGAAATCAATACACTGTGAACCGAAGCGCAGAAATGTTGAAGATGACTCGGCATTCTCTTCGGTATCGCATGCAGCAGCTCGGGCTTTCCAACTCTGGCGGAACTAGTGGTGACAACGGCGACAGCGAATAATCGTGCCGCTCTAGAGGCCAGTCAGGCCATCACGCGCCGCAGTGCCTCCAATCTGGCTCTCGCATTTGTGGCCCTCGACAGACGAAGACGGCTTGCCATGAACGCGCTCTACGCTTTCTGTCGGCAAATCGATGACGTTGCTGATGAGGAAACTCAACCTCGTGAACAACGCGCCTCTACATTGCAGGATTGGCGTCAAGACGTACAACGCGCTTGCGAGGGCGGTAAGCCGCGCATTCAAGTCAATCAGGCGTTGCAACCGGTCATCGAACAATATGCTCTCAAGTTTGAGCATTTTGATGAACTCATTCGAGGTATGGAAATGGATCTCGAACAGGATCGTTTTGAAACTCTCGAAGACCTCGATCGCTATTGCTATCGAGCTGCCTCTGTCGTGGGTCTGTTAAGCATTGAAATTTTTGGCTACCGTGATGATGCCTGCCAAGAATATGCAGTGAGTCTTGGAAAAGCACTGCAACTCACCAACATCCTGCGGGACGTGAGGAACGATGCCGAGCGCGGTCGTATTTATATGCCTGTGACCGAGATGGAAAAATATGGCGTGGACTCTCAATCTTTACTGGATTTAAAATACTCAGCAGCTTTTCACAATCTTGCTGCCAACATCGCTGTGCGCGCGCGCGGCCATTATCAGTTGGCATCCGATTTGTTACCGAATGCCGACCGTCGAGCTATGGTCGCCGCCGAAGCCATGGGCGCAGTGTACTGGCGCTTACTGCGTCAGATGGAGAATTGCAAGTTTCGGGTGCTCGATTCGTGTCCAATACGTCTCGGTCGACTTCACAAATTGGCGCTTGTCTTCGGAACATGGTGGCGTATAAAACTCGGATCCCCTCGGCCGAATTATGGCTATGATTGATTTGGTGATGGATTTCCCCTAATCATTTCCCGTGCAAATTCAATTCACCAAAATGAACGGCGCGGGAAATGATTTCGTGCTAATCGATAACCGCGATGGCAGCGTGTCGCTCAGCCGCGAACATATTGCTCAGATCTGCCATCGCCAACGCGGCGTGGGTGCCGATGGGCTCATTTTGCTAAGGAACGCTGATGGTGATGGCGATTGGGCATGGAATTTTTACAACGCCGATGGCAGCGATGCAGAAATGTGCGGTAACGGCGCGCGGTGTTTTGCCAGTTATATCCAGCACACCATCGGTGGACAAGGGGAGTTGAGTTTTGAAACCGCTTGTGGACTCATCCGCGCCACCATTAGAGATGCCACCGTGACGGTAAACCTAACCGACCCCCACAGCCTTGTACTCAACCAAACGATTGCAATGAACAATGGCAATCAAACGGTACATTCGCTTAATACGGGTGTACCGCACGCTGTGCTATTTGAGGAGGATGCAGATGCTGCGATGGTGGCCAGTCTTGGTGAAGAGATTCGATTTCATGACCACTTCGCCCCGGCGGGTACCAATGTGAATTTCGTGCAGGTCTTGTCGCCCGCACACATCCGTGTGCGGACCTACGAACGCGGCGTGGGGGAAACTCTGGCGTGTGGAACCGGCGTGTGCGCAAGCGCCATTCTTGCCGCCCGACTTAATGATTGGCCTGCAAATGTGCAGGTGCAAGTTCTTGGAGGCGACACTCTCGGAGTTGCTTTTGAGAGCGACGGCGACGAATTCTCCAATGTCCAACTCACCGGCCCCGCACAGTTTGTTTTTGAAGGTACGGTGATGGTGTAATGTGAGGTAGTACACCAAATCCCCTTGAGTCTATACCCGTCTACCTGTTAGCGTTCGCACAGAAATGTTTACGGGAGTTTATACTGCACTGATCACGCCTTTCAAAAAAGGGCGATTGGATGAGACTGCCCTCAAGAAACTCGTGGAGTTGCAGGTCAAAAGCGGCGTTGACGGCATTGTTCCCGTGGGCACCACCGGTGAATCACCCACGGTGGATTTCGAGGAACACGTGCGTATTATCGAGCTGGCGGTTTATTACGCCAAAGGTCGCTGCAAAATCATCGCCGGCAGTGGCGCTAACTCCACGGAGGAAGCGGTTTACCTCACCAAGTCCGCCGAATACGCCGGCGCGGATGGCTCACTGCAGGTCTGTCCCTATTACAACAAGCCTTCGCAGGACGGCCTCTACGCACATTTCAGCGAGATCGCTCATTCCACCAACTTGCCGATCGTTCTCTACAGCATTCCCGGCCGTTGCAACGTGGAAATTGCCTTGCCCACGGCAGTTCGCCTTGCGGCGGATTGTCCCAACATCGTATGCATTAAGGAGGCCGGCGGCGATGTGGATCGCGTCAGTCAATTGCGCGCCGCACTGCCCAAACAATTCACCATCCTCAGTGGCGACGACGCCCTTACTTTGCCCTTTATGGCCTCCGGCGCGAAGGGTGTCATCAGTGTTTCCAGTAATCTCATCCCGAGGCAACTCACCAAAATGGTACACAGCTTTCTCAAAGGCGATGCTAAGGGTGCTCTGAAATTACACGAAAAATATTATCCGCTATTCAAAGATTTGTTCATTGAAACAAACCCTGTCCCCGTCAAGGCTGCGTTGGCGATGAAAGGATTGGTCAGCGAAGAATATCGCTTGCCGCTGGTAAAGATGAACCCCGACAACCGTCGAAAGCTTCGCGCCACACTCAAGGCGTGCGGCGTACTCAAATAAATTCATGGCCAAAATCATCATTCATGGTTCAGGAGGGCGCATGGGGCAAATGCTCGCCGCTTGCGGTGAGACGATGGATGGCATCGATATCATTGCTGGCGTGGATGAAGATGACGACTTGTCCGCACTCATCGGTGACTGCGATGCGGTCATCGACTTCAGCCTGCACAGCGCCACCGCCACCTGTGCGGCATTGTGCGCCAAACATGGCAAAGCATTGGTCATTGGCACCACCGGCCATACAGATGAGGATAAAACCAAAATTCTGAATCACAAAACCAAAGTTCCAATCGTTTGGGCCAGCAATTATTCTACCGGCGTAAACACCCTATTTTGGCTTACGCGTAAAGCTACTGAAGTTCTTGGGCCGGATTTTGACTTGGAAGTGGTGGAAATGCATCACCGTCACAAAGTCGACGCCCCCAGCGGCACAGCGGCCACGTTGGGCGAAATTTTGCTTGAAGTGCGTGAGCAACAAAAGGATGTCCTACGCCACGGACGTGAAGGCATCGTGGGCGCACGCACAGATGAAGAAATCGGCATGCATAGCCTGCGCGGTGGCGATGTGGTGGGTGACCACACAGTCATATACGCCGGCGCTGGTGAACGCCTCGAGCTCACCCACAAAGCCGCCAGTCGTGAGACCTTCGCCAACGGTGCCCTTCGCGCTGCTCAATGGGCCGTCACCAAGGATCCGGGCCTTTATAATATGCAGAATGTTTTGGGGCTGGAATGAGCACAAATATTCACGATGAACAGGATGAAAACATTCCTGAACATCTGTGTTTAATTTCTTTGGGTTCAAATCTTGGGGATTCCGCCGATAACATCAAACGTGGTTTTCGAGCGCTCCAGATTCACTCTCACCTCTCGATCCGTAAATCTTCACTCTGGCAAAGCACTCCCGTGGATTGCCCTCCAGATTCACCTGATTTTATCAATGCCGCAGCGGCGTTTGTGCCGTTGGAAAATGAAACACCCGAATCGCTACTCCTCAAATTGCAGCAAATCGAAATCCAATTTGGTCGACAACCCAAGACAATCTTAAATGAACCGCGCGCGCTTGATCTTGATCTCATCGCTTTTAAAAATGAAATACATACATCAGAGTCGCTGACCCTTCCGCATCCGCGGTTTCATCAACGCCGCTTTGTGCTCGAGCCGTTGACGGAAATCACGCCGCACGCCATTCTCCCTGGCCAAACTCAGACCGTCGCCAAACTCCTTGCCGCCCTCGACACGGATGAAGCCCTGACTTTACACTCCACACATGGTTGACGACAACGTACCCGCTCCCCGCCGCTGGTATCGCGCCCTTGGTCCGTGCCTCATTACCGCTTGCGTCGTTATCGGTCCCGGCAGCATTCTTACTAGTTCAAAAGTCGGGGCTGAGAAAGGTTACAGCATGAGTTGGGTCGTGCTGGTTTCGGCGATTTTCATGCTGACGTTTATTCAAATGGCCGCGCGGTTGGGTGTTGTGTCCAGGGAATCGCCCGGACAGTTGCTGGCCGAGCGCGCAGGGCGTTGGCTTGCAGCTTTAATTGGTGCCTCCATTTTCTTCGTTGCCTCGGCTTTTCAATTTGGAAACAATCTTGGAGCTCACAGTGCCTTTGAGGCGTATTTTCAGTTCGATTATATTGTGGTCATTTTTAACGCGGCGGCCATCGCGTTTTTGTTTTTCTTTAAAAACTTATATCGTGCTTTAGAGAAATTAATGATGGGTTTCGTGGGGCTGATGCTGCTGGCGTTTGCTGCGAATTTATTGTTCGCCAAACCGAACCCCACCGAATGGGCACGTGGGTTGGTGCCGACCGGCATAGGTTCTCTGGATCTCGCAGTGCTCGGCCTAGTGGGCACCACTTTTGCAATTGCTGCAGCATATTTCCAAATCTATCTAGTTCGTCAAAAGGGAATTAAACGCGAGGATCTGGCGGCGTGCCTCATCGATTCTCGCTTGGGCGTGCTGCTGATGGCAGCGATTACTCTGATGATTATGGGGACAGCCGCCGCCGCGCTCAAAGGGGTTAAACTCGAAGGAGCTGCTGATGTAGCTATGCAACTGGAGCCGCTGTTTGGGAGTTGGGGTAAAGCACTTTTTTGCCTCGGACTTTTTTCTGCGGCGTATTCCTCGTTTATAATCAACTCCATGATTGGCGGCTTTGTCCTTTCCGACGGTCTTGGGTTGGGCTGTGATCCAGAGGATAAATGGCCGCGTTATATGACAGCAGCGGTCTTGTTGATTGGTATGGGCGTGGCAATGTATGTGATCAAAACCGGCATCAAACCCATGACGGCCATCGTGATGGCGCAGGTGGTGACCGTGATTGTCGCGCCGCTTTTGGCTGCGGTTTTATTGTGGATGTGTAACCGCAAAGATATTATGGGTGAAGACCGCAACGGACCGCTCATGAACGTTCTCGGGGCCGTGGGTTTTGTGCTGCTGTTGGCCATGGCGGGGAATACTGCATTCAAGTCCATCCCGGATAACCTTGAGAAACTCAAGGCTTCAACTGCGCAACCCGTCGGAAAGTAAAGTAGTAAGATGCAGTTTCCGCTTGTCGCAAACACGCTTTGCGCGAATGGTGTCGCGGTGCCGTCTGTAAAGATCACCGCCGAAACCATCCGGCAAATGAAAGGCCGCGAGCCCATCGCCGCGCTCACGGTTTACGATTATCCCATGACGCGTATGCTCGACGAATGCGGCGTGCCCCTGCTGCTTGTTGGCGATTCTCTTGGAATGGTGGTGCTTGGCTTGCCCGATACGACCGGCGTCACGATGGCCGATATGGAACATCACACCCGCGCCGCCGCCCGTGCCCAACCCCGCGCACTGCTCGCCGGTGATTTGCCCAAGGGCAGTTACGATACGGAAGATGATGCTGTAGCCAACGCCCGCCGACTGATCGATGCTGGTGCGGAAGCCGTGAAAGCCGAAGGGGGCACGGCTATTCTTCCCCAAGTGGAGGCTGTTCTCGCGGCGGGGATTCCCTTTCTCGGGCACATCGGAATGCTTCCCCAAAATGTACAAGCGGGGGGAGGCTACAAAGTGAAAGGTAAAACTGAAGCCGAACACGATGCCATTCTACTTGATGCTGAAGCCTTGGCCGAAGCGGGGGCATTCGCCGTGGTGCTCGAACTCGTGCTCCCCGACTTGGCCGCTGAAATTTCAAAAAAAATTTCCATACCTACAATCGGTATCGGCGCGGGCAGTGAATGTGATGGGCAAATTTTAGTGACTACTGATCTGTGGGCCACCTCACCCGACTACATTCCCCGCCACGTGCAGCCCAATATGCAAGTGCCAGTCGAAATGCGAAGGGCGGTCAGTGAATGGAAAAATGAAAAAATTAACGCACATTGACCCCAAAGGCGAAGCCAAGATGGTTGATGTCTCCGCGAAACCAGTGCAACAACGTGCTGCCACTGCCCGTGGGGAAATCCGCATGGAGAAGGAAACACTACGGCTCATTCAACGAGACAAGATTGCAAAGGGCAACGTGCTGGCAACCGCGCGCATCGCGGCCATCCAAGCTGCCAAGCGCACGGGTGATTTGATTCCGCTGTGCCATCCGCTGCCCATCAACCATTGCGAAGTGGGGTTTGAATTTCCGAAGGCAGGCAACGCCATTATCATTACCGCCACGGCAAAAGTGACGGCACAAACCGGTGTGGAAATGGAGGCCCTTATGGCGGTGAACCTCGCGGCATTGACCATTTATGACATGTGCAAGGCGGTCGATAAAAAGATGCGCATCACGAATGTGAAACTTGTTTCAAAAACCAAACTATGAAAATACAAGTGGGTATCATCACAGTGTCTGACCGCGCCGCGGCGGGCGAATACGAAAACCTTGGAGGCCCCCTTCTACGGGAAGCCGCCGATGGTTACGGCTGGGAAGTGCTGGCCGAGGGCGTGGTGCGGGATGAGGTGGAACAAATCCAGCGCGCCATTCGTGAGCAGATTGCCAAAGGGTGCCATCTTGTTCTCACCACGGGAGGCACCGGAGTGGCCCCACGCGATGTTACGCCTGAGGCCGTACGCGAAATTGCGGACCGCGAATTACCGGGGTTCGGCGAAGTGATGCGGATGGAATCACTCAAAATCACGAAGAACTCTATTCTCTCCCGCAATCTTGCTGTCGCCGTGGGCAATGCGCTCGTGATTTGTTTACCCGGAAAACCCAAAGGCGCGGTCGAGTGCCTTGGTTTCGTAGTCGGTGCTATCCCGCACTGCGTGGAAGTGGTGGCGGGTGTGCCAACAAGTTGCTAAATGGCTGACACAGGTATTCAATTTTTCAATCGTTACACTGGTGAAGTGGAAACGGAAGAGGTTTATGGCGAACGATGGTTGCGCTGGATCCTTTTCAATCCCTTTGGCCAAGTCGCGCTGCACGCGGTGGCCAAGCGCGCCTGGTTTTCGCGTTGGTACGGTTGGCGTATGAGTTGTGCGGGTAGCGCCTCACGCGTGAAACCCTTTATTGAACAATACAAAATTGCCGAAATAGAACACGTGAAAGCTGCGGATGAGTTTACGTCTTTCAATGACTTCTTTTACCGCAAACTAAAACCCGACGCCCGTCCGGTTGATGAGGCTGAGGACTCAGTGGTGTTTCCGGCCGACGGTCGTCATCTTGGGTTTACCAAGGCTTCGGAAGTGGAAGGCGTTTTCGTAAAGGGGCAAAAGTTTGATTTGAAACGACTATTGGGTGATTCGGATCTGGCAGCCCGGTTCGCCGATGGGGCGGCGGTTTTTTCTCGGTTGTGTCCGGTTGATTATCATCGGTTTCATTTTCCGGTTGCCGGGGTACCAGGTAATGCCCGTCTGATTAATGGGCAGTTGTACTCCGTGAATCCGCTGGCACTGCGTGATCGCTTGGCGATCCTTTGGGAAAATAAGCGTTTTGTGACGGAGATTGAAACCGATGAGCTTGGTAAAGTGCTGGTCCTGGAGATTGGGGCCACAAATGTGGGTAGTGTGAACCTCACCTATGTCCCTACACGGGCAGTTAAGAAGGGGGAAGAGAAGGGATACTTTGCTTTTGGTGGCTCGGCGACCTTTACAATTTTTGAACCGGGCCGGGTGAAGCTGGCTGATGATTTGCTGGAGCAATCCGCACAGCAACGTGAATTATACGCCAAGGTGGGTGATTACATGGGTACGTTCGTAACTTGATTAACTTCCGGTTCGCCAGATAATCATATTAATGGCCGGCGCAATGCCCAAGGACTTTCACGGGGAGGAATGAAGGCGGTTACTTCGTGGGGTTGCTTCGAATTTCGCACTTCGGCAACGCCTTCTTCAGTTCAGCAATCTGAGCCTTGGTGAGGTCGGGGTTGCCACCGAGATACAGATCCTCTAACTGCGTGAGATTCTCCAGCCCCTTCACATCGGTCAGTTGATTGAAACCGAGTCCCAGCCACGTTAACTTCGTGAGCTTCTCCAGCCCCTTCGGCACCTCGGTCAGTTCATTGCTGATGAGATTCAGCTCCGTCACCTTCCCCAAGTCTGCATTGGTGAGTTCGCCTGTGGGCTTCTTGAGTTGCTCAAGAATGGTGTTGGCAATGGGCTTTTCGGGAACGGCTTTAGGCGAAGGCTTATTAGGATTTACCACACCTGTATTGGGATCGTCCTTCTTCCCACACCCCACCAACGCCACCACCGCACATGTCAAGAGAATCTGTTTTATTGGAATCATTACAGATACTTTGCTAGGATAGGGCCTAGTTCCTTTTTGGTTTTGGCTGGCCACAGTTTTTTGTCGGTCATGATGGCGTTTTCCAGGGCACTGTGGCAGGGCCAATCTGCCGATGCCTCGGGAATGCGATTGATTACATCAATCAGTACTTGCTTGGCGGTGGCAGCGTTGCGATTTAGGTTTTCAACCACCATTTCAACCGTCACGTGTTCCTCATCGGCCTTCCAGCAATCATAATCGGTAATCATCGCCATAGTCGCATAGGCGATTTCCGCTTCGCGCGCACATTTGGCCTCTCCAAGATTGGTCATACCGATCACGTCATATTTGAGTTTATGATTGGTGAGTGATTCAGCGCGGGTACTGAAGGCAGGGCCTTCCATGTTCACATAGGTGCCGCCGTTGTGCACTCTAGCTTTTTTGCGCTTTGCACTCTTGAGGAGCAGTTGTCGGAGTTCCTCACAAATTGGATCGGCAAAGGCTATGTGACCTACTATGCCGTCACCAAAAAATGTGTGCTGGGCCGACTGTTTGGTTCGATCGAGAAACTGGTCAATTAGCACAATGTCACAAGGACGGTATCGTTTTTGCAGAGATCCCACTGCGCTGACGCTGATAATCCATTCCACTCCGAGTTTCTTCATGGCCCAGATATTGGCACGATAGTTGAGCTCACTGGGCATAATACAGTGTCCTCGACCGTGGCGAGGAAGGAAGACGACCTCACGGTTTGAGAGTGTTCCAGTAAGAAGTTGATCGGATGGGGAGCCAAAGGGAGTCTTTACTGTCCTCCATCTTTGGTTTTTGAAGCCTTCGATATTATAGAGACCACTGCCTCCGATGATACCGATACGATGAGTTTTATTAGCCATTTTCTTTTTTGTCGCGTTGCGCCCATGTTTGTTGCAAGGTCAGGTTATCCCAACAAATCGCGGGTCATGCGCCGCACCCAATGTGGTCGGTGGATGAGCCACGAGCAAGCAGTGTTTTTATGCCTGAAGAGCAACTTAAGCCTTTTGATCCTGATGCTGTCCTTTCCGTGGTGATGGGTGGTGGGCGAGGGACACGTCTGTTCCCGCTCACACGGGAGAGGGCCAAGCCGGCCGTGCCGCTCGCGGGCAAATATAGACTAGTCGACGTTCCGATTTCCAATTGCATTAATTCCGGCCTAAAACGGGTTTATTTGCTCACGCAGTTTAATTCTGCCTCGTTACATCGTCATATTTCGCAATCCTATAAGTTTGACCATTTCACACACGGTTTTGTTGAAATTTTGGCTGCGGAGCAAACTCTCTCCGATTCCTCGTGGTTCCAAGGCACGGCGGATGCGGTGCGGAAGCATATGACGCATTTTCTCAACCATCGTTTTGATCATATTTTAATTTTAAGCGGTGATCAGTTATACAATATGGATTTCCGCAAGGCATTCGATGAGCACATCGCCAATGGCGCCGAGTTGACGGTGGCCACCATCCCGGTGAATCGCGATGCGGTCAGTGGGTTCGGCATTATGCAGATCGATGAGAAACAACGCATTCGGGAGTTTGTGGAGAAGCCGAAGGAAGAGATGGTCATCGATTCCCTTAAAATTCCCGATAGCACACGGCACGAACTCAATATCAAGGCTACCGACGATCAGTTTCTGGCTTCGATGGGCATTTATATTTTCAATCGCGATGTACTCGTGGATTTGTTGGATAGTGACGACGCTGACTTCGGGAAGCATATCATTCCTAAAGCGATCCAAACGCGCCGATCTTTTTCCTACGTATATCAGGGCTATTGGGAAGACGTCGGCACGATCAAAACATTTTTTGATGCCAATCTCGATGCGGCCAGCGAATTGCCCAAGTTTAACTTCTTTGATATGTCCGCGCCTATCTTTACGCGGCCGCGTTTTCTGCCCGCTAGCAAAATTAACAGTGCGGCCATTGATCACGCTGTGCTCAGTGACGGCTGTATCATTAATCGCGCGCAAATCAGCCACAGCATTGTGGGGGTGCGTAGTGTGGTGGGAAGTGGCACAAAGCTCCATCGTGTGGTTATGATGGGGGCTGATTTTTACGAAACAAATTGCTCCATTAAGGAGTATCACTCACAAGGTATTCCAGCTATCGGTATTGGCAGCAACACGCGTATTGACAATGCAATCATCGATAAGAACGCACGTATTGGGGATAATTGTGTTATTAGCCCTGAAGGTCACGGAGACAATGAAGATGGTGAAGGTTATGTTGTGCGGGACGGCATTGTAATTATCCAAAAAAATGCCGTGGTTCCGCACGGCACAGTCATTTGAGTATTCGGAAAGAGGGGCTAGTTTTCGGTGCCGTGATACTGATGATGTTCTTTGGCGCGGCGTTTGCCTTCAGCCATCATTTCCGCGGGTAACAGCAAGGCCAGTTCGTCACGTGATTCAATATATTTCTTATTCCCTTCAGCCGCGAGCTGCAGCCACTTGAATGCCTCAATGCGATCACGCGGTACGCCGCTACCTTCTTTGAGCGCGAGTCCCAGTAAATATTGTCCATCCGGATGGTTGCCCATTGCGGATTTTTGATACCACTTGACGGCTTCCATGTAGTTTTGCGGAACGCCTAGGCCGTTTTGAAACATGGCTCCAAGAGAAAATTGCGCTATAGCATTTCCTTCTTCAGCGAGTTCGCGAAAGAGCAGGGCGGCACGTGTGTAATCGATGGGGGTGCCGTTCCCGGAATAATGATCATACGCCTGGCCTAGCTTATCATCAGGATCCGCACGCAATGCCTGGGCTTCAACCTCAGCTGCTTTGGCCTTGGCGGCGGCTTCGGCTTCGGCTTCGGCTTTTTTCTTCGAGTTCCCACAACCTGAGCTCCAGCTGATTAACAATACAGCTGTGCTCAAAACGAAGATTCGCTTGGTGTAAACTCTTGCCATGGCAATGACCTCCTTGAAAAGTCCCCAGAAGGAATACAGGAAAATCAGATCGTGTCAAGCTTATGTTATTTGACTTATTCGCGCTCCCTATTGGACCAAGACTTGCGTTGTGGCTAATTCGGCGGCCGCCAAAACATCGTTGGATTCCGGTGCATGCCGGGGCATTTGTCGGCGGATGTCTGGGAAGGCAAGCAGGAAAGCATGGATTCGCCCGACCTCGAGTGCTGTGTTCAATGTATGGGGGAGGCTGCCGGTGGCTTGGTAGGCCTTCAGCTCATCGAGTTTAAAGGTCAGCATGCCAACTGCCTGCCCGGTTGAATCGAATAAAGCCGCGCCTGAGTGCCCGGGTTGCAAATTCAAATCAGCCTGTACGTGGCGGGGATCCAAGGTGCGTCCTGATAGTTTCCTGATGAATCCATGCGAATATTTAGGGCCGGAATATTTTTCAGATTGGTGGGGAAGGCCGATAGTGAAAACGGGGAGACCGAGGTGAAGCTGGCGCCCTTTCATGAGGGTTAATGCAGGGGTCTTCGCCTCAATCTTCAGCAGGGCAATATTATTGATTGAGTCGGCCTTGAGCACGTGTGCCAAGTGGCGCCGTCCATCTACAAGCACTTCAATGCTATCGGACCGGGCGATGAGGTTATGCGTGGTGATGAGATGGCCTTGTTTCGTGATAAAAAAACCGGAACCGATGGCCCCGTTTTCTGAGCGTGTTACGCTGGCTAGAAAAGTGGAGACCTGCTTGTCGACTGTCTTTTGTTGGTCGGCGGAGAGTTTGCCGTTCACTGTAGCAAGGTGAGCGCGGGCGGCTGCGTGGCCCTGTTGCGCGGCGAGTTGCAGCCACTTGGCGGCTTCCTCACGGTCAGGATTTCCCAAGGCACCAAAGTGAAGTGCGGCACCAAGCAGGAACTGGGCGCGTACGCTGCCTTGATCGGCAGCAGTGCGGTATAGTTTCAGCGCGCGCGCGGAGTCCTTTGCCACGCCGCGGCCGGTGGCGTGCATGAGGGCGAGATTGCATTGAGCGGCAGCGAGGTTCATGCGTGCGGCGTTGCCGTACCACTCGGCGGCTTTGACAGCATTGGCGGGCACGCCGTGACCGTGCTCATGCGAGGTGCCCAGATTATTCATTGCGGCAGCGTGTCCCTGGGCGGAGGCTTCCAAATAGTATTTGTTTGCTTTTACATAATCATTTGCTTGCGCGTGGAAATTGCCCAGCGTGTATAGGGCAATGGCATCTTTGTGATTCGCAGCACGGGTGAGCCATCGCAGAGCGAGATCGTGGTCTTTCGGTAAGCCTCGTCCCTTTAGCAGGCAAATGCCGAGTTGCCCTTGCGCGCGCGTGTGGCCTTCGGCGGCAGCCAGCTGCAAATGTCGTGCGGCTTCGGCGTAGTTGGGTTTGCCGCCAAGCCCGGTGTAGTGGTTCATGCCCAGGTGAAAATGATACTCCCCGTCACTGGGCGTCGTCTTGGTCTTTGTTGGTTCTGCGCCAGACAGCGTCATGACAAGGCACAACAGTGATGGGGTAATAAATTGCGAGCGCATGATTCCTCCTTGTGATGGTTTGTGCACCAAAAGCTTTTGTTAGTTTTTCTAGTCGAATCGGGCAAGGGGCAGTTATGCACAATGGCCGTTCAGAGCAGAGTGCTAATCGACGTTCTTCAGGGTGAGCGGCCCATCGAAAATTGTCAGGCTTACCACTTCCGTACGCGCTATGTGTGGACCGTGTGCTTCGCCGCGGGGTGCGAAAAACAGCGTGCCCGTGGTGTGCACTGTGCCGTCTTCTTCCCATTCGCCACTCAGCACATAAGCCGTCTCGTTGGCTTCGGGATGAATGTGCGCGGGGACAGTAGCCCCAGCGTAAAATTTTCGCAGCATCGTCATGCCGCCGGTGGCTCCATCCTTGCGCAGGATTTTTAATTCCACGCCTTCGTAGGGGCCGGTTTGCCAATCCGTTTCTTTTTCATTGATGGTGAATGTGAACATGTCTCGCAAAGTAGAGAGCAGATTCAAAAATGTCAAAACAGCTGTGGCTTTGACTTTTCACCATACCCTTTCTAATTTGGGCGCAGTGCATCTCTGGCGTGAATCCATCCCGGGCGACTGGCTACCCAAGGTGCTGGCCAATCTTGACTTGATGTTGCTCGATCACTGCCATCTTGAACGCAAAGCGGCGGCCAGCGCGTTGAGCCTCATGAAATATCCCGATCTTGCCACGCATGCTCGCGAGCTAAACGCCATCGCGCAGGAAGAGTTGGAGCATTTCAATTTGCTGCTCGATTTACTGGAACAACGCGGCGTGGCTTTCGGTGTGCCGCATCCCAGCCCGTGGATTAGCGGGCTTATGCGGTTCATTCGTAAAGGCCGGCGCGAACAGGTCATCGATCATCTCATTGCAGCGTCACTGATTGAAGGCCGCAGCTGTGAGAAATTCCAGGTTCTCGCTAAAGCCCTGCGCAACACGGAGCCCGCACTTGCAGGATTTTATGCAAACCTTGTGGCCAGCGAAGGCAGCCACTATGCCGAATTCTGGCTGATGGCCTGCAAAATTGACAAAACGGAAGCACACAATCGTCTGGATGCATTTTTGGATTTAGATGCGAAGTTGATCGTGCAGTCGCACGAACTGCCGTTGCTGCATTAAAGAATAAAAATGGTGCGCGAGAGAGGACTCGAACCTCCACCCCCTAAAGGACTACCACCTCAAGGTAGCGCGTCTACCAATTCCGCCACTCGCGCACGCGGACGAATGTATTGCCTTTCGGCAGGACGAAGGCAAGGGGATTCTGCAGGTCAGTGCGGGATTGATTTGCTGGTTCGATTATCTTACGGTGTTGCTAGGAAGGGTGTTTCATTTGTAATTCATGCCGGAACGGGATCATACAGCGGTGGGTGGGGAGGCGCGTCAGCTCTGGGAAAAGGGCTATGACTGCGTCGAGAAAAAGAATTATGACTACGCGATGGAATTGCTGTGCATGGCGTTGGAGCAGGATCCGTCGTTCTTCGAGTGCCGTATGGCGCTGCGCGCTGCGCAGATGAAGAAACACGAGAACGCGGGGCGCCTCGCCAAAATGGCGGCGGCCACGACGACGGCCCACCATTTCATGCAGGCGAAACTGGCTTTGAGTAAGAAAAACAACTTCGGTGCGCTGGTACATGCAGAGAAAATTCTGTGTGCGGATCCAGAGAATTCTTCAGGGCATCGGGTGATTGTGGATGCGTCAAAGTCGCTGGATTACCCGCAGACATTGATTTCCTCACTACAACTACTCAAGCGGGTGAATCCGGATGATATTTATCTTCAGCAGGCTTATCGGGACACAGCGGCAAAGGCGACAATTTATCGCGGTGGCTACGAGAAGGTGATGGAGGGCGGCGAGGAGGATAAGGAGGTGATGCCGAGTGATTTTACTTCCGAAGATGTGCTGGAGGAGAAAATTTATCATATGGAGGAAAAGCTGCAGGACGAGCCGGACAACCACAAATTGGCGGTGGACATCGCACGCCTCTATGTGGAGCGTCAGGATTTTGAGCGGGCGTTTGAATATTTCGATTGGGTGATGGAAAATAATCCGGTGGGCGATTCTGCCATGGACAAGGCTGTGGCGGAGGCTCACGAGGCACGGTTTGAATTTGATTTGCATACGCTCGATGCCGAAGATCCGAACGAAGCTGCGGAACACGCGCGGCTCATCGAGGAGCGTGATGCGTTTATGTTGGAGAATTGCCGAGAACGCGCTGATCGCTATCCCACAATGCTGGAATTCCGGTTTGAGCTTGGTGAATGGCTCTTTCGTGCGGGCGATGTGAACGAGGCCATCCATGCCTTTCAACGCGCGCAAAACAGCCCCGGTCATCGACTGCGCTCGCTGAGTTATCTTGGCCAATGTTTTTTGCAACGCGGTATGCACGATATGGCGGTGAGTATGTTCGAGAAGGGCTTGCAGGAAAAATCCGCGATGGATGATCAAAAAAAGGAAATGGTTTATCACCTTGGTTGTGTGTACGAAGAGATCGGGAAAATGGCGGAGGCGATGGAGCAGTTCAAAAGCATTTATGAAGTAGATATAGGTTATCGTGACGTGGCCACGAAGGTTGAGAGTGGCTATATGTAACCCCTTCATTGACGCCTAAGGCAAATTGGGCTAGTCATTGGGCATCATGAAATTCCTGATTCGTCTAATTTTGTCCGCGCCGTTGTTGGCGGGCTTCAACGGGTTTGCAGCAGATACTGCCAAGCCAGTGGTGTTCAAAGTGAGCGTGCAGACCTTTATTGCGCCCGTAAAATGGGAAAGCACTCCGACCGCGAGTCGAATGCGAGCGGCGCAATTCACCGTGCCGGGTAAGGGGAAATCCGATGCGGCAGAGTGCGTATTCTTTTATTTCGGGCCGGGACAAGCTGGTGGTGCACAGGCAAATTTAAAGCGTTGGGTGCAGCAATTCGCGCCGGATCCTAAGCCTGTCATTAAAACGGAAGAAGCCAAGCACGGCGAAACGCCGGTTGTATATTTGTTCGCCGAAGGCACGTATATGAGCGGGCCGCCATTTGGCGGGGCCAAAGTACCCAAAAAAGATTACGGAATGACGGCTGCCGTTTTAGGAACAAAACCGGGTTATGTTTTCGTGAAGATGACTGGGCCCAAGGCCACTGTGAGAGACGCCAAGGCGGATTTTAAGAAAATGATAGAGAGTGCGTTGAAGAAATAAACGCCTCATCTTCGAATGGAAATTTTCAGCAAACGCCTCGGTTTGGCGCTATTGGTCCTGATCTCCTGCTGCGCCTTGGCCGGTACGGTGACAACTAAGGATGGGCAGGGCTTTACTGGCTTGGTGCAGTTTGCAGATGCGGAACACTTGAGCGTGGGAGCGGCAAAGGGGCCGCGTAAACTCATTGCGCTGGCGGATGTGTTGGCAGCCACGTTTGATCCGCCGCTGAATTCGGACCAATTGACATCTGGCGCGCCGATGGCAGGGAAGGGTAGAGGTTTGTTGGCAGCGTATCACGATCGGCCAAATTTCAAGGGACGCGTGATTTATCGACTGGATGAAACCATCAATCACCAATGGCGTTCCAGACAGCCGGTGTTTGATTTGCCGCGAGATTATTTTTCCGTGCGTTGGAGTGGTGAATTGGAAGCACCGGTAACGGGTGAATACACGTTCACGGTTTTAGCAAATGATGGCGGCAAGTTGAAAGTGGGGATGCTGGAGATTGGTCGGATGGAGGCGCTGCCGGGGTTCCGCGAGCGGGGCAAGGTGATGCTACAAGGTGGCAAGCGGGTTCCGTTTGAGTTTGAATTCTTTGATAATTACGGAGAGGCCAGTGCGCGAATTCATTGGCAGGGGCCAGGGTTTCAAGCGGGGCCAATTCCTTCGCAACAGTTGTATCCTGCTGTGCCGGTAGAACGCGCGCCGAGGGGAATAATCGGGCTTCGTGGATTTTTGGGATCCTATTATCAAAACCGTTTTTTTTATGGAGACGCGTTGCTGGCGGTTGACCCAAAGATTGATTTCACCGCAGTGAAACCGCCCAAGGAATTTGCAGATAAAAATTATAGCGTGCGGTGGACGGGGCAATTGGATGCGACTCACACCGAGGAGTATACGTTCAAAGTGGAAACCGATGAGGGCGTCCGGCTGTGGGTAGGTGGTCGCTTGGTGGTGAATCAACTTTCAAATCGCGCATTGCAGACCTTCACGGGCACCGCGCCATTGGAACGGGGCAAGCGTTACAATATGCGGCTCGAATCCGTGCATCGCACCGGTGGCGGCCGGCTAAAGGCTTCGTGGGTCAGTAAATCGATGGAGGAAGCGGTGCTGGGCGGTGACGGTGCGTCCTCATTTTTTCAGCCGCCGATTCCAGAAGCATTGGAAGGCGGCGAGGTGGAGGAATCTCGGATGCTTGGCGTGTTTTCGTGGGGTGGCTCTCGTGTGGCTGCTGCGGTGGTCACAGCGGATGATTCGGCGGTGCGTTTTGATGAGGGGAGTAATCCTGCTAAGATTTCCACCGTGAATGTGGCGCGAATTGTACTCACGCCGGTGCCGGAACGTTTTCGCGCGCGGTTGACGGGAAAACGAAAAGGCATACTGCTGCGCAACGGCGACTTTATTGAAGGCGAATTACAGGAGTTGAAAACGGATTGGCTGACGATCAACTCAGTATTGTTTGGCATCAAGGTGTACGGACGTGGTGAAGTGATCGCGCTCGTGCTAGGCAACATTTCTGACAAGCCGGTGCGGAGCGCGAAGTACGAGGTGCGATTGGAAAATGGGTCACTGCTGTTCGCACGTCGTTTCATATTGGAGAAGGGAAGCGTGGTGGTGGATGACCCGACCGTTGGCAAAGTAAATATTCCACTGTCTGAGTTTGAGGAGCTGCGCGCAGTGAAGCGTTAAACAAAAAAGGCCGGGATTGCTCCCGGCCTTTGGTATGATTTTCTTTTTTGTCCCTTGTTAGTTCACCGACAGTTTGTGGCTCGCTGAGTGGCTATTGAACTCAGGCGCGTACAGGCATTGGATGCTGGCCATTCCGCTTTGATATTGGCCTTTGTGCTGGACGCGAACGTTGTACTCGAAGACGTAAACGCCTTTGGGTAGGTAGTCGATGTAGAAATGGGAGGCCGTGTCGCGGGTCATGTGGTAATACCCGAGGCCATCTTGATACTTGTATTTGCTGAGCACGTTGGTGGGCTCGGTGCCGCTGCCGCGTTGGTCCTTCATATGGACGTACTCCATATCGCGATCGGTGCGAAGCACGAGGCGCACGACGAGTTCGTCACCGGTCTTAAGGCCGCCGCTAATGGGCTTGAGCTGCGGGCCTTTGGGCGTGTTCACCTTGGTGAAGAGTTGTTTGGTGAGCTTCAACGGGGTTCCTTCGTGCGGGGTGACTTTGGAAATATCCTCCATATATTGCCAGTGCACGCTACCCCACGCTACGCCTTCATCGTGTTTGGTGAGTTTGATTTTGCCGTAGGTGGGCTTCACGTCGCTGCCGAGGAAACGGTGCTCGTAAAATCCGGTGCCGGCTTCGACGTTTTTGGGCTCAATCTTGTGGTTGCCCACGGTGACTTCCACCAGCGCATCGCTGGCAAGTGGGTTGGCGCCCTGAAGCAGTAGGGCGTAGCACGCGTCGGCGGTTGCCTTGGTGGTTTTCCAGTCTTGGGTCTGCTTTTGTTTGAGCAGCCAAACCTTTGCCTCCTCGAGTGCTTCAAAGTCCTGCGTCACTTCATGAAAAGCTTCGATCATCATCGCCTGCGTTTCGATGGGCGCACGGTTCCACCAGTAGCTGTGCTCCTGATCTCGCCAGAAGAGGCCCATTTCTTCGTTGGTGACAGAGCGTTCCTTGATGGATTTAATGATGAGCTTGGCGAGTTTATTGTAATTCGCTTTTTTCTCGAATTTGCCGAAGCGGTCCATGGCGATGGCGACTTGTGCTTGGTTCATGCGCGAGAGGCGCAGGAAGTATTGCGTGCCGTCTTTATCAGTCTTCACGGCTTGGCCGAGGAAGTAATTGATAGCCTCGAGATGTTGAGGTGCCACGGCCCGGTCTTTCAGGAAGAATGATCGGCAGTAGAGGTACTGCGCGATGAGTGAGGACAGGTTGTTCGCGTCTTTGTTGCCGTGCTTCAGGATATTGCGATAGTTTTTATCGATCCAATTATCGAGGCGATTAACGGCCTTGATTGCCATGTTCACGTCCATATCCACGTGCATTGCGCGCATGCGGCCGAAGCCGGTGGTGATGTAGAGTGTGATGTAATCGCTGGGGCGACCACCGGGCATCCACGGCCACGCGCCATCTGCAAACTGAGTTTCGCGCAGCTTGCGGATAGCCATTTGCGTCTCGGCGGTGAGGCGATTGTTCTCGAATAGGATGCCCACGTTACGGCGTGCTTGGCTCTCGTTCTTTGCTTGCCGCAACCAAGGGGTTTCCTCGAGCATCACAGCCTTGAGGTCCTGGTTTTTCTCCAGCGGACTATCGAGTGCCGGTGTGTTGCGCCATTTATCAAACACGCCGCGGATGCGCGGATCGCTATTGGCGATGTGCTGCGCGAGGCCGTTGGCATACAAGCGGGTGAAAGTGCTCATGGTGCTGGGGTGGGGGCTCTCCATCAGGTAGGGGAGTGCCATCACCGCGTACCAGTTGGGGTTGGAAACCATTTGCACGGTGTAACGCTCGTGTTTGATGGTGTCGCTGGTGCCAGAGCCGACCAGTTTGTCGAAGTTAAATGACTTTGTCTTCGGTCCGCGGATTGGGAGAGGTAGGCTTTCAGTAACAAAGATCCGTCGGCTGAGCACGGGCAGGAAGCCTTGCTCGCCATCGGTTACCGTGTCGGTACCGCCGACGGCTTTGTAAGTGAGGAAGCCAAGGTCGTCTGGGACGTTGATTCGCCAAGAATAGGTTTTGCTTTGCTTAGCGGGCACTGTGAACTTTTGGTCGAGGTCAGCATTGCCGAGTTGGTCGTCCACACTGTCGTTGGTAAGCGCGTCGGCGAAGGTGAGGCGTACTTTGCCCGTGGCCTCTTTGTCGGTCATATTGCTGACCTTCACAGTGAACTCGAGTTGGTCGCCCTCGCGCAGGAAGCGCGGCGGGTTGGGTTGCACCATGATGTCCTTGGCGGTAACCGTGCTGCCGCTGAGGAAGCCGCTACGCAGTTCGTTATCGTGTGTGAAGCCCATAAACTTCCACTTGGTGAGTGCCTCAGGCATAGAGAATTCCAGTCGCACTTCACCGTCCTTGTTCGCCACGATGTGCGGCAGGAAGAAGGCGGTTTCGTTGAGGTTCTTGCGGGCGGTAACCTGATCAAGGTTTGGGCCTGAGGAGGAAGCTTCATTATTGGAGCCTTTGGCTCTTTTATCTTCGCCCGCCCCGCCTTCCTCAACAGCACTATCGTTGGCTTCAATTGCTCCCCCAAAGGCATCCGCAGTAGGGGCCGCCTTTGCAGCGGCACGAGCCATCATCGGTGCACCAGCAGTCATTTCCAACATTGCTTCCGGTCGGCCTCCTCCGGGCCCTCCACGGAAGGCCATTGATCGATTTTTAGTGCCATAGTAGTGGTAGCCGTAAAGGTTGGCTGTGATTTCGCGCGGAAAGCTTCGGTAGTTGAGGCTTATGTTTTGGTGCGAGCGGCGGTTCCATTGGCCGTGCAGATGTTGCAGGCCCTTGGCGCTGTTTTCAAAACGCTGGTTCAAGCGGGCGTAATCCTGACGGAACACATTCATGGAGGTCTGCCATTGGTGCGGCTTGAATTGGTCGAGGCTTTCGTCGTAAAGCACAGCGGCCATCTCGGCGACAGCTTTCTCGGCGTTGGAGCCAGTGATGACGGCTGTCCATTTTTCCTTTTGGCCAGGCTGGAGTTTGTCGGTGAAATGCTCCCATTTTACGGTGAGGTTTTTATTCGTCCACGGCACATTTATTTTTCGGCTGCTGAGATATGCTCGGTTTTCACGCACCATGGTGACATGCAGCGTGAACCCGCCGCGCATGGCTTCGTTTACTGCCTGCTTAATGGCGAACTGGGTGAGGCCGCGTTCGGTCCAGAAGCTCTGGAGGATTTTACGGCGATGCTCGATCTCGATAAACGCGCGGGCTTCACCATAGCCGCTACCCCATAGTGCCATGAACTCGTTACCCGGCTCAACGCTCCACGTGGGAGACTTGAGCACGTGCGGTACGCGGATTTTCAATTTGGCCGCCTGCGGGTTGAGTACTTGGATGGGCGCGCGTGCGGTGACTGTTTTGCCAAAGCGATCCTGTGTTTCGAGAATCACGCGGTAGGTGCCTTCCTCTAAATTGAAGTTGAAATTCGCTTGGCCGCTGGCGTCAGTGGTGAAGCCTTTCTCGGCAATTACTTTACCGAGCTTCCATGAATTGACATTGGAAGAATCCGGCGCGGGCACAAACTCCGGAGCAAACCGGCCGTGGCGCATTGGCATCACGTTCCGCGGGTTGACGAGCTTGGCTCGCTCGACATTGGCGGGTTGTTGCAGCGCGTAGAGTTTGAGTGTGCCTTCGGCTTTTTGGCCGATGCCATCGAGCGACGTGGTGCTGATGCTCACCGCGGTGGCCTTGCCCTGCGCTTGCCAATCGGCTGCGGACACGCTGGCTTTCAGCGCGGTGTAGCCAAGGTTGATGGAATGGCTATCGCTGCGGGTTTCACCGGTGGTGTCGGTGACGTCCGCGTGGATAGTGTAACGGAATGTTGGTTCATCCTTGGCTGCAACGGTTAGGTCCGGCTTAGCGATAAAATTCACATCAAACGCACCATTCGGTTTGGTGGTGGCGGTGCCGTGAGCAATTTCCTGACTCTTGCCTTGCGGCGCAGGACGCCACCAATAGTGCCAACCCCACCAAGCGGGGTAACGCACTTCACGGACGACGCGCCATTTGACTTTAGCATCGTTGATGGCCGCGCCGGTGTAGCCGGTAGCCTTACCAATGAGAGCGACTTCGCCGCTGAGTTTGCCGGCTTTCTTCGGAGCCTCGAGTTCCACTTGGAATTTCGGCCGCTTGTACTCTTCAACATTGATGGACGCATTGCCGCGTGGGCCGGTGGTGATCTGCAAACTCATGCGGCCCAGCACGCGGTCGCGCGGTGCAGTGAACTTGCCGCTGAACGAGCCGTAATCGTTGGCTCGGTGTTGCTGGCGGGAAACCTCTTTGCCATTGCGATCGCGGAAGATGACCGTCACGAATGAATTCGGAATGGTGCGGTAGTTGTCGTTGTGCTGATCGACGTGAATGCAGAGGCCTTTGTATTCCACCGTTTGGCCGGGTCGATAAAGCGAGCGATCAGTGAAAAAGATGGTGCGATCATACGGGCGCGGGTTGCTGATGCGGCCGTGGTTGTAATAATCATTCGCGGTGCTGAGCTGTTGGCCGCCTTTGCTGGCGAGTAAAAGATAGCCGCGCTGCACGGCTTGGAATTTAAAATGGCCGTTGGCATCGGTCATTGTTGGGGCCACTTCAGTGCGACCTCCGTTGCGCTCGCGGAACCACGCGCGGACCTTGGTGTTGGCCACCGGCTCGCCGCTGTTGGCATCGAGCACGAAGCCCTCGACAAGGCCATTGCCGCTTCGCTGGCGCATGACGATGGAAAGGTCGCTGGCCCAGAAGCTTGTGTAATAGCAAACGTTGTTTGCTGCAGTGAAGTTTTCAGTGTGGCTGCTGATGAGATAATAAAATCCCTGCGGCATTCCCTTGGGTGGTTTGATAGTTTTGACTGCCTCGTGATAGTCGGCGGTGGGGGGCAGCTTGACACTCCATTCCTTGATGACTTCCTTGCGGAGCAGGGCGGCACGTTCGTTGTTGTCGAGCCAATTTGGATTGCCGCGTTTGCGTTTCATTGCCGCTTCCCAATTCTCGGCTACCACGCGGAAGTGGATTTGATCCACATTACGGTACTTGATGGTGATCTCGGATTGAGGGTCATTCCAAACGCGTTCGATGGTGACGTTGCTGCTCTTGGCTTCGATTTGGATGACGAGGTTATGGCACTGCGCGCCACCGGGAGTTTTCGGGAATGCGTTTGCGCCTTGAAGTGCGATTTTGTGAGCTTGTACTTTGTCACCCTCTTGGTTGAGTGAGCTGGCGAGGTTGAAGCGGGCACGGGCACTGATACGGTGGTCGGCCCATTCGTCGATAAAACGCTTAAGTGCAGATCGGTACCGGTCGTTTTTTGTTTCGCCAAAGGCTTTGTTTTTGCCGAAGTTGATGCGGGCGAGGTCGGCATCAATGTACGCGCTTTTGTCTTTGTCGTTTTTGTGGAAAGTGAGCAAATCGCGGTAAAGGTTCAGCGCTTTGACTGTGCGGCTCTCAGTATCGGTGGTCTTGATTTGCCACGTCATGAATTCTGCGGCTGAGTCAAAGATCGGATCAGTAGCACTCAGTTCAAATGCATCCTCAGCTTTCGCGCCAGCTTGTTCTCCACTGCTGTAAAACTGCAGTGCATTGTATACGAGGAAATCGTACATCGTAGGACGGAAGTTGTCAGGCGCCGTGCCCTTTTGGAGAAGCTCGTTATAATCGGCCACGGGGATTATTTTGAGAATCGCCTTATGGACGAGGGCCTTATTGAATTTTTTGTCTATCTCATTAAAAATGCGCGGCAAATCCCAAGTCTCAAAATCGTTACCAGCGCTCGCTCCGGTGCGCGTGCGTTGCAGGAAGCGCCAGCGGTTTTGCTGGAAATAATGCCAGTACCAATTGGCGAGAATCGCCTCCATCACCGGCTTCATTTCCTTGGGCGCCTTCGTGATCTCCGCCTCCATGCGGCGAATCTTCTCCTGCGCTTTGTTTCCTTGGATATTGCTTTCGAGCGCCATCTTTTTGCCAATCGCCTTGATGGTTTCGGCAAAGTCCTTGTCACGTAGCGTTTGCGCGATGATCGGTTCAAGATGTGTGATGGCCGTTTTGGGTAGTCCTTTCTTGAGGGCGGCATCGTACGCCTTCCAGTTTTGCTCCTTGGAAAGCTTGGCGGGCTGATCCGCGGCATTGATGAGTGTGATGGCGACGGCTACGAGGGCTAGGGAAGCAACGATTTTTTTCATATTTTTATAACAGTTCTGCAACTGATTGTAGGGTTGGACGTAATAAAGGGTAAGCTTACTCCGCCTAACAAAT
Organism: Verrucomicrobiota bacterium; assembly: GCA_028343615.1. GTDB lineage: Bacteria > Verrucomicrobiota > Verrucomicrobiia > Limisphaerales > UBA1100 > JACNJL01. The sequence continues at coordinate 40,557 of JAOLZA010000015.1, forward strand.
AATATAAGAAGGGTAGGGGATTGAATTGAGATGGCAACCGAAAACTAGGCTTTACACTATATTGTTTCCCTCTGGGGAGGATTTCGCTAGGGTCCCCGTCCAACGACAGCACAGGTATTTTTTTATGCACAAATTAACCCTTCTTGACGCGGATGCCCCAAATTCTGGCGGTGGCATGAATCAGGTTTCTGATGAAGACAAAAAAGCGGTCGATCAACTGCGTGAGCAGTATAGCGGCATGCGGACGGAGATGGCGAAGATCATCATCGGCCAGGACAAAGTGGTGGAACAGATGTTAATCTGCATCCTCTCACGCGGTCATAGCCTGTTGATGGGTGTGCCGGGGTTGGCTAAGACGTTAATGGTCAACTCGTTGTCGAAAATTATGAGTCTGCAGTTTAGCCGCATTCAGTTTACGCCGGACCTAATGCCGAGCGACATCACGGGCACTGAGATTTTGCAGGAAGGCGAAGCAGGGCGCCGCCAGTTCGAGTTTGTGAAAGGCCCCATTTTTGCAAACATTGTACTTGCGGATGAAATCAACCGAACGCCGCCCAAGACACAGAGCGCGCTATTGGAGGCGATGCAGGAGCATCGTGTCACCACTGGTGGTGAGCATCGCGAGTTGCCGCAGCCGTTCTTCGTTTTGGCCACGCAAAACCCAATCGAACAGGAAGGTACGTATCCGTTGCCTGAAGCGCAGTTGGATCGCTTTATGTTTCTCATTAACGTTGGTTATCCCAGTGTGGAAGAGGAGCGCCGCATTGCTCGTGAAACAACGGGAACGCACGTTGCGGACTTACAGGAGGTCATCGATGGCCCCACCCTCCAACGCTACCAAAGCCTCGTGGAGCGCGTGCCTGTGCCTGATCACGTTTACGATGACGTGGTTGATATGGTTCGCCTCACGCGCCCGAAATCGGAAGACGCACCGGAGTGGATTCAAAAATGGGTCACATGGGGTTCTGGTCCGCGCGCGGTGCAGTATCTTGTTCGTGGCGCCAAGGCGCACGCGGTTTTACACGGCCGCTATGTGGTCGGCTGGGAAGACGTGGAGGCGGTGGCGCACTCGGTGCTGAGCCATCGTATCCTTACCAACTTTCAGGCGCAAAGCGAAGGCGTGGACAGCTCGTTTGTGATCGATAAACTACTCGAAAACATTGCTGATAAAGAAGCGGCGATGGGCACCCAGTAAACCGAACAGCAAACCGACCTTGGCATTTTGGAACAGGACGTTTACAACGAGATACTTGATGGTGATGTTCTTACCCGCTTGAGCGGGCAATTCTTGCACGCGCGCCAGCCGATGGTGGGAAACATCGTCGGCCATCACAAAAGCCCCTACCGCGGCTCCAGCGTAGAATTTGCCGAGTACCGCAAATATGTGCCCGGCGATGACCCGCGCCTGCTGGACTGGCGGGTGCTCGCGCGCACCGATCGTTACTTTATCCGCGAATTCGAGGCCGACACCAACTTGCGTTGCTATATAGTAGTGGATTGCAGCGAAAGTATGTCCTTCGGTGAAAAGGGAATGCGAAAGTTCGATTACGCTCGAAAGATCGCCGCCACGCTGAGCTACATGCTTTCGCATCAGGGCGACGCAGTGGGTTTGCAACTTTTCGATAATGGCGTGGCCGCGGACATTCCGCCGCGCCGGAACCCGCTGCACCTCAAGCATATCTTCGACACGTTGGCCAAGGCGAAGACGCAAAACGAAACCGGCCTTGTTCAGGAACTGCACCAATTTGCTGAACGCATTCGGCAACGTGCGTTGGTGATTATTATCTCTGATTGTTTTTGTGACGTGGATGATCTGCTTAATTGCTTCGAGCATTTGCATTTTCAGAAACATGACTTCGCGCTGTTCCATTTATTGGATCCGTTAGAGCTGGATTTGGATCTCGATCGCCCCATTCGTTTTCAGGATATGGAAGGCAGCGACGTATTGCTGGCCGAGCCGGAGATCATCCGCGAGCCATACCTTGAGGCCGTGCGCGAATACCTTGTGAGAATCCACGAAGGCTGCAACAAGCACAATGCTGACTACCGGCGCGTGAGTACCGATCAACCCTACGACGCCATTCTTGCCGACTTCCTGGTCGACCGCGAGGTGCTCGCCAAAGGCCGCGCATGACATTTCTAAATCTGTCAGTCTTATGGGGGTTGCCGCTTATTTTGTTGCCGGTGCTCATTCATTTGTTCAACCGGTTGCGCCATCGCAAGCTGCCGTGGGCGGCGATGATGTTTCTCCGTATGGCCAACCGAAAATCAACCCGCTACGCAAAGGTTCGCCAATGGTTGGTGCTGCTCTTCCGTGTGTTGGCGGTCTTGTTGTTGCTTTTTGCCCTGAGCCAGCCAAGGTTGGATGGTTTGCCCGGCTGGATGTTTTCCGATAAACCGGATGTGGTGGTGATTGTTTTGGATCGTTCGCCTAGTATGGACGGTCGAGCAGATGGTGAATCGCGGCTGGAAAAATCCCGCGAGTTGATCCTCAAGGGAATGGAGGGGTTCGCAGAAGGCACTCGAATTGCCTTAATGGATGGCAGCTCTACGTATGTGCAGGAAGTCGGAAGTGTGGAGGCCTTGAAAAATATGATGAGCGGTGGAGTTAATGATGCTTCCTCGGATTTAGTTGCACAATTGGAGACGGTGCAGAAATGGTTTAAAACTGAAACCCCGGGCAACGGTGAAATTTGGATTGCCTCAGATTTACAGGAGAGCAATTGGGCGGCATCAGGAGATGACTGGCGGCGACTGACCGAAGGATTCAAGATTTTGCCCCAGAAAGTCAGGGTTCGGTTGCTGGCCATGAATGAGCCGCTGACGAGCAATCATTCAGTTCGTGTGCGGGAGTTGCAATTGCACGGTGACGGCGAACGCGCCGAACTGCAGCTCGAAGTGGAAGTACTGCGTGATAAATCCGAGTTAACGGAGATTGCCGTGCCGGTCACGATTCATCTTGGTACGGAATCGCGCAAATTGGATGTGGATTTCAAGCTGGAAGGCACCAGCCACACCCAATTTGTGAAACTGTCGATTGATGATCCAGATCAAGGAGGTTGGGGTTGGGTTGAGATTCCAGACGATGATAACTCGCGTGATAACCGCAGTTATTTTGTTTACGGCAGTCACGGCAGCTCAAGCACGGCAGTGACCGCCGAGGACTCTTATATGAGTCGCTTCCTACAAATGGCGGCTGCTCCAAATCCGGCAAATACCAACCAAGTCAGCGTGGCAATTCCCGAGGCGAGCCGCGTGGAAACCGAATGGTCGAACCACGCCATGGTGTTGTGGCAGGGGGCGTTGCCTGAAGGCGACACGGCCAAGGCGCTGCTGGCCTACGCGGATACCGGCGGCATGGTGGTTTGTTTTCCGGGCCAGATCGATAGTGAAATTAGATTTGCCGGCATTCGCTGGGGAGCGTTAAAGGCGACTCAAAATGAGCAGGGTCGGGATTATCCGAGTTGGCGTGAAATGGTGGCCGCGCAAGGCGAAGGAGAACATCTGGGACCGCGTGTGGTTTCTTGGGAAGAAGGCGAAGGCCCACTTGCGCGCACGGAAGAAGGCTACAGTTTGCCGATGGATAGCTTGTACTTTTCGCAACGGCGTTCGATTGAGGGCGATGGAATTATTCTGGCAAGCATTGCGCGTGATAGTAAACCGGAAAGAAAGGCCGAGCCGTTGATTGTTCGCAAAGTGCGTAGTAAAGGGCAGATCCTTTTCATCGGATCCGCGCCAAGCGAGCAATGGAGTAGTCTGAATTTTTCCATTGTTTTGCCGATCGTACTGCAACGGATGGTGGCTGCGGGAGCCGCTACGGATTCAGGTCGATTTAGCAGTGGTAATATGATGCCGGTGGGAGATGAGCTATCGCGCCCCAACGAACGTTGGATTTCCGTGGGTGGCGAAGAAGGCGAGAGTCGTGATTTTAACACCGAGGCTGGCATCTATCGGTTGGGTAAACGGGTGGTGGCAGTGAATCGTCCTGAACACGAAGATTTGGCGTCCTTGATGGATGGCGATGAAGCGGTGGCGTTATTTGGAGAAATGCCCGTGGCTTTTTTTCAGGAAAAACGCGAAGGCACCGCCGGCGATCCCAAGGAAATTTGGCAATGGTTCCTCGCCCTGATGGCTATGGCGCTATTGGTGGAAGGATTTCTCATCTTGCCCAAAAGCACGGATGAGCGCGTGGTTGTCAGCCGGCCTACTACGGGCAAGGTAGCTGCTGAGGTTAATTGATGGACAAGCAGGATTTAAACAATTGGACCTTTCAGACGCTGGACACCTCCGGGTGGGTGCTGCCTTTTTGCCTGTTGGTGATGGCGGTGACGGTTTGGGTGAGTTGGAGCAATTGGCATCGCCGCGGCAGCAAAGGTGTGGCGGCGCTGGAAACCCTTCGCGTGGTGATCATGGCGCTGATTCTATTCACTCTCTGTCGTCCTGAATTTATTAGTGTCACGCAAACCGAAGATCAACCAGAAGTGGTAATCCTCAAGGATGTTTCCTCAAGCATGACCACCCGCGATGTGAAGCTTGGGCAACATGACGTGATTACCCGCGAGGAATGGTTGGCGGAACAAATTAAAACCAATTTCTGGAGGACGCTTGAGGGTAAGGCAATTGTACACGTGCAGGATTTTGGGATGAGTGCGACCAATGCCGTAACTGGAATTGCCGATGGCACGGATGTGGCTAATGCCCTGAATCTCACCCGCACGCGCTGGAACCAGAAAAACCTTAAGGCGATTTTCATGCTTGGCGATGGTGATTGGAATTTTGGTGATCCACCGCAACAGGCTGCTATGAGATTAGGGGCGAAAGACCCCCCAGTACCGGTGTACACACTTGCGGTGGGGAGTGATCGTGCGCAAAAAGATCTGGTGCTTGAGTCGGTCAACCCGCCTACCTTCGGCTTGTTGGGTGGGCAAATTTCCATTCCCTTTCGCGTTCGAAGCCATTTGCCGGTAGCTGTCAAAACACAGGTGCGACTTACCAGTTCACGTGGCGCTGCGGTTAGTATCGCTAAGCAAATCACTGTTCCTGCCTTTGGGCAGGTGCATGATTCTTTGGTGTGGGCGCCGCATGATTTGGGTGACTATACACTGACGTTAACACTGCCGGTCTGGCAAAGCGGCTTGGAGAAGGAGCTGCTCGAGGATAATAATCGTCAGACGTTTCATCTTTCCGTGCGAACTGAAAAATTGAATGTGCTGGTGGTGGAAAGTTACCCACGTTGGGAGTACCGATATTTGCGCAATGCACTGACACGCGATCCTGGAGTAGAGTTGAGCGTGCTTTTGCTGCACCCTGAATTGGGGCCAGGAACGGGCGATGATTATATCGGCCGCTTCCCAGATACGCGGGAACAGTTGAGTCGCTTTGATGTAGTGTTTCTTGGCGATGTGGGCTTGGGTGAAAAAGAACTCACCAAGGAACAGTGCGAGCTCTTGCGTGGGCTGGTGGAGCAACAGGGTAGCGGTCTCGTGTTTCTTCCTGGGCAAAGGGGCCGCCATCATTCTTTGATCGACCAACCGATTGGCGAGCTTATGCCCGTCACGTTGAGCCCGACGAATAAAGAAGGCTACTATATTCCTAGTGAATCACATTTTAAACTGACCTCCACCGGCCGTGGTCATTTTCTCACCATGCTCAAGGCTGACGAGGGCCTCAATGAGGCCATATGGAAAACCTTACCGGGATTTTTTTGGTGTGCTCCTGTGGAGCGATCGCGTCCGGGTTCCACCGTGTTGGCTACGCATTCTACCAAACGCAATCAGTATGGCTATTTACCGTTGTTGGTTACCCGGCCGTCCCCGTCCCTCGCAGGCGAGGTGCTTTTCATGGGCACGGATGCTGCCTGGCGTTGGCGGCGTGGAGTGGAGGATTTATATCACTATCGGTTCTGGGGCCAGGTTGTTCGTTGGATGGCGCACAAACGCAAGATGGCGCAGGGGCAAGGGATGCGGTTGACCTTTAGTCCTGAGAATCCAAAAGTGGGCGATGAAATGTTTTTGCAGGCCACCATGCTGGACCTTTCAGGTGGGACCACGGCATCGGATTTGCGCGCGCGTATTGCTGCGCCAGATGGTAGCACGAGTGATTTGGAGTTCACCGCAATTGAGGGTGGGTGGGGCGTCTTCAAAACCAAAATGACCGTGCCTCAGGGCGGGACATATTCATTAGAATTATACAACCCCAGCGGCAGTCAAAAGTTGAATGCGGAGATCATAGTCGATAAACCCACGTTGGAAAAAATAGGCCAACCCGCCAACGCAAAAGTGTTCAGCGAAATTTCCCAGCGCACGGGTGGTCAAAGCGGTGGTATCGCGGATTTGCAGAAATTGATCAGCCAGATTTCCGTGGTGGCCGAAAATGAGGAAAAAACTCACATTTACCCACTGTGGAGTAAACCCTGGTGGGGTGGAATCATGTTATTACTGCTTGTAGTTTACTGGGTGTCGCGTAAGGTTTTAGGAATGATTTAAGGAGTGTATCCTTCGGGAAGAAAAAGCATGAGCGAAAA
>JAOLZA010000016.1 GCA_028343615.1 Verrucomicrobiota bacterium
GGGTTTCCCGTTCTTTGGCATTGGATTCTCTAAATCGCGCAAGCGCATTATCAGTTCGCTTTTGTCCGGATCGCCCTTATCTATGTCTTCAAGGATCGATGCGTTTTCGGCGAGATTGAGCGCCTTATTAGCCTTGTCTTCCGAATCAGTTCCATCGTGACAATCATAGCAACCCGTTGCATCAAAAATGGGCTTCACTTTGAGCGCAAATGTGTTCCCTTCCCCACCGCTTAAGCCGACCGAGTCATTACCCTCTCCACTGCCTTCTCCCCCAGCACCGTCATTCTTCAAAAAACCCGGATACACAAAGCAAAGCACGAGCGCAATCGCCAGCACGCCAACGGAGGAGCCGATAATGATCAAGGTTTTCTTTTTCTTGCTACCTTGGTTTGCCGCTGAAATCACTGCTGCATCAGCAGCTGCCACCGCGGGATTAGCAGCAGCCATGGGATCAACCGCAGTCGTCACAACGGCTCCCTGCGCAGGCGCAGTACCGAGGGATAGCACGCCGGGCACTTCGGCAAGTAACATCCAATCTGGCGCGCCTTCATACCACGCTTGGTCGGCAGGCAGTAATGTGCCTTGCGACAGATAAGTATTTACATCTTCAAGGGTGTACGGGCCGAATTGCTGCCCGTCACGCATCACGTGAATCATCATGGGTTTAGTTACACCGGTGTGCAGAGATTGTGCACGGCCGAGCAAACACCAACCCACCCTTTCACGCAAGCCTGTTGATTAAGCACCGGGGAAAAGTGGGAAGCGATATAAAATCAAGGGCACACTCCCTGCCACGATTAACACCTCCAGCGGCAGCCCCATACGCCAATAATCGCCAAAGCGATAACCGCCCGGGCCGAGGATTAGTGCGTTGCATTGGTGGCCGATGGGCGTGAGAAACGCACACGAGGCACCCACGGCCACTGCCATCAGGAAAGGATCGGGACTGGCTCCCATTTGCAGCGCGATGCCAACGCCAATGGGCGCCATAATCAGCGCGGTAGCCGCGTTGTTGATTACGTCCGAAAGCGTCATCGTCAGCACCATTAAAATTGCGAGGATGCCCCACGCCGGCACGCTGCCTTTGTGGTTGCTGACAAAACCGGCAATTTTGTCTGTGAGCCCCGTGTCCTGCAACGCACCGCTGACGGGAATCATCGCACCCAACAAAACGATGACGGGCCAATCAATTTGCCGATACAAATCACGCATAGGCAAAATACCAAGAAACACATAGGCGATAATCGCGCCGAGGAAAGCCAGCGTGGTGGGCAGCACATCAAACATACTTAACGCAATCGCTGTGCCAAAGATACCCACCGCAACGCTTACTTTGGAGAAGATTCCCACTTGTAGTTCGCGCTCCGCTAAGGGCAGTAAGTGTAGATTGATCACGTGTTCCTTGAGATCATTGCCATTGCCCTGCAGCAGCAGGACATCCCCCACGCGAAACACGATATCGCCCAAGCGTTTGCGCATCGGCTGCCCCTGCCGAGCCACCGCCATCAGTACCACGCTCCCTGAAGTGCGCCGCCGCAATTCAGCTCGCGTACGCCCCAGCAAATGCGAACTGGGGGTTACCAAAACTTCGCCAAAGGTCACGTCACCTCCCTCGATGCTATCCATTCTCGCCCGTAATTCTTTTGCCAAACGCAGACCGGATTCATCCATGATCACCTGCAAATCCAGCGGATCCACTTTCACAAGATAACGCGCATCCGCCCGCACTAGATTGTTCCGGTTCGGTGAAATCACTTTACCATCCTTTCGAATGAACCCGAACACCATCATCTTCTCGCCCGTTTCCTTTTCCACCTCGCCGAGTGTTTTCCCCACAAACTTACAATCCTCCGGCACGCGCACCTCCGTGATATATTCATTGAGCGCAAATAATTCCTCCGTACCGGATTTTTTCTGCGCGTCCTTTGGAATAAACCGCCAGCCAATCAAGGCCACAAACGCCACACCAAACAGCGCCACCATCCCGCCCACCGGCGAAAATGCGAACATCCCAAACGCCTCACCCGCAGCTGTATGTTCCTCGCGAAAAATAGAAATAATAATATTCGGCGGCGTCCCGATCATCGTCATCATTCCGCCCAAAATACTGGCAAACGCCAACGGCATCAGAATCAATGTAGGTGAGCGATCTTGTTCACCAGCCGTTTTAAGTGCCACCGGCAAAAGTAACGCCAACGCGCCCACGTTGTTCATAAACGCTGAGAGGACGGCCGCCACCACGCATAAACTGGCGATGTGCAGCAATTGATTTTTGGCAAGAGGCATCAGTCGACGCGCGATGAGATCCACCACACCCGAGTTACGCAACGCGCGACTAATTACCAGTACGGCCGCCACGGTGATAACCGCCGCGTGACCAAAGCCATCCAGCGCGTGATCCGGATCTATGAGCTTGGAATCCGGTCGCTTCAAAAATTTTTCCAGCACCACATTCCCTACTACTAGGGAGAACAGCGCGATCACTGCCACCACGTCGTAACGCCATTTTCCCCATGCGAACAACCCAAAGGTCATCGCAATTACTCCTAACACAATCCCCTGCTCCAAATTCATCGCCGTGCAAAATATCCCCCCAAACGTCGACAGAAGAAAAGGACATTCGCGCTAAGTTATTCGGAGATCTCCTGAAAAAGAAAGGTGCGTGGGCTTTTTGCCCACCCAAGGGAGAGTGAATAGAATTCTAGTTAACGAGTCTAATCTAGTCCTCTCAAGACCTTTTCATCAGCCTGTTCCTCAACATAAGAACGAGATGATTTATTTCACACGAAGATCGAAGCAGACCACCTCGTAGCTGTTACGCACGAAGAGAAGACCTTTATCCAGCGAAGGATAATTCCAGGTGCGCCCACCTTTTAAGGCCTTAAAGTTTGCTTTCTCAACAAATTTGGCCGGATTCATTTCTACTAGCGCCAAATCACCAGCATCGCCAATAATAATGAGCTGACCTGAGGCAGCGACAACTTGTCCGTAGCCATATTTATCCCCGCGCCACTTGAGGGAACCGTCCTTGGCATCCAAACAAACAAGCCGGTTTTCGTTTAGCCCATAAAGATGACCTTTCCAGAATATCGGGCTTGAGAACTTGCTCTTAAGCGACTTGCTTTTCCACAGAGACTCAGTACGCATGGAGTTCTCCGAAGAAATAATCCGGAATGCCTCAGCGCCTTTACCATAACCCGCTGATATCAGAACAATATCCTCGGCCAACCGTGTAGGCTGGGCGATGTTATAGTTGTTCATGAAAATTTTCCATGGGTGTGACCATAACAACTTGCCATCACTCGGGTTAATGGCGGCCACTTTCTCCTTTAGAGAGATAACGAGCTGTTCCCTGCCCAGTAGATTGAAGAGCACGGGAGTGCTATAGGTTTGCACTCCATCGAGCGCGCTCCAGACTTTCTTTCCGGTTTTCTTGTTGAGCGCTACGACGGCGTTTTCTTCTTTCCCACCGGGAGTAATGATGACCGTGTCCTTATAAATAAATGGTGAGGCCGATACACCCCAGTAGGGGACCTCAACATGGTTTTCAATCATCAGGTTTTTATTCCATAACAATTTTCCAGAACCGGCATCCAGACAATGTAGGTGGCCCTTCGCTCCCAAAGTGAATAGCCGGCCCTGATCCCAAGTGGGGGTGGTGCGCGGCCCAACCCCGCCAAAGTATTCCTCAAACTTTGCAGTGTACTCATAAGCCCATTGCGTACTGCCAGTTGAGGTTGAAAAAGCGACGATAACTTCATTATTCTCCTGTTGTTCAATCGTGAAGGCAAGCCCGTTGGCAATGGAAAAGGAGGAGTGACCGCCTCCAATTAACTTGCGCCATAAAACGGGAGGGCCCTTCTTAGGCCAGTCAGTCAGGATTGGTTGCTCGGTATAGATTGCGTCTCCATTTAATCCCCTGAATTGGTTCCAGCTTGACTTGGTGGTTTTCTCTTCTAGCGTTAGACTTTCGCCAGAATTCCCCTGTGCTGGATCCTGCTTTCTTTGTTGTTTTAGTTTTTCAATATTAGGGCCAGATTTGCCCCATACGAGCTTTGGAATACCACCACCGCGCCACTCGATTAGATTAGCACAGGCAACGCAAAGGAACATTACTCCCAAAAAAGATGATCTCAGTATGATTTTATTCTTCGGCTTCAATCTTATTCTCCGGTTTTAATCTTGAGTCTTTTCAAACAAATAGCAACTCACAACCCATTGGTGCCAACCCCCACAGCCACCAAAATCAATAGAACCTGCTTCATCACCGCCACCCTACACCTCACAGACACCGGTGTAAATGCTTCTGGGGGCGAGGCAACTCCAAGACTTGACTGTCGCTGCCGACGGCTGACATCTAATTGACTTATCAAACTGGAAGCTCTAGTCGACTGCTGCTTGAGACTAAGTTCAGAAAATCTGCAGAAAATGGAAAAACTGGTACCCCGGGGGGGACTCGAACCCACAACAAATGGCTTAAGAGGCCACTGCTCTACCAATTGAGCTACCGAGGCAACAGGCGGAAAGTAATCCAGAAATTAAAGGGCGGGGTCAACCCTTTTCGATCAGTCCAACCCAAGCTTAGAATGCTCGGCCATCCTGTGCTTTTGATATTCGAATTCCGATTCAACTAGTTCGCGACTCCTGTCGCGAAGACTAAGCTGAGCGCCTTCAAATGCTCGGACTGATTCCGCCATATTTAAAATAAGGGTGTTGACCTCAGTCTCTGCCGCTTTCAATCCAGCCTGTGCCTCTTCATAAGATTTTTTAAGGACAACGAGTTCCCTGCCCAATTTACCGAGTTCTGCAGAAGCTGCTGCATCTTTTAGTGTAGCATTTTTCAAAAGGGTATCCGCCTCAACAACAGATTCCTGATATCTCACAAGACGCGCCTTATGCTCACTCTGAATTTTAAGTAATTCCAAGCCTGTTTCTATCTGGTACTGTGCCACCAAAGAATGCGCAATTAGCAAAGACCTATAAGGGTCCAGTAAGGAGGCTTGCTGAGTTATTAGCGGTGTTTTAAAAGCCGCTTTCATTACATTTGCGTTCCGATGCCTTTTCTCTGCTTCAAGCTTAGATTTATTGGCCGATACAGCCGCTTTCTTTCGTCGTTCTAATTCGCGGTAGATAGCCTCAGTTTGTTTTTTATAATTGTTATATTGTGATTGATCGCGAAGATCATACGAGTCGTGATCTTCCTCAATTCTGGAAGCATCAAAACATTTATTAATAGCCGAATGATAATCAGTGTTTTTGCGAGCATGATCCGCATTCCACTTGTTCATAACCGTCATGGCATGATCCTTATCAGCTTTTGCCTTTTGCAGCTGATTCCTGCTCTCAGTTTCTTTATGTCTTAAATTGGCGGCTATCTTCTTTAAGCCCGCTTCTTCACTTTTCTTTATTGCTAGAAATTTGGCAGTGAGCGTTATCTCGGTCTTTTTGTTTTCGCACTTATCCACTTGCCTTTTCAAGGCAGGGCTAGGCAATTGCGAATAGTTATGTTGAGCAGCTTGGAAACGACCCAGCAACCCGTTAAGATTAGAACGGACCGCCGTCAGTGCTTTTAAACCTAAGGCAACTCTTGTTTTTTCTTGCGTTAACTTTACCAACAAAGTTGCTTCATCAGGCTTCTCTTTAACCTCCTCGACCAACTTATCATGTCGAGATTTGGTATCAGACCAGCGCTTTAAGGCAGGTTTCTCATGCTGATCAACAAATTGTCCCAATGCCTTTTGAGCCGTCTCGAAAGCTTTCAACTTGCTTGCCCGCTCGCGCAATGTGTTGTTTTTTGCCTGCTCAAGTTTACTTAATTCACCTTCCAATCTTTTTTTAAGCGCATCTACACCCCGAACATGTTGACTCACTACCGAAACATTTAATTTGGCAGTAGCAACTGAACTAACATTAGCAGGATAACTGTTATTCAATTCACGATGAATTGAATTTTTTTTCGAATAATCATTCTGAAGTTGCAGGGTTTTCTGCTCGGACGGAATCAGCTGAGTTTTAAGTAGGTTGGCCACGGTAGCCTCAGATTGCATAAGCGTTCTGCCCACTGTTTGATATTTATTTTTAGAAAGCTCTGCCCTCCTCTTAGCATCATCACGTTGACGCATGATATTATTATATTCCGTCGTAAATTCCACCACCCAGCGCTGGTGAGACAATCTGCGTGCCTCAGCTAATTCTAGTACTTTCTTTGTCCCTGCAGTTGCCGCCATAATTTCAACAGGCTTGAAATCACCTTTAAACAAGGCGCGCACCTTATCGAAAACAGCCTGCTTAGCTGACGCATCTTTTTTGTATAGTTCTTGCTGTCGTGCACGGCTATTCTTGAATTTAATTTCAAAGGCAGAAAATTTTTCCTGCAGATCTGCCAGATTCTTTTTTTCCACAGCCAATAACTTTTTTGCATCTTCGAGCCGCCTAACCTTCCTGTCCTTAAATTCTTTCCCAAAATTTAAACGATTATCACCAACACCTACACGATCACGGAAAATCAGAACATTACTCTGAGCACTGGACCAATCTAGATGGGCTTTACGAACAGCTGACTCAGCTGATTGGAGGCTTTTCAGCGAGGCAACCAACTCCCTTTCTTTTACAGCTTTCAGGAGGATTAACTGACTTTTTTTTGTGTCGAGAGTGGAAAGCTGAATTCGGGCAACTGAGCGGGGCATATATACCTCATTAAAATAACCTTGTTCGCTTACTGCCTGGCGTCGTTGCTGTTCGTCCATTTTTTTCCAAATATCCCAGGAACGCTTCAACACATTCGGCTCAGGTAGATAAGCAATTTCGCGAATATCGTTGACCTTTAATCGATGGCCTTTAAAAGGTGCTCGAATTCCTAACAAATCACCACTTTCCCAATTTAATTTGCGCATGCAAATTTCTCCCCCGGCACGGGTATACACACGCCATTGATCATGCGGCTTAGCTGGATTACTCAAAAAAACAGCAGCAGCCTCCGAATGAGTCTTAAATTTTCTTTCTCCAAATAATACGTTCTTTACAATAATGGTATTGTCTTTAATGGAAGCAATCTCGCCACCCTGAAAATCACCCGTGGTTAAAAGCACACCTTCACGACCAATCTCACCTAACCGAATACGATCAGCGAATGGCAGAGAAAGTGGTTGAAAAAAAACAGCTGCGACGTTGACTGCACTCAAGCGAATCCCTTGAGGGTTTCCAATGAAGTTAACCTTACTCTCACTCAGTGAGTGAACCGGGTGCGCTATAAAACTTCCGTTCCATGTTAATGCACCCTCAGATGGTATAGCTGGGCGCATTACCGGCATGGCCTCATCATAAGTTGTGCTCAGAGTTGACCAACCCAAATTGGGACCGCTCCATTCTAAGTGAAGTATCGCATAACTAGATAGGTTAATATATTCCAGACGAAAATCATGTGCACCAGGTTCTAATTGAATTGATCCAGTAGCTCGTCGAAACGAATATTCTGCAGGCGTAAACAGAACCTCTTTTCCTCCGATAAGAACACGTGCCCCATCGTCTGAACTCAGACGGAAATGGTACCTACCCGCCCTGAGCACATTGAGTTTACCATTAAAGAGAATTGCTCCTGGATTGTTGCCCAGCCTATGCACAGTAAGGTAATGTCGGCGGACCGTGTCCACTGAACTGGGATTCGGCACTCTTTTATCAGGAAATGTTAGATGCTTTCCTTTCCACATACGCGCAGAAACCTCACTCAGACCAATAGCCCCTCTCGGAACCGCCTTGAGATGAACTCTAAGGATATCTGGCCATCTAAAATTTTCACCCGCCAAGCGAACACCATCGGAATTAATTCTCTCTAGATTACCGGAAAAAAACCGACCCGCACGCGTTTGTAGTTCGGCGGCGTGCAACCAAGTCACGGTGACAAACGTGATAATGACGGCAAGTCGCGGCATGGAAGATTCTACCGTTGGTACAGCGGCAGGTAATGGTAGGGCATCGAGAGGATCGTGGTGAAGACCGATGTGGTGAAGATCGCCCCTACTCCACCGCGACCCTGGGACTCCCAATGTACGGTATCGCCGGTACGGCGCGCACTTTTAAGGATGGAGCTACCGACTACCCGGTACCATTGCTCCCACGTTTTGCCACCTATCATATATTGAGCAGGGGCGGCATAAAAATTACCGTAAACATACCACTCTTGTGAGTTGCGATGGTTGGCAAAAAGATATTTAGACCCTTTAGCTACCAGCGGATCCTCATAATGCCCGCAGACTTGCAGTGAATAAATTGCAGCTGCCGTGCGAGCATAGCCAGGAGATGAACCGGGTTGGTAACTGAACCCGCCGCTGCTGGCATGATTACAGGCACGGACGTATTTCACAGCATTATCAATCGTACGTTGAGGCACATCAATCCCGGCATTCTTGGCCGCGCGTAGTGCAACCACTTGCAATACGGTGACCGAAATGTCCGCATCGCGCACCACCGGTCGGTAACGCCATCCTCCCTGTGAATTTTGGCTGGCAATAATGAGCTTAATAGTTTTCTCGAGCTTGGTGCGAATAATAGGAGACTTGGTTTGGCCGTACAGTTCACCAAGTGCAATGGTAGCCACACCGTGTCCATACATATATTGGCCGCTAGCGTATTTTCCGTAAATGCCGCCCGGACCAATTTGCTTGAGCAAATAATTCATCCCTTTGGTTACGTGTTTTCCATAGGGACCTTCGCCCGGAAGATTGCCAGCAGCTTGGAAGGCGATGAGCGCGTAACCGGTAATGGCCACCGGATGGCGCGCTTCCTCTCGGCTACTTCCCCATGAACCATCCGCCTTTTGCTTACTGGCCATATACTTGAGCGCACCTTGGATAATTTTCTCCGTGGCGGGCGTGACCTTCACGTTATCGCGCGGTCGCGGCTTCACTTTGTCGGCGGCGATCAGTCCGAAGGCGGTGAGAATAAAGACAAGCGTTCGCGGTAAGGTCATCTTATTTAAGATCTCGTTTGGGTGAATCAGAAAGACGCTTGAGGAATTCCTTCACAAGCACGTCGTATTCCGCCGGTGTTTTGCCTTGGCGGGATTGCAGCAACGCCTCACGTTCGCGCTTGGGCAGACTGAGAAAACCGCTTGTTCCAGCCGTGCCGTTTCGCGGGCCGTCCGCGCCACCTTGGCCATCGAAATTACCTTTATTGCCATCAGCACGCTCGCTGGGTTCACCCTTGCCGGGTTGTTCGCCGGGCTTCCCCTGCCCTGCTTGCTGGCCGGGCTGCCCCTGACCAGGTTGTTGCCCCGGTTGCTGGCCTTGTTGGGCAGCGGCCAAGGCAGCAGCCGCTTGGGCGATGGCGTTTTGAGCCTGTTCCGAGGCTTGCTGCGCTGGCATAGGGTTGTTGGCCTCTGCATTAGCGATAGCGTCAATAAGTTGCTCGACGGCTTCATCAAACGCCTGTTGAGCTTGCGGGGGCAAATTGCCCTCGAGGCCCGCAGCCAAGGGTTCGATGAGGTCTGAGGCATTCTCCAATGGCCCAGCGGCCTCCATGGCTTGTTGGGCGGCTTCCATCGCTTGCGCGGCTTGCCTTAAGTCCTCTTGTTGCTGACCGAGTTGAGGCAACCCTTGTTCCCCTGGTTTGCCTTCGCCCGGTTTGCCTTCGCCCGGTTTGCCTTCGCCCGGTTTGCCTTCGCCCGGTTCGCCTTCGCCCGGTTTGCCTTCGCCCGGTTCGCCTTCGCCCGGTTCGCCTTCGCCCGGCTTTTGGGCTTCACCGATGGCGGCTTCGGCCTTTTGCATTTCACCGACGGCTTTAGGGATATCACTTTTAGCAAGTTGCTCAGCGGCGTTATGCGCGGCTTCAGCAGCGGCCTCCAGGTTGGGATTCGGCTCACCTTGTTCGGCTTGTTGCTTTTGCATTTCGCCGAGGGCCTTGGCAAGTTCTTCCTGCTGTTGCTGGAGCTTCTCGGCGAGGCCGGCGGGGTCCTGTAATTCGGAAAGAGCTTCGTTTAAAAATTCCTGCGCCTTCGCGGCAGCCTCTGCAGCTTTTGCGAGTTCTTCAGGAGTAAGCTTTTTAGGTTGGCCAAGCTCCTGTGCGAGTTCTCCAATTTTTTCGTCGATGGCTTTTTTGGCTTCCTGCAAATTGTCGAGCGCTTCACCCTGCGGTTGGCGAGCAGCGGGAGCATCAGGCCTGCTCAAATCCTCCTGAGCTTTTTGCATTTCTTTTTGGGCCTGCTGTAAAGCTTGCTGAGCATTTTCCGGGGCTTCGGCTTTTTGAGATTCGGACTGCGCCTCACCGGTTTCCTCAGACAGCTCGCCCTGCTTCTGGGCTTGTTCCTGAGGCGTCGAAGGCTTGCTTCCCTCAGGTTGGCTTCCCTCAGGTTGGCTTCCCTCAGGTTGGCTTCCCTCAGGTTGGGCTGCGTTTTCCTGACTCGGTTCTTTGACAGCGGTTTTAGCGGTTTCGAGTTGAAGGTCTTGTTGTTCCTTTATGAGTTCGGCGATATCGCCGCTCAATTCCTCTAGGGCTTTCTTTTGCTCGGCAGCCTTTTCAAGCTCATCAATTTTATCGGCGAGTTGTTGTTCAGCTTTTTCGAGGGCATCAATAGCAGCTTGCTGGGCGTCAGGGGCGTTCTCGGATTGGGCAAGCTTCTCCTCGGACTTTTGCATTTGGCGCGCAGCCTGACCCAGTGATTCGGCAGCCTCCGGCGCAGGCTCAGCTGCTTCCTGTTGGGTTTCCTTGGTCTCACCCTTCACCGCCTCCTGTTCCTTGGATTGATTCTGAAGACCATCACGCTTTTCACTTTTCATCTCCCGGGCTTCCTCAGCCTTTTGTTTAGCCTGTTGGAGAGCGTTAGCGGCTTGTTCAAGCGTCTTGCCGACCTCAGCAAGTTGCTGCTTGGAATCTTCATTATTTGCTTGAGCTTCTGCTGCCTTTTTAGCGGCCTCTTCCAGAGCCTTCTTAGCCTGATCTAGTTCCTTGCCGGCATCTGCTTTT
This sequence comes from Verrucomicrobiota bacterium, assembly GCA_028343615.1. Lineage (GTDB taxonomy): Bacteria > Verrucomicrobiota > Verrucomicrobiia > Limisphaerales > UBA1100 > JACNJL01. Next base: position 10,957 of record JAOLZA010000016.1, read on the forward strand.
GCTTCTCCTGCCTTTTCCCCTATCTCAGGAACATCTTCTTTGGCCAATTCTTTTGCCGCCTCGGCAATCTGCTTAGCTAAATCCTCAGGCAACTTACCCTTCGCCTGTTGAGCCAACTTTCTAGCCTCCTGTGCTGCCTTTTGGGCTTCTGCTTGTGCAGCTTCAGCTGATTGCTTTTCCTCGGGCGTATTTGCCCGCTCTGCAGCTTCTGCAGCTTTCGTGGCGGCTTCATCCAATTTTTGCGCGGCTTGTTCAAGTGGATTGGCGACCGGGGCAAGTTCGTGCTCCTGATTCTCTTTTGATTGCGCAGCCTTGGCGGCCTTATCAGCAGCCTCATTTAGGGCCTTTTTCGCTTCCTGTAAGGCCTCTGCCGCATCGGCCTTAGCATTATCGGATTTTTCCCCAATTTCTGGGATTTTCCGTTCAGCCAAGTTTTTAGCTGCCTCAGCGATTTGCTTGGCTAAATCCTCAGGTAATTTTCCTTTGGCTTGCTGTGCCATATTTTTTGCTTCCTGAGCCGCCTTTTGTGCCTGCTGCTGAGTCTCTTGAGCCGCCTGTTTTTGATCAGCATCCTCAGATTTTTCGGCCGCCTCAGAAGCTTTTTGTGCTGCCTGTGCTAGTTGTTGTGCTGCCTGCTCCAAGGGCTTGGCAGCCTCAGCAAGTTTCTGTTCCTCCTTTTGAGCCTTCTTAGCTGTTTCAGCAGCTTGTTTGGCCGCTTGTTCCAATTGCTCAGCAGCCTGCTTAAGCTCGTCAGCTATTTCAGCATTGGCAGCTTCTGCACGTTTCTCAATTGCCGGAATTTCCTTAGCGATCTCTTCAGCCTTCTTAGCCGCTATCTCAGCTGCTGCTTTCATTTCCTCGGGAGCTCTCTCCAGAACCTGCTCCAAGTGGCTGGCGATTTGCTTGGCCTCCTCGGCTTGCTTTTCAGCCATCTGACGCGCAGCCTCAGCCTCGGCTTGCTGACTGGGTGTAGGCTCCGGTAAAGCCTCTAACTCCTCGCCGGCAGCCTGAATCTTCTCTTCCTTTTCTTTGAGTTCGGTGACTTTCTTAGCGAGTTCTTTCAACTGCTCGAGTTTATCTTTTGGGTTCTTGCGGTTCTCGGCCATTTGTTTGAGCTCCTCCTCGAGAGCATCCTTAGCGTCGCCAAGATTTTCCAGCGCCAACTGCTGCTGTTCGGGGGCTAGCAAGGCCTTGCTAGTTGGAGTTGCCTGCGTGTTGCTTAAAATAGAGCGCACGGTTTGCTGATTGTCGCGCGATTGCTTGAGTTCGTCGGCAGCCTCAGGAACAACATCCTTAACGTCCTGTCGGATAAGATCGGTTTGGAATGCCAGCTCAGCTTGTTGACTCTCGAGGGATTCGGTGTCAGGCGTTTTAGCGCCCTTGAGATCCTTCGTTTCGTCCATCACTTCGTTTTGCTCGGCCATCACCTTTTTAATGTCCTCGATGGCTTGGCGAATGGTTTCTTCTTTGCTGCGTTCGGGCGCGAGCAGGCGCACGAGTTCAATCATGCTGCGATGGGCGTTCTGCTCGTAGCCAGCTGCGCTCTTGATGGCTTTGCCCTTGAGATCGGTGACCGCGCCATCGAGAGCAGGTTTCAAATCGGCCTTCACCTTTGCCAAAGCCTTGGCGGCGCGATGCTCTTCGGTACCTGCGAATTTTTTGTCAAGCTTCTCAAGAAGCGTTTCGAGGATCTTGGCTTCATCGTTGATGCCGACTTGGTCAAGCTCCTGAATGCGCAGGTCGATCTTGACGTCCTCGCGGTAGGCGTAGGAATTAGAGCCTCGCGATTTGGTGACCATTTCCACGGCGCGCTGGAGGTTGCCATACTGGGTTTTAGCGAGGCGCTCATAGCGTGCGGAAAGTGTTCGAAATTCCTGCTGCAATTGCCAATCGAGGTAAATTTGTTTGAGTGAAACGATGACTTGTTTCTGGCCGGAAAAAGCGCCAATGGCATTTTCACTGGCGCGTTTCGGGTTGGTGTCAATGATTTGCGCGGCTTTGAGTTGCTTCACCACGCTGGCTACTTCGGCGCCAGTGAGTTGGTTGAGCATTCCGCGGAAACGCCGCAGCGTATCGACATCGTCGCCCTCCAAACCGTTGCGGTTGTACTCGGCAATCACCACGTCGAGCTGACTCGCCACGCGTTGGAGGCTAATGCCGATGTTGCTTTGTTTCACCTCCTGCCTTAGGAGGCCAGAGTTAGATTTTTGGGCGGGCGCGGCTACGGCCAAAAGAGGCGCGCAAACTATCGCAAGTACGGCAATGAGGATGATGCGGTTTAGATTCATAAAATATTCTCCAGTGCGTTGTCCGTTTTCGTTTCAGTTTTTGCTAACGCTTTGCCGATTATGTCTATTTACCTGCTTTTAGCAACGTTCATCTGACCGTTACGGGGCCAAACTTATTCGTTCCCAGTTGGACCCGAACCCTTTGGAACTGCTCGCGCACGGATGATTTCACCTAGCTCACGATTAAGTTTTTCCTGATTTTCCGCAGTTTCATTAACTCCTGTAATCGAATCGGTGGCTCGGTTTTGAAGGTCCTGCCGTTTCTCATCATCCGTGACCACCGCGGCCAGCAACTTACGGCTTTGTCCCACACCCGCCCTTGGTGCGCACGAGTCGGTCGCTTCGATCCAATATTCCATCTGCACGCCCGTTTTCGGTTTAAGGTCAATGATCCGCCACTCATAATCCACCCGCGCCTTGCTCCCTAGTTTTTTCTCCGGCCTAATCGGGATACTTCGCACACTACCAGTGATGTCGGTGTATTTGAGTGTGAGCGTGTCCACACCAAAATCGTCCTTCACAGAAATCATAATTGGCAAAAGCGCGCGTTGAGTCACCTTTTCCTCCTTGCGCACTGGGCGCAGCACACGCACCACTGGCGGTTTATCTGGCATCATCGTAACGCGATACACAGCCTCATCGCGAGAATCGAAGCCGTTCTCGTCCAGCAACTTAACGCTGAACCCAGTGATGCCCAGTTCGCGCATCGGGACCGACCGCCTAAGTTCGTCCTCTCCAGTTTTCTCTAAAGAATATTCCGTAGTCTTGCCGCTTGCGTGAAACACTGTCACGCGGCCGCCGACCACCGGTTTGTTGGCTTCTACTTTAATCAATAGTTTCCCGCCCACGAGAAGCACGAGATCGCCGCGCCGCCGGTCCAGTGATGGAAGTCCGGTATACGAAGGATAGTCTTGGCGAAACTCAATTGCCCGCACAGCAGGCCGCGGCACAACGGTTACCTTCTTCTCCTCTGCGCGGGCGTCATTGACGCGCACATTAACTTTAAATGACTCCCGCATATTTTCCAGCTTCAGACGATACTCGTAGGGAACGGACGCCGCAACCCGTTCTACAGTGTACGGAACTGCGCGGTCAGCATTATCGTATTCAATATTAATGGTAGCCGTGTTCGGATTCACCCGACTGTTGGGTTTCAATGTGACGACAATTTCCACATCATCCCCACGCGCAAGTGTGCTCTGAGGATACACTCGAACCGATTCAATATGGGTAAAGCGAGGCACTGCTTCATTGGAGAGAAACGCGCGCCGCAACAGCACGCCGGTATCCGGCTGAAACCGGTCAAATGCCAAGCCACCCAAGCCGCCAAGCAGCAACGCCAACACCGTCGCCACCGCGCAGGCATCCCCCGGCACAATAGCTTTAAAATTCACTGAGCGTGCCATCGTCTCGGTTTCATTCAGCAAAGCCGCTACGAAATCCTTTGAAGTGCCCGCCGAGATTTGCCCGCCGGACAGTTGTGTGGATGCGATGAGACGACTGCGGAATTCCGGGCGCGCTTGTTCCACTTGCAAAGCCACGGCTTCATCATCGGCCTGACCGAGTAGTGGAGAGGCAATATGCCGCGCGGCAATGATGAGGAGCACCAGAGCATCTATCACCAACAACGCCTGCCGTTCACCAGGTTTTAATTCCCATTTCCAATCAACCATCATCCCTCCGCTCAGCAGTATCACGCTTGCCACCGCGAGCCACGCCACGCCCGTACCCAGTGCCAACCCGAGGCGTTTGCCACGTACGCCGGCGAGCTTAGCAGTCAACAATGTGCTGGATTTTGTGGTGCTCATTTCAGGTAAGACCATTTACGCAACACCCATTCGACGGTAACGACGAACAGAATAAGCAGAAAATAAAGTGGCGTGGCCCATAATTCCAATTCAAGGCGGCTCTCCGCAGAGGCCGGATTGGTGGAAATAGTTTCGACCATTTTATGCAAATCTTCCTCGCGGAAAAATTGCCCGCGCGTGAGCGTGGCGACGTCCTGCATCAGCTTAGCGTTCATCGCGGTTTCGGCCATTTCTAGATTATTCTCCGCCACAGTAAAACCGCGTTTTTGCCCCGGAGTCTCTTGTAAGTGAAACTGATACTGTCCCGCCGAGGGCGCAACAAATTCTCCAAAAAATAACCCCGGCTGACCGTCCACCGCCTTGAGAGGCACCTCCGATTGCCGGTCACCATCACCAGGCGTGGTGACTACCCCCCGCAAAACCTCCTCCAGCGACGGTTCATAGCCTTCCTGATACACTCGCGCGTACACACGCACACGATCGCCCACGTTGTAGTTTTGGTTGTCCAAAGATATCTGCACGCGCTTATCCGCACCAATGAAACGTTGCTGAGCCATTCGCTGGTTCACTTGGCCCCAAAACCGCGTATAATATCGATCCCCCACATTGCGCCGCCAACGCCAGGTATTATCAGTGCCCACATACAAAACCTGCCCTAAACCATATTTGTGTTGGGCTATCACGGGGAGTTTGCCCTGAGGCGTGTCACGAGCGGGATCCACCATCAACACCGTCGCGCCCGGTTTGGCAGTAACCGGCGCCACCCAATAAATCGGCGGCATCGCGGCCCACATCGCGTCACTGCTTTCCCCTTCGCCGGCAAGGTTAAGCATCGAATCGCCTTTCCCGCGGGCGGTAAGTTGTACTTGGATGGGCTTATCAAATTCTGGCTCCGCGCCGCCCACTGTGGCTGGCTCAAACTCAACAGGCAAAAAATCCGCCACCGGCGTGTCGGCATAGGATGATGGGCTGTGGCGACGCCCAGCGATCATCACAAACGCTCCCCCAAAACGGCTCACAAATTCGTTAAGGTTTTCCATTTGCGAAATGGAAATGCGGCTGGGATCTACATCGCCGAACACCACCACGTCGTATTCAAAAAGATCCTTTTTGGTTTCGGGAAATTTTTCAAGGTACGGCGAGTTTTCTTCCTGAGCGATAGAAGGATCGCCTTCGAGCAAAAGCGTTTTGACCTCCACACGTCGGTCACGCATTAGCACAGCCTGAAGGTAGCGATAATCCCAGCGCGGGGCTTGCTCCACGAAGAGCACGCGAATTTTTTCATCCACTACGCGCAGGCGGCGGGAAGCTTCATTGTTCCCAGCATCGGTTTCATCCTCGCGCGCGATGATATGGGCACGCAAATCAAACTCACCAACTACGTCGGTTTTAAAGCGCAAGGGCCAACGTCTTTCACCGTCCTTGCCGAAGGGGATGGTTTCTTCGGCCACGGTTTCGCCATTCAGCGTGAGAACTAATTGAGCATTTTTGCCTTCAAGTCCCTGTGAGCGTACGCGCACGTGCACGAGCAATTCGTCGTCGAGAAACGCCGTGGGCGGCGCGTCCATTCCGGAAATAATAATATCCCGCGGCGAAGTGATGCCGACACCATAAAAATAAACCGGCACATCCGCATCGCGCAGGGATTGCGCGACTACGCGCGGGGAATCGCCAGAGTTATGAGAGCCATCGGTGAGCACCAACACGCCCGCAAGATCTTGGCCACGTTTGCGATTGAGCGATTCACGCAGAGAATCACCCAGCGCGGTGCCTGCGTGCGGCGCGCCAAGCGATTCCACCCACGGAAAATCTGTCAGGGTAAGCTTAGGCGCATCGCCTGGTTTAATTTCTCCTGTTTCAATTTGACGGGCGCGAGGCAGCTCGCGCACTTGACCACTCAGCCCGAAAGTAAATGGTACTAGCTCGAATTTTTCAGAAAGCGAGGGAAGTAAATTGAGCCGCTCGTTTTGAAGTACTGCACGCAGAACATTGGTCCGCGCCATCCCGCGCAGCTCGGCAGTCTTACCTGCGTCCAGCGGCTGCGCCAAACCCTTCGCCGGATCGATCAATCCCTTGGCGATAGCCGCACGCTGAATGTCCTCGGGCGCAATGCGCGGATCGGCGAGGGTCATACTTTGGCTGGAATCGACCAACACAAGAAGGGTCCGTTGAATTTCACGCGACATCGTCAGCACTAAAACCGGCTGCAGCAAAACCCCGATCAACAGAGCGACAAACACTGCGCGCAAGCCGATTAGCATCATCCGACGTGTACGACTCAGCTCCGAAGGCAGCCAGCGATACGACGCCCAAATTACTGCCACAAACGTTGCCGCCAGTAAAATCATCCAACCCCACCCCACTACCTCGTGCACTTGCGGTGCCATTCGCACTATGGTGCTGCCGGGTTCCACGGTAGCGCCAGTGAGTTTGAGAATCCAATCGTGCATTAGTGGTTCATTTGGACTGACTGAATTTCTGTGCGAGGTAAGTTTCCAGAGCCACCATCGCGAGCACCACCAGTAAAATCCATAGCCAATACTCGGTGCCCACTCGGGCTTTTTGAACCTGCTCCTTCAGATCGGTATTGGCTTCCCAATTAATGAGCGTGGCGGCACTTGGCAGCTCGCTATCGTTCACTTTATGCAGGTCGGACTCGCGTTGATCCGGCTGCACGGCAAACAGAGTGGTCTTTTCTTCGCCGTCCAGTTGAAATTCATAAAGCCCCTTGCGATGGGTGTCTTTGAATTGCAATACCGGACGATCACGCAGCACCTCTGCAGAAAGCCGGTTCGTTTGTGCCAAGCTGGGCACAACCACCCTCCCCTGTTGATTAGGCTGATCCACGGCCAGTGGATGCAGGAACGACTCACCCACACGAAGGTTCAACCCCGTGTCGCCCTGCGCCTGAACATTACCGAGAATGCGGTACAACACCGGCACCACCGAGGGCGCGAACACGGCAAAATCACTCCACGCGGTGTCGGCGGTGGAGCTGAACTGAAACACCCGGCCCTTACCCCAATCGCGCTCCATTATCGCGGGCGCACCCAGCGCATCCTCCGCATCACGCGTGGCGGCATAGCGCAGCACAACTTTTACAGGGCCGGCTTCTTTCACAACGGTGTCAGACGGTTCCTTTTCCAGTTTTAAATAACGGAAGGTGCGCACGTCATCTAGTTGACCAAAATCCCGATTATTCCACGGCGCAGTGATTGGATGCTCGTAGCCGCTGGATTGAAACATTGTATAGATCTCATCCTGCGTGGCGTCCCCCACCGCTACGCCCCACGGCGAGGGCAACAGTCCGTGTTTCTGGAATAATTCTTTATTATAAAAATCAACGTCCACGCGGTCGCCTGGGTACACAAGCACCCCCCCGCCTTCACGCAGAAAAGTCTTCAGCGCAGAAATCTGGGTTGGGGTGAGTCGCTCGACATTCGCTAGCGCCACGGCGGCGTAGGATTTCAGCACTTTGCGCGCAAAGTCAGCCGTTGTGGTGGTGTCTACCTTCACATAATGATCGGGAACGGGCGCGAGCGCTAGCTTGAGGAAATAACTTTCATGTTCGCGCGGATCGCGCGCTTCGGTGTCGCCATCCACCAACAACACCCGCACCTCGCGCACAGCGTTCACCACCAGTAAATTTTGGTTGTCTGCCTCAAGGCTGTCAAAGCGTTCCGGTTGATCAAACGAAGCGCGCACGGAATGATAGCCCACTTTAGAAAAGCGCGCGTACAACGGTACCGTGCGCGTCGCTCCGGCTTTCACTTCGGGTATCATCACTTTATCGGCCGGACTTTTCCCCTCATCGAGATACAACCCCACGATCATATTTGTGGCCGCTTGCTCCGCATGGTTGGCCACCGTCACATCAAACCGCAGCGGATGGTTCACCGGCGTAAGACCGGAAGCGACGTCCAGCCCAGTAATGGCGTAATTTGCCGGCGGCTTCTTTTCACCCACACGCAGAATATACACACGAATGTCTTCACGGTTTTCATCGATGAGCTTACGGATCTCCCCTTGCTGCTGCCAGCCACTCGCTTGTCCATCAGTGATAATGTATATTTCCTTACGTAACGCAGCGCGCCCCTTAAGTATTTCCACCGCCCGATCCACTGCCGGATACAAATCGGTGGCATGGTGGCTCACCTTCGCGCGATCGATCACCTCGTGAGCCTGGCTCAGTGCCCGTGTCGGGCTGATAATGCTGTCTTTTTCCTGCACCAGATCTGAGGCCAACAGCACCGAGGCATACGAACCCGAAGGCATAGCATTGATGGCTTCCTTGGCTGCGGCGCGGGCTTTTTGGAAAGCGGATTTTTTGTCCAATCCGCGCAAATCCATACTGTACGAATTATCCAGAACCACCACCGCTGTCACCTTGGCCTGCCCGAGCACGTCCGTGCCGGAAGTCTTCATCGCTGGTCGCGCCAACGCAAAGGCCAACAGCGCTAGCAACGCACAGCGCAACAAAAGTAACAGCAAATCCTCCAGCTGCATCCGGCGCTGGTTTTGCTCCACGCTGAGCTTGATAAATTTCATCGCGGCCCACGTGACCTTTTTGAATTTCCGGCGGTTGAGTAGATGAATAATGATCGGCACCGCCACAGCAGCGGTTCCAAACAGCATTATGGAATTAAGGAAGGACATCGGCGCGTTAGTGCTGCTTACCCTTCGCGGTACGTAGCCGGAAGCTGAGGTAATCGCTCAGCACGCTTGCCAGGGGTTTACTGGTGTCCACGCGGACGTAGTGTACGCCATTCTTTTCGCAGCCTTCGCGGATTCGGCGCTGGAAGGATTCAATCTCGCGCTGGTACGTGCGACGAATCTCTGCAGGCCGTGTGAGGATTTTTGGGATATTTTCAAGCCCATCAAATTCCACTAATCCATTAAATGGAAACTCCAGCTCGAAGGGATCCAGCGTGTGAAATACGATCACCTCGTGGCCACCAAAACGAAGATGCTGGATACCTTCCATCACGGCTTCCTCTTCGTCAAAAAAATCGCTGATTAAGACAAAGATTCCTTTACGCCGCGTTTGCAGTGCCATGTCGTGGAGGTTACCTGCGATGTCCGTGGCTTGGTCGCCCTCGAACGCCGCAAGACGCGCCATCAACGTGTGCAGCGTAGCGCGGTTGTTGCTCCGGGGGGCATAGTCTTTCATCTCCTCATCAAAAACTCCAAGTGCTACCGCATCGCGTTGGTGCAGAATGAGATAAGAAAGCACCGCCGCGATCATTTTGCCGTATTGAATCTTGGTGTGCTGACCCGAGCCGTAGGTCATGCTCTCACTACCATCGAGCAGGATGTTGGCCACATAATTGGTTTCCTGTTCGTACTGTTTAATGAAGAGGCGATCAGTACGCCCGTTGACCTTCCAATCGATATGGCGAACATCGTCGCCCGGCGAATATTCCCGGTGCTGCGCAAACTCAATCGCGAAACCGCGATAAGGCGATTTGTGCTCGCCCGCCATATAGCCCTCCACCACATAACGTGCGTGCAAGCCAAGCGCATCCGCCCGGGCAATGGCCTCGGGATCCAGCAAATCCGCAGCTTGTTCCACATCCATAGTGTAACCCGGCAACGCGTTTAGCTGAGTTTCTCGTCCAGCGGCACTTCTTCAAGAATGCGCTCAATGATGTCATCGGGCGTGAGCCCTTCGCTGGTGGCGGAGAAGTTGGGAATGATGCGATGCCTTAAAACCGGCCCCGCCATCGCGGCCACGTCGTGACAGCTCACATAAACCTGCCCATTCAAAACCGCATGCGCCTTGGCAGCCATAATGAGGTTTAGCCCACCACGCGGACCGGCACCCCAGCTAAGCCATTTTTTGCACAATGGCAGAGCCTCGTCCGTAGTCACGCGCGTGACGCGCACCAGCTTGCGGGCGTATTCAAACACGTGATCCGCCACCGGAATACGACGCACCACATCCTGCAATTCGATGATTTGTTCCGCGCTCAAAACCGGCTTTGGCTTTTCGGGCACAGTGCCGGTTACCATTTTCATGATGTTCATTTCCTCATCAGGATTGGGATAATCCACTTTGATCATAAAAATAAAGCGGTCCAACTGTGCCTCAGGTAACGGATAAGTGCCTTCCTGCTCGATGGGATTTTGTGTGGCCAAAACGAAAAACGGATTTGGCAAATTATGATCCGTGCCGCCGGCGGAAATTTTCCGCTCCTGCATTGCCTCCAACATCGCCGCTTGCGTTTTGGGCGGCGTCCGGTTGATTTCATCGGCCAACACAATATTCGCGAAGATGGGGCCTTTCAGAAATTTGAACTGTCGCTCGTTAGTCGCCTTGTCCTGATGAATCACCTCCGTGCCGGTGATATCGCTCGGCATCAAGTCAGGCGTGAACTGAATACGCTTAAACTCAAGATCCAGCGTTTCCGCCAGTGACGACACCAGCAGCGTCTTCGCCAAACCCGGCACACCCACCAACAAAGAATGGCTGCGGGTGAAGATGCTGATCAGCACCTGGTCAACCACGTTGTCTTGGCCGATGATGACCTTAGAGAGTTCCGCGCGAATCTTGGTTCGCGCCCCGGTGAGTTGCTCTACGGCTTGAAGGTCTTGCCCCTCCAGTTGCGTTTGCTTTTCAGAATCAGTTGTGGTCGTCATAAATATATTCACTATGATTACAGCGCTTTGCTTCAGTACGTTACACGCCACTAATCGTTTTGCTGGCAGGACGGTACGAAGCCAGCTACGTAAAGCAAACCAAAAACGTCCCCAATGACCGCAATTCGAATAACTCGCAGGCCTATTTATTCAAGCAACATCTGCTACGATCAAAGCTCCAAATTTGCCGCCGGTTCGTATTTTGTGTAATGTCACCGCAATGAAACGCATCTTTATCACACTCACCGCCTTCGCCGTCACGGCATCGGCACAGGTAAGACTACAAATCATGCAGACGGAGAATTCCATCTCCAGCACCCAAACCAATATTAAGATGGATCAGATCCTCCAGATGGGCGGACAGGAAATTATTACCCGTAACTCACAAACCTTCACTACCGAACACGCCACCGCCAAAGACCGCGCCCCAGACGGCACCTTGGACGCCAACGCCACCATCAAGAAATGGGTTTCCGAATGGATCTTTCCCGGTGTTATCACCATGAAATTTGACTCCGCAGCGCCGGTGACTAACCTGAAAAGTAGGGTCACCATCGATGATAAACCTATAGAACTGAAACAGCTCCAACCTATCATCGATCTACTGTACGTAATCAAAGCGCACCCCGTGAAATACGTTTACTATAAAAGTGGTGCCATCAAAGAAGTAAAACTACCCAGCCTTTACTATCAAGAAGTTAGCCCGAAGACAAAGGAACCCGTGAAACACGAATGGCCAGAAGCTTGCATAAAGAAAAAAGACACCACCGCCGGAACCATCAAGGCTCGCAAGAAACAACTCAAGGACGCTCTATTTAGCCTGAATCAACTTGGTTTAAAAAATACAAAGGAACTCAACCTCGAGGACGCCTTAACCCGACTGGACCGACTTTGTATAAAAATTAAACAGGAATTCAACCCCGAAGAAACCGCCAATGTGCACAAGCAGCAACATTCCCGTATTCCCAACAAGGCGATCTCCAAAGGTGACACGTGGGTACGCAACGAAACAATGAAACTTGATGGCAACCAAGTGATGAATTTTCAGATTAAGTATAAATACGAAGGCACCATTACAAAGACAAAGAACACCCCCGAACTACACCGTATCACCGGCCAAGTCACCGATGTGGCCTACGAAGCAAAAGTTAAAGACACAGCTCCACTCAAAGTGAAAAACAGCCAGCTCAAAGTTGCCAAAACGAAAATTGAACTTCTCTTTGATAACAAACGAGGAAAGTTTGTACAAAGCAACAGCCTTATCCAAATCATAGGATACATGACATTCGAAGCCAATGGCCAAGAACTCCCGGGCGACCTCTACCTCAGCATTGAGCGAAACACTAGTCAGTTGCCTAATAAAAAATAACGCCTACTCCGCCAACCATTGCCACGCCAGCAACTGCATCCGCGGCAGATGGAACGGACCTTTCCATAAACTCCCTTTGAGTGGCACCGAAACGCGACCATCGCGGTGGAGGTAGCCAAACCACTCGCCGTGCTTAGTGTCTGGGAAATGCGAATACGCCCAGTCGTGCACTTGGCGGTGCATCGCTTCGTAGCGCAAATCACCCGTGAGCAAATGCGCCAGTAACGTGGCAAGAATGGCCTCGTTATGCGGCCACCAAAATTTCATATCGTGCCAATACTCCTGCACCGGCTTACCGTGCACATCGCGGAAATAAAAAATGCCGCCGTGGTCCAAATCCCAACCGCGCGTCCACATCCAGTCTAGCATGTTGCAACCCAATTTGATTAACGCCGCGTCGTTGCCTCGCTGCCGCGCTTCGTTCAAAATAAACCACGCACCCTCAATCGCGTGCCCCGGATTTAACAGTCGCCCGTCAAAATGATCCAGCAACTCACCCTTAACCCCCACCGTTTCCATCACGCACTCCAGCTCCGGCTTCACAAAATCCTGTTGGATTTCCGCGATGCACGCGTCGATGCCCCCGTTAAATGAATCGTCACCCAAACATGTCCTCATCTCTTGCGCCGTCACCAGCGAAATCATCGGCGCCCCCATACCTTTACTCGGCCGCGTGTCCGTGTATTTTACATCCCTCGAATCCGCAAACCCCATTTTCGCCAAATTATAAAGCCCACGCGCCTTGTCCGCCATCGCCGAATCACCCGTGGCCTTCGCGCACGCCGCATACGCAATCGCGCCAAATGCTTCCGTAAAAAAATACCTCCGTTTGCGAATCGGCGCGCCCTCGCGCGTCACGTGAAACCACATCCGCCCATCGTCATCAAAACCGTGCTTTTCGATGAACTCAATCCCGTGCCGCGCCGCCGTCAACCATTCCTCGCGTGGCTCCACTGTATTATAGAGCGTGGCGAGCAACCACGTGAACCTGCACTGCTGCCACATTCCCTTGTCCGTATCAAGCACGCCGCCATCGCGGTCGCGGGCAATCATAAACCCACCGTGCTCTTCATCAACGCAACGAGGCAGCCAAAAGGGTAGAGTGCCCTCCAGTAACCCGTCGCGATAAACCGCAATCAATTCCTCTCGTCGTTCTGCGTTCATTCGTTATGCGTTGCGTGTTCATCAATCCATTCAAAAAACCCAATCGCCTCCAGTTCGCCGCGCAGCGTTTCTAACTGCTTAGCCGATTGATGCGGCAACGGCGGCCGCGCCGGTCCGCAATCCACCCCCACCCAATGCATGACCGCCTTAGCCGACTGCATGTAGCCGTGCGTCGCGATGGTTTCAACCATTTCCAACGAACGCTTCTGCCAACGCTGCGCCTTCTCCAAATCGCCCGACGCGTACGCCGCCATAACCCGATGATAAATCGGCGCGGAAAAATTATAAGTGCTTCCGACCGCACCTCGACAGCCCAATTCCCAACCCTCCAGCAATTCCTCATCACACCCGAAAAGCATATCAGGTGCGTCATCCATTTCCAAAATACGCCGCAACTGTGCGCGGTCCATGTTTGTATATTTCACCCCCACAAAGCCCGGTATCTTTTCCGCCACGCATCGCACAAGCTCCGCCGTATCAATCGTCACCCCCGTCATCACCGGAATATCATAGAAATAAAACGGCATCCCCCGAACCGGCTCCGTGATGCGCGCGAACCAATCCACCATCGCCGCCGCATCTTTTGGCTTAAAAAAATTAGGTGCCATCGCGCTAATTGCATCCGCACCCGCCCGTTGCGCTGCCACCGCTAAAGACCGCGCGTCCGGCAAATTATTGTGGCCAATGTGCGCAATGAATTTCACTCCGTACGCGCGCGCTGCCTCGCCCCACGCCACGAACAACTCCACCCGCTCATCAGTCGTCAGTGAATGGCACTCGCCAGTTGTCCCCGCAACGAACGCGCCCGACACGCCATTCGCCGCCAAGTGTGCCGCTTGCTCCGGCACACAATCGAGATTGAGTGAAAAGTCACCGTGAAACGGCGTGTGAGGTGCAGCGATAAGTCCGGTTAACTTCATAGAGTTTACGTTTGTGATAAAAGTCGATTTAATCAGTGCGTCCTTTTCTACCGGCATCTTGCCGGCAGAAAACTGTACCCAGACTGCCGCAAAAATGTCGACAGCACAAATGACCACCAAAAAAATAATCGCCGCCGCCCGCGACTTGAGCGCGGCCTGTAACACACTCAACTTCGCCGATCCTGTGGCCTACGTGTACAACCCCCTCGACTACGCATGGCCCGCGCATGAGCAATACCTTCACCTCGCCGGCGCCACGCCTAAGCGCGTCGTGTTTCTCGGCATGAACCCCGGCCCCTTCGGCATGGCGCAAACCGGCGTGCCTTTCGGCGAAGTCGCCGCCACCCGCGATTGGCTCGGCATTAATGCCCCCATCGGCAAACCCGCCCGCGAACACCCCAAGCGCCCCATCGACGGCCTTGCCTGCACCCGCAGCGAAGTCAGCGGACGCCGTCTTTGGGGCCTCTTCAGCGAACGCTTCGTCACGCCGGAAAAATTTTTTATCGATCATTTTATCATTAACCATTGCCCGCTCGCTTTTATGGAAGATACCGGCCGTAACCGCACCCCTGACAAACTCCCCTCCGCCGAGTCCGGCCCACTGATGGATGCGTGTGATTCGCACCTGCGCCGCGTCGTGCAAATCCTTGAACCCGAATGGCTCATCGCCGTCGGCGGCTTCGCTGAAAAACGCGCCACCGAGGCCCTCTCCAAAATGGACGTCCGCATCGGAAAAATTCTCCACCCCAGCCCAGCTAGCCCCGCCGCCAACCGAGGTTGGGGCGAACAAGCCACAGCCCAAATGTCTGCGCAAGGCGCTTGGTAAATCGATTATAAGCGCAGATTAACGTTTTTTATGAGTTTCACCAGTGGTTAACATTGGCTTCACTTTTGCTTCTTAACCATTGCGTCGAGTTCACTGAGCTTGAGGCGGACGCTGACGATATATGGTGACTCACCCTTGCTCCAATGGCCGTACGTGGTTGTCACAATGGTGTCGTCGGGCAGCACCTCCACCGGCGGATAGGCGCAGTCGGCACCCTTGGTGTTATCCATAAGTCGCACACGATATTGGCCCTCTGCATTTTTCACAATGTCCTCATAAGTACCTACCCAAGCCACCCAATCTCCTTTAGTGGGGCTTTCATGCGTGGTGTCCCGGAAGGAAATGAAGAGTCTTCCATCAGCCGTGTACTTACCAGTATGTCGGTCTCCTGTAAGTGAAGCCGGCAACTCACGGGGTTTTGTCCAGGTTTTACCCTCATCATCAGAAAAGATGACAAATGAATTTCTGCGCCGACTGTTCTCGCGCAAGAGCACACAAAGCTGCCTACCATCAGGAGAACGAATAATGCCTGGCTCGCACAGGTGCACATCTGAGCGCGCTAAAATACTTTTAGGTTTGCTCCAAGTAAGACCACCATCAATCGAAAAGGTTTTAAAAAGATTGAACTCCACCGGCGATTTACGCTCCGCCTTAGCTGTAAAAAACCGTCCATCATCATGAAACATAGCCATATAATTTCCTTTGCCGGTCTTAAGCTCTTCAAGACAACCCATCACCACAATCCCCCCCCAATCACCGACTTTCTTTAACTCACTCCATCTGCCGCCGTTGTCCTCACTCACTGCAAGACGCGCAGGATAAAGTCCCGACCACATGATTAGCCGCTTCTTCCCGCTGGCATCTAGAACGCGATGAATGGTCGGCACTTCCCTACTGGTCGCCCAGCTCTTTGGTGTTGGAAGGCGTTCACCCCACGTCTTACCTCCATCAACGCTACGCTTGTAAACAATCCCTCCTTTACCATGCCCTTTAGGGTAAACAATCAACATTGTTTTTCCATCCTCCAACAGCACTGTTGTAGGATGGCCAAGATACTGCCCGGTTTCGCGATCTACAACCACCTGACGATGCTTTTGATCTGCCAAATCGATTGTCGGTATAGTATATCCACGAGGTTGGGCCGGTTGATTTTTTTTAGTCTTTCCCACAACAACACATTCCCGAACCTGCATTGTGCTTCGCCATGGACGAAACCCGAAATTGTCAAAACCGATGGAAGATTTGGCTGAGGTAATCTGTTTTTCATTTACCCGAAAATAAATCAAGCCATCCTTTCGTTCTGCCTCGAAGCGAATCCACCCCCCACGTGGAACCACTTCAGGCGCCGGCATCATTAACTTCAAGCCTCCAAAGATAGGTCCACTTACAAAAATAGTCTCGCTTGCTCCTTCAAAGCCAAAATGATTGCCTCCCAAAAAGAACGAGGCTGCGCTACCACGCTGATTATTAATACGCAGTTCTGCTGTAAGCAAAAAGTCACCCTCTAAAATCTTCGAATCGGACAGAATATCATTTCCCACTCCATGACCTTCAATCCAACTTGGAAACTGTTTCCATTTACTTGCCTTTAGCTGCATCGCGATGGCCTTGCCATTTTTTACGTAAAAACTCCCCGCTTTTGTACTCGCCCAAGTATTCCCTGCTACCAACGCAAGGGCCATAATCCATTTCAAGCATTTCATTTATATTTTCCCTTTAGCCGTCATTTCACGTGTAAGCTGCTGCTGATACGCCGTATGTGCAACGACATTCTCTTCTGCAGATTTTCCATAAAAAATAAAACCCAATGCTCGCCGGTGGCGATTTGCACTGGAGTTAACATCGGCACGATGAATGGTCAGGGCGTGATGCGCTAGCAAATCGCCCGGTTGCACGGGACATGCAACCTCTTCACACGTATCGGCCGATTGGCCGAAGTCAGTAATGCCCTGCGAAAAACCGAGCGTCTCCGTGCGTCCGTGCGAACGCATGCCGCGTGTGTGCGAGTTGCGCACATAACGCATGCAGCCGTTCTCCTCATCCACCATATCGAGTGCCATCCACATCGTTAGTGCGCGACACGGCTTGAGCATAAAATAAAACCCATCCTGATGCGGGGGAGTCGCTTCGCCAAACGTAGGGGGCTTGTTGAAATATTGAAGGTTTTTTCCGACCACCACCTCTCCCAACAATTCCTCCGCCAACCGTTGCGGCTTGCCTTCAAAAAAGTCGCAAAAAAAATCATCATGTTCATGCATGCGCTGAATTTGCTTCAACGTGCTGGGGTCAGCCTTGTCTTCGTAAAAAATGTTCTCAGGAGGCAACACCGGAACACGTTCAGCAATGAACCGATCCAACTCAGACTCGATGGTTTGCAGTTCGTCCGTATCGCAAAAACTTAGCACGGACACAAATCCGTCCTGTTCAAAATGTTCGCGTCGATTCATAGCTTGGGCTTTATCCCGTCGAGGCAAATCGCCCCCAATACGGCGGCAGCCCTGCCAGACAATGCGACCATTACAAAAAACCTGACAAATGTGGATCGTTTAAACATCCCCTGCCTCCTGTTTCTTCAATGTATGTAGCGTGAGATTTTCCAGATCATGTTTCTCAGCAGGCAGCAACACGCTCGCGGCATAGCCAATTAACAGGCATGACGAGATGCCAATGAAGGCGTAGATGTATCCGCTAGTTTCTGTGGCGCGCCAAATCCAAACCATCACCGCCACCCCACCGAGCAATCCAATGAATGCGCCACGGGCATGGGCGCGGGTTGTAAGGATACCCAGCAAAAATAACCCGCCCAATGCGCCCATAAACATTCCGATGACTTTGAAATACTCGCTCATTAACGAGCGGATTTCTGGGCTAATGAAAACCAATCCCGCCAATGTTCCGAGCACGCCCATCATGAAAGTCAACACCTTCGCGGCTTTGAGATAGCCCGCCTCGGAATCGCAACGGTTGAATGGTCGCAAAAAATCCGTAACGAGCGTGGTGGCGGTGGAGTTCATACTGGTGGACACCGTCGATTGCGCCGCTGCAAAAATGCCGGCCACGATGAGACCCGCGATGCCGACCGGCAATTCGGTGGCAATAAACATCGGAAAGACTTGATCATTTTGAATGGTCGGATTCAGTTGCGCCGGATTGGAATGATAAAAAGCGTACAAGCCTGTGCCGATGAAGAAAAACAGCAACGAACCGAACACCGCCATAATGCCGTTAGCCCAAATTGATCGCGCAGCGGCGTCGATGCTTTTGGTGGTCATATACCGCTGCACTACCGCTTGATCGGAAGTGTAACTTGAAAGATTTTGACCAATCCCGCCGAGGATAATCACCCACAACGCAAGGGTGGTGAAACTGTCGGGACTAAAATCGAGGTTCACCAAAGTCATTTTACCATTCGCATTCGCGAGGTCGAGCACTCCGCCCAAACCGCCGCCCACGCCGCCGAGAATATAAAACACACATACCACCGCTCCGCCGAGCAACACCACGGTTTGAATGGTGTCCGTCCAAATCACCGCCTCCACGCCACCCATCGTGCAATAGATGAGACAAAGCACACCCATAATCAGCACACTTTGCCATGGGGTTAGCGGCGTCACCGCCGAGAGCGCCAGAGCGGTGAGCGCCATCACGATGCCCATTCGCGAAATATGAAACAACGTGAAGAGCCCGCTGCCGAGAAGACGCACCGGAAGGTTAAATCGCTTGCCGAGATATTCGTACGCGCTCGTGGCGTCGATGCGCCGGAAGAACGGCATCACGCCATAAATTGCCAGCGGCGCCACGGCGGGGATCATCAGCATTCCAACATATAAAAGCCAATCGGTGGCGTACACCAGCGCCGGCAACGCCACAAAGGTCAGTGAGCTGAGCATCGTCGCATAAATTGAACACGCCGCCGCCCACCATGGGATATTTTGGCCGCCACGAAAATAATCATCTGTGCTTTTGCTTTTGCGCATAAACCACACGCCCACGCCGACCATTGCCAGCAAGTACAGCACCAACACCGTGAAGTTAATCGCGCCGAAAGGTTTTTCATTTTTAATGGGCGTGAGTCGCCACACCTTCGCGCTGCGCACGCGTGGCTTGATTTCGCCGCTGGCAATGATAATATCGTCACCCCATTTCACCGCGGGCGTAGTCACGTGATTGGCGGGCAACGGCCCCGCGTCAATCCAAGTATCCGTGATCGTGTGGTACGCCCACGCGCGCTTGGGAAAGCCCGGATGCGTTTTCACAAACTCCGCGTCCGCCGCAATTCTTTCCAATCCTCCCCCATCCGCGCCGCCCACCACAAACACGTGCGATTGCCCCACCGCTACCGCCGTGCCCGCCATAATCGGTTTCGGGGATTCCTTGCGTTTCCGCCAAGCCTCGGCCTTGCCACTCTTGTGCCGGACAGGACTAAACTCATAAACATCGTTCATCGCGATGATCCCCTTGATGCCTTCCACATTCGCGTCTTGCCGACGCCCGCCGAAAACATAAAGACACATCTCGCGCCCGTTATGCTGCGCCACCATTTGATTAAACGCCCGCTCAGGCCCCGGCCACGATGGGAGTTTTTCCCACTTCGGTTTGTTATCCCCCAAATCCAATCGCCAAAAATTCTTCGTCGCAGTACCCAGCCCCGCACCACTCTGCCCGCCGGCTACATAAACCACTTCACCAATTAAGGCTGCCATGCCCCCAGTGCACACTGATGGCAACGGAGGTAATTTCGTATGATTCAAGTTTTTCTTTTTAGCGTCCCACTCCAACCGAAACACATCCGAATAAACGGTCTCCCCCGTTTGGCCGCCAATGCACACAACGCCTTTGTCCGTGGAAACGCACATCCCATAACCCACGGGTTTTTTTAATTTGAAACCCGTTTTCCATTTGAAGCTTTCCCCATTTCGCACAAGCACCCACGCATCGGCGTAATACACCTTTGGCACCTCCCACAAATCCCCGCCGGCAGGCACAGGGAAATTTGCACCGCCGGCCACGATGAGCGCGTTGTTGTGCACTCCCACGAATGGCCCCGCCACGCCAATGGTATCCGGCAAGTCGGGCAGCGCCGTTGCCGCAAGCCGCGCCCGTTCTCCGGCCATGAGCGATGCAGCCAACAAAAAAGTTATTACAAAAAATTGCCTCATGATTAGTCCTCCAAGTGGGGCAAAGCAAACTCATGACCATCGGCCAAATACCGTGGCATGATGCTTATAACAAAACGTTTGGGCAGCTCGCGCAACGCATAAAGCTGAACAACCGGCTTGCAATTCACGAACCACATACCTGGAGGCCAATGACCGGTGCCCACGCGTTCTCGAATGTAATAATAGGTTTTGTCTGCAAGCGAATTGGATGTGCTGGAAGTCATTTACAATTGCCTATTATAAGAAAACATTGTTCAGGTCCAACCGACCGAGGTTGTTTACTGAAATTTTAATAGAATTTCAACGAAGCATTGCTTGAATACAATAGGTCCGCGATAGTGGCGTCATGAAAACGGCACTATGTTTTATAATAGGCGTGCTGTCAGTTTCTGGTGCTGATGCGAAGGCGGATTACGCGCAGCTCGCCAAGGCGATTGAGGCAAAGGAACTGAACACGCTGATGTTCGCCAAATCGAGCGATGTGAATCTTGGGAAATTAGAAGCGTTTCTCAAGGCGCACGCAAAGGCGGCCGAGCGCGAAAAGGTGCTGTATTTGCGGGCGTATATGAAATGGAGTTTGCACCGCTATGCCAATGCCGCACCGGCGTATGCGGCGTTGTTGAAGGAATTCCCCAAGACAAAGTTCTTGAGGATCGCGTTGATTCGCGAAGCAGCGGCGCATCTTTTCAACGGGCGGGCGGATCTCGCCCTGCCCCGTTTGCGAGCGATTGAGCGAGATTATTTTGACCGCCCGGAAATGTTCGCCCGCGAAATGGCGTACGCGCTTTCGCTCGCTGGGAAACAAAAAGAGGCACTCGCATTTATGGATCGCGTGGAGTTTCAAATGAAGCTGGCAGGCAAGGGCCGGTTACTTCCGCACATCTCAAGCCATTTTGACAAGATTCGAATGGTCGGCAAGCCATTGAAAAATTTTAAAGTGAAAGACCATCGCACGGGACGCGAGATCAGTCCGGCCACATTGAAGGGCAAGGTGGTGTTGATTGATTTTTGGGCGACGTGGTGCGGCCCCT
The DNA here is from genome assembly GCA_028343615.1 of Verrucomicrobiota bacterium. GTDB lineage: Bacteria > Verrucomicrobiota > Verrucomicrobiia > Limisphaerales > UBA1100 > JACNJL01. The sequence continues at coordinate 32,161 of JAOLZA010000016.1, forward strand.
GCGTCGCCGATTTGCCGCTGGTGAAAGCCACCCATCAGAAATTTTCCAAGGCGGGGTTTGAGGTGTTCGCGGTGAGTTTGGACGCCGACGAATCAAAATTTGAAAAAGCCATCGACGCGCGCAAAATGGATTACCTGCATCATTATGATGGCAAAAAATGGAAGAACGAACTAGCGGTTCTGTACGATGTGCACAGCATTCCGGCGAACTTGTTGATAGACCGAAAAGGCATCGTGCGTGCGGTAAATGTGCGCGGCAACGCTCTGATGCGCGTGGCGGGGGCGTTGATGCGCGAGGCGCGTTGAGGGCTTGCCAACGGTGCGGTTAACTATAGAATTACACCCATGAGTAACGGCACCTCGACAGTGGAACGATTCATGGCGGTCATCAAAGGAGTGTGCCAGAAGACGAAGCATCCGATGCCGCCGCACCTCACCCCGTTAGTGGAAGGCCACGCGATTCCCGAGCCGCCACCGTTGGAAGAGGCGCTGGAGACAGCCGGGTTGGCGCTCGACGATGCACAGAGTGCTTGCCTCTTTGCCAATATCGTAAACCTCACTATCACCGACGGACGTGTGCGGGATCGTTCATTGGTGGAGTTGGCGGCGGAAATGCTGCGGCTAGACCGCGACAGCGCGCGCGATGTGCAGGAGTCCCTCGAGACGCGTTTTCAAGCGAATACGTTTCGCGACGATGAGGAATGGGCTCTCTTTTGCGCGGTGCTGCTCACCATGGCAACAGCTGATGAGGAGATGACGCAAAGTGAGACCGCCTACCTCCAACGCTTTGTGCCGGATCTCAAACACATCGAGGAGGGCAAGAGATTCCTGGAGGAAAAAGCAGACACGTTGGACGACAAAGTAGCGCGGCTTAGCTCCCGACAAAAGCGTTGCCTCACCGCACACGCGATCGGCATGATGCTCATTGACGGCGATTACAAAGGCACTGAACAGGAATTACTGGAATCTATTTCCGGTCATATGTCGCTGGCCCAATTCGATCAAGACCGATTGTTGAAGGGACTGTACGCGCTGTACAACGTGAGTGTGCTCGCTTAGCCGAACAACGCGTGCAGCTTTTTCACTGGGAAATTTTTCCCGGGACACACGGTTTGTTCCAGCTCACGGTGGACGCGGAACTTGGGTCGGCCGCGGAGGGTTTTATTTTTTAGGTAATCAATCAGCTCGGTGAGTGATTGTTGCTGCTTGGCAGTGACCCATTTTTCCTGAAAATTTCCAACCACGCAAATGCCGATGGAATTGGCATTGTAAGTGTCACTCTTCACGTGGCCGCCTTTGATTTGGCGGAGCCAACGATTGCCCACTTCCACTTTGCCATCGGCAGAGCCATTGGTGCCGTTGCAAATAACGAAGTGGTAAGCGAGGCCATTATCCATTCCACGCCGACGATGGGCGGCATCAAAAATCTTCGCGTTACCATTGCCCGTGGCACTGTGGTGGGCGATTATGTTTTTCCACTTGGTGGTGTTAATGCGTGGCTTGTTGATTGTGGTAAGAGGCAACGAAGCATAATTAACACGCAAATGAATGCGCTGACCGGGGACGATGAGGTCCTTGGTGAGGCCGTTCCAGAGTTTCAGCTGGGTGACGGAAACGCGGTAGCGTTGGGCAATGCCACTGAGGGTGTCGCCCTTTGCTACCACGTGATAGCGGCGCAGTACCGACGCCAATGCATCGATTGGGTTTAACAACAAAATGCCGCCAACAATCGGTGCGGTGGTGCGCAAAAAATGGCGACGCGTTTCCTCCATAGCGTCCGTAAAGACTAATGCGGGCGTAAAGTGGAGTCGAGTTTTTCCAGCCAAAATTGGCAAGGGGTTATTCCCAATTCGCAAATAATTCGTTGAAAATCTCCTGAATAAATGAGGCCACCCCCGGTTCGCCCGAGGCGCGGGGGCCGGCAACGTTCAGGACTTCTACCTCGTTTTTGCGTAAAAAACCGGCCAGTTGTGGGGCGTTGTCCGACGCATCCTGCAGCCCGCTGAGGTGAAGGCAGGGTTTATCGTGGGCAGCGGCCAGCTCCATAGTAGCCAGCGAGCCCCCGGTGAGTTGCGAAGCGAGGCTGATGATCAGGGTGGCATCGGAATCTTTGACGTTCCATTCCGTTCGTTGGAGGTAATCGGCATCGGGGGTTTCGCGCAGGTGATAGCGGGCATCGATCTCGCCGTCCTCCGCCAAGCGTCCGCACGGGCACCATCCGCCGTGCGTGATGCCGTTGGCGATGGCCCAATTGAGCGCGGCGCGGTCGACTCCGGTTTGACCGCCGGAAATGAGAGTTGGAAAATCCACTGCCGAAGAGAAAGCCAAAGCTCGCCAATTAAGGCGAGTTGAATTATTCAATCCGTGTGGCGGAAAAACCGAACATCCTCTGGATTTGCACGGATCAACAGCGTGCGGATACTATTGGTGCGCTGGGCAATTCGCACATCAATACGCCAAACCTTGATGCGCTGGCGGCGCAAGGCGTGGCGTTTACGCGTGCCTATTGCCAAAGCCCTGTTTGCACCCCGAGCCGCGCTTCGTTTCTCACTGGCCGTTATCCCCGCACCACACGTTGCCGGCAAAATGGACAGGCCATGCCGGCCACGGAAAAACTCATCAGCCGCATCTTGGCTGATGCGGGCTACACGTGCGGCCTCGCGGGCAAGCTGCACCTCGCCACTTGCGCGAATGGCGTGGTGGAGAAACGGATTGATGATGGATATGAAGTTTTTGATTGGTCGCACCATCCGCAGCCAGATTGGCCAGAGAACGCTTACACCCAATGGCTCGCGCAACAAGGCAAGTCGTGGGAAGAACTCTACGATGGGCCATCAACCCCTTATGTAAAACACGGCGTTCCGGACGAGTACCATCAATCCACTTGGTGCGCGAATCGGGCCATTGATTTCATTCGCGAACAAAAAGGAGCGCCGTGGTTTTTCAGTTTCAATTGTTTTGCCCCGCATCATCCCTTCGACCCGCCCGCGGATTATTTGGCGCGATACAATCCCGATGAACTGCCGCTGCCCAAAACACGCCCCGGCGAACTGGACACCAAGACAACCTACCAGCAGCTCGACAGCCAATACGCCCACAACGATCCCGGCAGCTATGATGTTGCGGCTATGACCGATGCTGACAAACGCGAGGTCACGGCCGCCTACTATGCGATGATTGAGCACATCGACGAGGGCGTGGGCCGCATGATCGCCGCTCTCGAGGCCACTGGGCAGTTGGAAAACACGATCATCATTTTCATGAGTGACCATGGGGAGATGCTGGGCGACCACGGCATTTACCTAAAGGGGCCGCATTTTTATGAGGAGGCCGTGCGCGTGCCGCTAATCTTCAGTTGGCCGAAACAGTTCAAGACCAAGCTGCAGGCGGATTGCCTGATGGAACTCGTTGATATTGCCCCCACCCTGCTGGGAGCCGCCGGACTGGATGTGCCCGAGGCGATGCAGGGAAAATCGCTCCTGCCCATTCTTCGCGGCGAAAGTGATCCCGCAACTCACCGACCGCATGTCTTCAGCGAATACTATAATGCGTGGAGCCATAAGCACAGCTACGGCACCATGCTGCGGACGAACGCCCACAAGATGATTGTCTACCACGGCACGGACCAAGGGGAGCTTTACGATCTGGAGAATGATCCGGATGAATTTGAGAATCTCTGGAGCAACCCTACTCAAGCCGAGTTGAAGACACAAATGCTGAAGGACGCCTTCGATGCAAGCGTGTTTACGATGGATCCCACTCCGCCGCGTGAAGGGCCGTTTTAGTAAATCGCGCTGCTATCCCGCTTGCCTATTGGTTGTGTGTGGTTAGGCTTGGTGCGCAATGAAATCCAACAGCACTCGGTTACTAAAATCTGTTTTTCTCATAACCATCCTAATCGCTTCGGGCATTTTCGTCAGGGCGGCGGACATTCCACAATGGGTCGATCTTTTCAACGGCAAGGACTTAACCGGTTGGGTGGATGTCAACACCTCGCCGGACACTTGGTCGGTCAAGGACGGGTTGCTGATCTGCAAGGGCAAGCCGATCGGCGTGATGCGCAGTGTGAAGCAGTACGAGAATTTTCTACTGCACGTGGAGTGGCGGCACATGGAGGCGGGCGGCAACTCCGGTATTTTTGCGTGGAGCGATGCAAAGCCATTTGGCAACAGATTGCCCAAGGGGCTTGAGATTCAGATGTTGGAGCTCGACTGGGTGAAGCTGCACACGCGCAAAGGCAAGGTGCCGCCCATCGCTTATGTGCACGGGGAATTGTTTGGCGCCGGTGGACTTAAGGCCAAGCCCGATAACCCACGGGGCAATCGCAGCAAATCATTAGAGAACCGGTGCAAAGGCAAGGGGCAATGGAATGTGTATGACGTGGTGTGTGTGGATGGCGTGGTGAAGCTTTCGGTCAACGGCAAGTTTGTGAACGGCATCAGCCATGTGCAATACAAGAAAGGCTACCTTTGCCTTGAATCCGAAGGAGCAGAAATTCATTTCCGGAACATGAAGATCATGGAACTGCCTCCGGGAATCACTTCAGCAGAACAAACCGCGCCATTGGTGAAGTAGTCATTCAATAAAGCACGCTTGACGGATTTGGGACACGTTGATCCTGATGGGGACCACAATGCATTACTGGAGGTGATTCCCGAAACTGACTCAGAGCAAGTCTGGTAAAGGGTAAACCATTACTCCTTCACCTTCTCAAAATCATAGAGTGCTTTTACTTCTTCAGCAGACAAGGCGCGGTTATAGATGCGTACGTCATCAATGGAGCCATCGAAAGCAGTGCGTTGCCGGTTGCCGCTCATAGGGGCCGAACCAAAGGTTAACTCACCATTTATTGGTAAGCTTGGCCGGTTTTTAATGGCATTTGTTTCATGAATTTTCTCACCGTTTATGAAAGTTAAAAGAGTATTATTGTCCCAAGTTAGCATTAAATGAATCCACTGGTTAATTGGAAGAGCATAGCCTGTGTTAGCGCCATTATTTGTAAGACGCCAATCCCAGTAGCCAATCCTAAGCTGTTCATCAAACCCGATATGAAATGCTTTATCGATTTCTTGTTGCCCGAAATATAACAGCCATGAATCCTTGTTATAAGAATTTACATTAATCCACATGCTGGTGGTGAATGGTTTATCTCCTGCTAAATCACTTGGCATTGCCGCTGAGATAAAACCCTCAGGTCCTTCAAAGCTGTAAGCGCTATCTTTCTTTCCATGTCGATTATTTATTAAAGTGACTGCTTCCGGATCTCCATCATTGCCATTACCACTTTCATCCTTGGCATTGCCATTGAAGGGGTAGTAGGCCACCAGACCTTTCTTTAAATCAGTCTTAGGCTTCTCCAGATCATATAAGGCGGTGATTTCCTCTTCTGAAAGCGCGCGGTCATAGATGCGCACGTCGTCGATTTTACCGTTGAAGCCTCCCTGCAACCGTGTTGGGTCCATAAAGCCACCAATAAGCAAAGGTCTAGTGTTGGGTTTGGTGGCTGATGCGGCGGTTATTTTTTGCGACGCTATCTCGCGTCCATTTAAATAAAGCTTAGTTTGACTGTCGTTATCAATTGACACCAGATGATACCATCTTTCTTCATTAAATTTAAAGGATTTCACCACGCGCGATTTTCGGCTTTTACGTTCATCTATTATAAATAGGGAGCCGGGCTTGGTGTTACCTTGGGCTGCAAGTTTCCACCCGTTTTCACCATGCGTGTCGTCCGAGTAATTTCTGATTAATTGGCCGCCGCCATGGCCTGTGTTCGGTACTTGGATCCAGACGCTAATTGTTTTTACCTTAGATTCATGAAGGTCGGTTGGGTTGGGTATTTCGATGTGATTAGCCTCTTCACTGCGCTTAAACTGATAGGCCTTATTCTCTTTACCATGCCGATCAACTGCTAACGTTGCTCCTTTCGCTTCACCATCATTGCCATTGCCACTTTCATCCTTGGCATTGCCATTGAAAGGATAGTAGGCGACCAAGCCCTCCTTGAGTGAATCAGCAATGCCAGCCTGCTTCGCGCCGCCCGTTTTACCCGTTCCTGAACCAGCTGATTGGAGGTCTTGACCCGTATTTTGATTTTCATCCTGATCACCGGGCCCACCCATGAAGAACCAACCCAGACCTGCAACCACAATCAAGGCGGCTGCAACCACTAGCATCGGGCTCTTTTTTTCCTTAGTTGCCTCAGTTTGCGCTTGGGCCGGCTGTTCTTGCATCGCTGGTTCTGCTGCAGCTTCGGCGACCATTCTTTCTATTCCCGTCTCGGTCTTTTTCCTTTCAGCCGGTCTTTTAGATTGACCCTTTGTACGAATCCACTCGTCAATAGCGCCCGCACTCGTGGGGCGCGCGGTCGGATCCTTGGCTAGGCAACTCATCACCACGTCATTCACATAATCGGGCACTTCATTCTGGAGACCAAACTCCGCCAATCGTTGTTCAAGAGGTGCGGGAGTGACATGTTGGGATTGCTGGGCAATGTCGCCGGTGTGGAAGGGGGGGCGCCCAGTCAATAGGCAGTACATGGTGGCACCCAGGGCATAGATGTCATCACTGGCCTTGGGAGGCTCGCCCAGCATCTGCTGGGGGCTCATGAATTGCGGGGTGCCACTGATGATATCGGTCATTGAGGAGCGACCGGTGGTATCGGCAATGGTGGCGGCAATCCCGAAGTCCGCCAGCTTCAATACTCCATCATTGGTGATCATAATGTTGGAGGGTTTCAGGTCGCGATGCACGATCTTGCGTTCATGCGCATAATCCAGCGCGGCACAAAGCTGCAGGACATAGGGCTTCACCTCTTCCCAGCCAAAGATACGGTCAGACTGGTTCATCTGAATGGCGTGTAGGTCGGTGCCTTCCACATACTCCAGGCTGACAAAGGGGTTTTCCCCTGGCAACTGAATCAGATCGTGAATGCGGATGATGTTGTCGTGACTGAGCTTGCGGTTCTTCTGCACCTCACGTTTTAGGTCCAAAAGGCAGACCGCGTCATTAGCCACGTCACCGGGCAACACCTTAATGGCAACGAGCTCATCGAGTTGAGTGTCTTGTGCCAGCCAGACCTGTCCCATGGCTCCCCGGCCCAGTTCCTTGTTCAGTTGATAGCGCCCAGCACCAATCTTTACTCCCGGCGCCAAATCACCGGCGGCTTCCAACTGCAGGTCAATGTATAGATCGCCCACCCGCAGGCGTTGACCGGGGTTCAAGCGCAGTTTGCCGCGCACGGTAATGTCATCCAGGAAAGTGCCGGAGGTGCTGTTGAGGTCTTCAATAAAGATTCCTTCGTCCGTGAGGTACAGCTTGGCGTGTTCGCTAGAGATATACTCACTCTCAACGTAGATCGCGCTATTAGGATCGCGGCCGATGGCATGCACGCCTTCGCCCAGAAGGTATTGAGAAACAACAATTCCATCATGTTGAAACACCATAATTTTGACGCGTGTATCAGCCATTGGATATGGTGAAAAAGTCTTTAATTCCAACGTATTTGTCCAGAATAATCATACATTCGCAGATCAGCTGTCGATCTTGAGGGCATGGACCCTCCAGCGCGATGACCCAAAATTAACGGCACTATCCAACCTAACGACGGGAAAGAACCACAAATAATCTCCTGTTTCAAATTCCCACGGCTTGCCTCCTCCGGTTGCCTTGGCTTTGGTTGGTTCCGGCTTAGCCGCTTCGGTATTGATGGCTTCGGGATCCGACGGGAAGTAAGAGGAAGTGATTGCTACGACCAATGAGCGGATTGTAGCGATGATCTTTATCGGTGCGCGACATACTACAGTAGAAAACCCCTACGGCCCCGGCGCGATGTATTGCTCGAGCTGCTTGATGATGTGATCCTTTTCGGTGAGGGCGAGGTTCAGCAGATCATTAGAGGAAATGACCCCAAGTACTTTGCCCGCTTCGGTGACAGGAATGTGGCGCACGCGATGTTGGCCCATAACGGCCATGCATTCACCGAGGCTCGCCTCCGGCCTCACTTGCACCGGATCGCTGGCCATGATTTCGGAAACGGGGGTCTCCTTGGGAGAAAGCTCCTTGAGCATCGCACGGCGGACACAATGGCGTTCGGAAATGACCCCGATGAAAAGGTCGTTTTCCACGACCATCAACGCGCCTACCTTGTGTTCGTCCATCAATTGCAACGCATCGAACACGGTGGCATCCGGTCCGACAGAACGGACACCGGTGCTTTTATCTTCCAAAATAGTTTTTGCATTCATAGCGGATTCTTTTTGGCTAAGGTTGTATTGGCAAATGTTCGCTATTTATAACCCCATGCAAACGGCTTTGGTTTCGGTGTATAGCTCAAGCACTTCGTGGCCCATTTCGCGACCCCAACCGGATTGCTTGTAGCCACCAAAGGGAAGCGCGGCATCGAAGATGTTGTACGTATTCACCCACACCGTGCCGGCGCGCAAACGCGCAGCAGTGCGATGGGCCTTGGAAAGGTCGCGGGTCCAAATTCCGGCGGCGAGGCCGTAGGCGCTGTCGTTGCTGCGATCGATGATTTCCTCGATGTCGTCAAAGGGATCAGCCACCACGACGGGGCCAAAGATTTCCTCACGCACAATGCTCATATCATCGCGGGTGTCAGTAATGACAGTGGGCGACACAAAATATCCCTGTTCACCACGGCGTGTGCCTCCAGTGACGCAGTTGGCACCAGCTTCCTGCCCGGCATTCATAAAACCCGTCACGCGCGTTAATTGTTCGTCGGAAACGAGCGGGCCCATTTCGGTATCGGGAGCAAGACCGGGGCCGAGCTTGATGGCAGCGGCAGCATCAGAGACGCCTTTTACCACCTCATCAAAAATATCTTTCTCAACATAAAGCCGCGAGCCGGCACAGCAACATTGGCCGTGATTGAAAAAGATCGCACTGGCTGCACCAGCGATGGTCGCTTCAAGGTCAGCGGTATCTTTGAAAATAATGTTGGGCGATTTGCCGCCCAGCTCGAGGGTAACTTTTTTAAGATTTCCGGCGGCGGCATTGACAATCATTTTTCCTACCTCGGTGGAACCAGTGAAGGCAACCTTGTCCACGTCATCATGCGCGGCCAGCGCGGCGCCTGCGGTTTCACCCATGCCGGGAACAATATTTACCACACCATCAGGCACGCCCGCTTCCTGTAAAATTTCACCCAAGCGCAGCGCGGTGAGCGGTGTTTGCTCGGCGGGCTTGAGGATGACACAGTTTCCGGTGGCCAATGCAGGGCCAAGTTTCCAAGCGGCCATCAGCAGAGGGAAATTCCATGGGATGATTTGGCCAATCACGCCAACTGGTTCGCGCGTGGTGTAAGCGTGGAACTTTGCGCCCGGCGCATACGGCACGGAGATGGGGATGGTATTGCCCTCAAGCTTGGTGCACCAGCCGGCCATGTAATGAAAAAGATCGGCGGAAAGCGGCACGTCGGCAGCAGCGGCGACGGCCATGGGTTTGCCGTTATCGATGCTTTCCAGCTCGGCCAATTCTTCGGCGTGTTCCAAAATGAGATCGCCGATTTTCCAAATGAGCCGCCCGCGTTCACTGGGGGTCATCGTATTCCACGCGTGGTTGGGGTCATCAAAAACTTTACGCGCAGCTGCGACAGCCAGGTTAATATCTTCCGCATCACCCTCGGCAACTTGGGCAATCTCCGCACCGCTGGCAGGATTATAAACGGCGAAAGTTTTACCGGAAGCGGCAGCTTGCCATTGGCCATTGATAAGCGCTTGCCGTGGGGATTGCAGGTACTCCTGTACGCGAGATGAGGGTTGGATGGCGGGAATATCGAGCGGGGCAGTGGCGACCATGGGAATCCTTTGGGTTAGGGTTTACACTAGTGTACGCCCCTCGCCTAAAAGCGCAACCCCTTTGAGAAATCCTGTTAATTTAAGGCTCCACTCCCACTGAAACCACTCTACCCCCAGAAACAGTAAAACGCACAGTGGTCATTTGCTGAGTGCCGGAGCGCACATTCATATTCCTATAAACCCACACTCCGCCATTTTCTTCATCGGGCGGACCGAAGCCACGACGCACCAAATCCCCCGCAAGGCCGCGGTATTGTTCGATGGACATTTTATTGCCCGTCACGCCAAAGGTCCATTGCATCCCCCTAGCCTTTGCCTTATTGGAATTAATCTCCTCGCCTTTTTCGTTCCAGCGTTTCCCTGTTGTTTTGCCGTCGGCCGCGTATATCACCTCGCGGCTTTTCTGGCCATTCTCATGCCACTCGGTGAATTGATCGAGCCGTCCGTCTTTATAAACTTTCTCTGATTTTTCGACATTGGTGGGGTGGTATTCCACAACTTTCCCGGTGAAAGGTTTTTTTGCTATTTCATAAACTTCGTAGAAAAGTCCGCTCATCTCCGCAAGCACAGGAGGAGCTTGAGGATCTTCGCTCACACGTTGCGTACCTCCAGCAGGTTGGCCTGCGGGCAGTGCCCCGCCACTCCCGGGTTCTGGGGTTGCCCCCATACCGCCCACAGCACCTTCGCCACCCTCGCCACTCATTCCACCCGGGCCACTAGAGCCACCTGGGGAGGGTTTGGGTGGAGCCGGAGCAGGCAAAGGCTCATCCTTGGAGCAACCCATCACTAAGAGTAGGGTTGTCGCTATAATAAACATATAATATTTCATGTTCATGATTATTATCCCAATCGAACAACTCAAAGGTTTAGACCTGATAAAAATGCGATGAGTCATGGGGTTTCCTTTTTGAGAGCAGGAGCTACCTTCACCGTTTTCACTTTTCCCGATCGGAAAGTAAACTCAACTTCGTGAGCGATAGAGTCAACCGTTGTCCCAACCTTAATATTCTCGTACACCCACGCTCCTCCCTCGGCGCGGTCGGGCTCACCAAATGCAGTGTACACTAACCCTTCAGCTTTATCGGAATAAAATTTTTCAATCTCCCCCACGGCCCAAACACGGACGCGACCTTGTGGCTCTGGTGCGACGGCCACAGCACTACCATCCTCGTTCCATTCCTGCACGGCCACTTCCTCGTCATCTAGATAAGTGGTCTCGTGTGCTTTGTTTCCGCTTTCGTACCACCCAGTGGATTTGCCTTCGCGCCAACCGGTTTTATAAGGAGTTTCACTCATCTTTTTGCCGCTTTCATACCACTCGGTTTTCATCCCGACTTGCCGTCCTTCCTTCCAGTTGACTTCCCAAGATTTTTCACCATTCTCATACCACCAAGTCTCGACACCGTTTTGCGCACCCATTACATAGTGTTTCTGGCTCTTAACTTGCCCTGTCTCGTACCATTCCGCGTAGCGACCCTGTGGCTCATCATCCCCCCAAACCGCTTCCCATGCTTTGATGCCATCAGGATACCAACCGGTGGACCTGCCCTGACGCAGGCCGTTTTCAAAATGTGTCACGCTCTTCTCACGGCCATTCTCGTGCCACCAAACCTCTTTGCCATCCTGCATTCCGTTTTGATACAAAACCTGAAATTCCATTTTCACACCACCGGGATGCCATTGAATGGTGGCTCCATTTAACACGCCGTCTTGGTATTGACTCTGGCCCGCGCGCGCGCCGTCCGGATGCCACCACACCTCTTGCCCATGCTCACGACCGGCTACGTAAGTAGTCTCTTGTTCACGTTCACCATTAGGATGAAACCAAACAGCCTTGCCGCTGAAAGGCTCAATCTCCCCCGCCTTGATCACCACACCAGTTTCCTCGTCGAAAATAAGCATCTCCGCCGACACCACACGACTTGGATCACTCGAACCCGTGGAAGACTTCTTGCCGCAACCCCCAAAGAGCATCAGGGTCAACGATAATATGAAAACAGGGGCTAGGGCGGAGCGCATCCCCGACATTACCGCTGACCTTCTTGAATGACAACCACATTGCGAAAGAATTGTAACCGAGGCGAAACCCCGCCCGTCTGCCTTGTTAGCGAACGAAACAGGAGCCAAACCATGAAAAACAAAATCTTAATCATCCTAATCGCCGGCACGCTCAATGCCCCGATGCTTACCCAAGCTCAAAGCAACCAGCGTAGCCAAGGCGCACCAAACTCCGTACGCGGCCAAAGCGGCCAAGGCAACAGCGTTAACCGTCAATCCGTCCGCCAACCGCTCAACAGCAGCAACAACAGCCAGCAGGAAAACTCCGGCCAAACCCGCAATTCCGAGCAGGGTGGCGGACAAAGTGGACGCAAACCCCAGAGCGGCATGACCCGCACCGAAAACGGAGGCCAACAACAACGCGAACGCGTAAACATTAAGGAAACGCTAGACCTCACCGACGAACAAGCCTCCCAACTCAGGGCGATCCATCAAAAATGGCAAAAAACCGCGAAGGCAATTCACTCCAATAAGGAGCTCTCTAAGAAAGAGAAAGAAACTAGACTCAAAGCAGCATTCAAAAAAATGGACGCCGCAGTTCGCGAGTTGCTCAGCGAGGAACAGTACGCGAAGCTAGTTAAACTCCGGCGCTCCAACGCCCGACCAAACCAGAATGGCAACGAGGAAAACGAGCACCGGCGTGAACTTCGGCAGATACTTGAACTCACCGAGGAGCAGGCCGAAAAGCTCCGCGCAGTGCACCGGTACGCATTGAAGAAAATAAAAGGCATCATCGCCAACGAAGAGCTCTCTAAGGAGGAAAAGAAAAAGCAAATCAAGAATGTGAAAAAGCAGGCCCACAACCGCCGCATGGAGATTCTTACCGAGGAGCAAAAAGAGAAACTACGCAAGTGGAGAGCACACCAGCGCGCTCAGCGCCAGCAACAAAACCAGAATGGTGGCGGCAATTCCTCCGGACGCCCCCAATCACAACAAGGTGGTCGTGAACAAGGTGGTCGTGAACAAATCGGCGCCAAGGTAACTCTCTATTGCATCCCAAGCTGCGGTTACTGCACCAAGGCCGCTAATCTCCTCAAGTCGAAAGGTGTCGAATTTGAGCGGAAAAACATTAGTGCCGACAAAAAGGCCCGCGGATTTCTTGCTAAAAAAACCAAGGAAGCCGGCATCAACTGGCGTGGCGGAGTACCGGTCGTTATCGCCGGCGACAAGATCATCGTCGGATTCAACAAAACCGCGCTCAACCGTATCAAGTAGCCCTAACGGCTCCTCGTTCCCATTTTCATTCCCGGCCTTCTGGCCGGGTTTTTTTGATTAAATCCAATCATCTGTAACTTCATGGTGCGCAATCCCGTCATGTTTAATATATTGATCGGAGTACAAGCTATGCTTTCCAAAATCTATTTTCGCGCCATTCCAAGCCTCGCCGTAGCCCTGTTCGCAATAAGCCTGTTCATTGCCAGTTCCTCCCCCGCACAAGAAGCCGGCAGCACTCGCATCGGTGGCGTAAACAAGCCCGATCCCACACAAAGCCGGCGCGCCCTGCGCAGTACTTACGGTCTACGTAAAAACCCACTCCGCAACGCTAAACGCGGTGAAATAATCAACGAATTGGGCGGAAGTGCCGAGACCGAAGCCGCCGTGGTAAAAGCCTTGGACTGGTTTACAGACACACAAAAAGAAGATGGCCGCTGGTCCGAAACGCAATCCGACGTGGCACACACTGGCCTAGTGGTTCTTTGCTATTTCTCATATGGCGTGAAGCCTGACGACGATACTAAGAACGGCGAAGCGCTTGCCAAGGGGCTTGCTTGGCTCGTTAAACAGGTGCCCGAGACTGGCAACATGCGCGATGGTGGCCGGATGTATGGCCAAGCTATCGGCACTCTCGCACTCGGCGAAGCCGCCGGCATTACTCAGCTGGAGAAGTTTTTTCAACCCCTTGAGCGGGCGGTGGCATTTTTATGTAGTGCGCAGAACCCCAAGAGCGGCGGGTGGCGGTACCAACCCCACCCCTCACTGGAACACGCGGGCGATTTATCGGTTACCGGCTGGGTCATCATGGCGCTTCGCAGTGCCGAAATGGCCGGTGTAAAGGTTCCAACAAAAAACCTTGGCCCAGCCCGGGAGTTTCTCAACACCGTGAGTGCCGGCAAGCACAAAGGTTTTTACGGCTACAAAGATTCAGTCCCAAAACCATCCATGACTTCCGTGGGCATGTACTGCCAGCAACTCTATGGCTCCAAACCCGATGAGGAACGACAAATTGATTCCGCTAAATTCCTCGCAACACATATGCCTGCCACAGCGCAAAAGGATTACTACTATTGGTACTACGGCTGCCTCAGCCTATTTTTGCATGGTGGCAAACCATGGCAGGAGTGGAACGAAAAAATGAAACCCATTTTTCTAAAAAAACAACAGGCCAATGGCACGTGGAAGCCCGAAGGTCGTCGCGCAAAAAAGGAAGGCACTACCATCACCACCGCCTGGGCCACCCTCTCCCTGACCGTTTACTACCGCTACCTTCCGATGATCAAAGGCTACACCCGCCAAAGCGTCGTCAACACCAAGACCGGCGGGTCCACCTTCGGCCTTCGTAAACAGCGCCCCGGATCACAGCGCAGCAACACGATCAAAAACCGCTAAAGCGCACTCAATTTCCTTCACTTTCCCACTCTTCGCCCCTATCTTTGGGGGCGTTATGGAAAACCTCCCAGAAATCCTCCTCACGCTCGGCCTATTGATTTTATTACAGGCGGTGCTGGGCTTTGACAATTTACTATATATATCATTGGAATCCAAACGTGCGCCGGAGGCCGATCAATCACGCGTACGCAAGTGGGGCATCGGCATCGCAGTAGGCCTA
>JAOLZA010000017.1 GCA_028343615.1 Verrucomicrobiota bacterium
ACATGGCTACTATCATTATGAAATATCAGGAAAAAGATGGCAGCTGGTGGGACTTTCCTTTTTACGATTATCACCAGCAGTACGGTACCGCAATGGCATTGATGACGCTTCAGCGTTGCCTGAAAACTAAACCTGCTAAGGCACCGGCGGTCCCTGAAAAGTAAGCACGAAGGGCCCAGCCAATTGAACCGCCGCTTTGCTGCCTTCGGATTCGCGCAGCTTCACTAGCCAATCGCGTTGGGTATCACACAGTGAACCTGGCGCATTTTTCGTACGCAGGGCGAAGTGATAGAAGTCTTCCATTATTTCAGCCGTCACCACGTCCGATATAGGCCATAAAGTGAAGAGCAGGTTTTGAGTGCCCGCCTGCACGAATGCTCGTCGCAGTCCCATTACGCCTTCGCCGGATTTCACGTGTCCCTTGCCGGTTTTGCAGGCGGAGAGGACGGTCAGCCAGTTATTCTCCAATTGTAACAGGCCAATCTCGGCGGCGGTGACGATGCCATCAGTGCTGGTGTTGGGAATACGGCCAGCTTTCCATTCGCGAAGAGTGCGATCCGCCCCCGCTAACGCCAGCCCGCTGTTGAGTAGTGAATAGGGTAGAATGCCGTCGATGCTGCGCATGCGTCCAACCGTCTTGGAAATTTCGGATGGATTCCTGTTGTTTTTTAATTTGGCGTTATTTATGAAAAACCCATGGGTGGCGAGGTGCAGAATGTACGGCTGACGAAGGCTGTGAAGTCGGGACTCGGTGGCGTCGGCCCCGGTAAAAATGTGTGGCTTGAGTTTCCAGTCCTCGGCGGATTGGCGGAGGAATTCCGATTCACGGCGGGTGCCGGGCAATGGGGGCAAGACGAGTGTTTGGAGATTGCCGTCGCGGGTGGATGGTTTCGGGTCGGTGGGTTGGCCGGGTTTGAATTCCGGATCGGCAAAGGCAACAAGTGTGTCGTTGCTGGATTTGTGGATGGGCTGCAGCAGGTCGCGCCCAGTGGCGATATGCAGCACTTGATAATGCTCGCAGAGAAACTTGCAGTTTGGCCCCATCAAAGTGGCAAAGTTAAGAAAATTCAACTGGTCATCAGCGGCAAAAATGAGAGTGTCGGTGGTAGGGGGCAATTGGGATAAAACTGGTAGCAGTATCCGTTGATATAGTTCCTGCAACGTGGCTTCGTATTCGGCATCGGACTGCGGTGCGCTAGGGTCATATTTTTCAACCAGTTTGTTTAAGAGCGCGGTTTGGCCAAGCGGCACCCACTGGGGCGCACGACCAGCGGTGAGTATCAGCACGCTGTATTGATTGCGCCATTGTTCACCAAATACATTGCGGCCTTCGTAGGATTGGTGCCGTACGTACTCCACTAGCGTGGTGCCAGGTGGTAAAGTTTTTAGCAAATCCGACGTATCATAATCAGTCTGTGGTAGCTTGATATGGCGGGTCAGTTTCTTTTGTAGTTCGTCGATTTTTTGTTTCTGTTTAGTCACCGTTTCCATTAGTGGCTGCAATATTTTGGAATCATTGGTGATGGATTTCTGGATTTGTAGGCGAAGGAGCAGGGCACTGGCGGTTTTTAATTCCTTAAATTTTTTCTTTAACTCTGGGTTTGTTGATAATCTTGCCTGACGCTGAGCGGTGGCGAGGGAATCGAGCACGCGCCCTTTTTGGTGCAGCACCAGTTCAGCAATATCCGTACTGGTGCCGAAGCTGATGAGTGGGTGCAGTGGGTCAACTTCCTTCAGGAAGTCAAATCGCTCCTTTTCAGAGGTGAAGGAAAAAACCTCTTGGGTGAGTTGCTTCTCAATAGCCCATTTGCGGCGGGCCCATTCGTGGGCTAGGGCGGGGTTACCAAGGTCCTGTTCCAGGAGTGCCAACTCGCGCATCACCTGTGTGGCCTCGAGGGTGTGACTACTGTGCCGTTTGGCGTGTAGGGCGAGTATTTGCCGATACAAATCTCTCGCCTTCTCCAACTTATTCTGTAGCACGTGATTGGCGGCGAGAGTATTGAGGGTGGCGAGGTGGGAGGAACTCGGCACATCGCGTTGCTTGGTGAGTTTCAGGGCAGTGAGCAAATGGACTTCCGCTTCACCGGGCTCATCGAGTTCCTGATAAAGCTGGGCAAGGTTGTTGAGGTCCACAATCACGTAAGGGTGATTGTCGCCGAGTTGTTTGCGGTCAATCTCAAGGCACCGCAAATAGAGCTTCTTTGCTGCATTCATTTTCCCTGCTGCTTGTAGAGTTCTGGCCACATTGGCCATGTCGATGGCGGTAAGGTAATGGTCTGCTCCGATCTCGCGGGTGTTTATTTTAAGGTTAAACCGGAACCGTCTCTCGGCCTTTTCATAACTGCCGAGTGTCTCGTACAGCACGGCGAGGTTAGCCCGTGGGATGGTGGTGCGCGGATGGCGTTTGCCGTAGTATTCTCGGTACCCAGTCAGTGCCTTGAGGAAGGCTTCCTCAGATCGCTTGTATTGGCCGGTATCCATATAATAGAAACCAAGGTTATTGGCGATTTCACTTTCCACTTCGGCGGCCAGGTCGGGGTGTTGGACGAGTAGAGTTTGAGCCTTGTCGAGCCACACCTTAGCGCGCGGATAATGGCCGGCTTCCAACTCCACCATGGCGGCGTCGGTGATGAGGAGGATGCGATTTGTCATGTCGGCCTGGGGATGCTTAGCTAGTTCGGTGGCCTTGGCAAAAATTTTAGAGGCGGCGGCATAATGTCCGGATTCATATTCGATGAGTCCACGTTCCCATTCAATTTGCACTCTCAAATCTGGGCTGGGCTTGAGTGCTAGCAAGCGGGCGGCTTGATTCAGCGTGGCTTGGGCTTGTGGAAAGTTGTTTAATTCTCTGTACGCTACGGCCACTTGGATGAGTGATAGGGCCTGCATTTCAGGTCTTGCTTTGTGCTTTTTGAATAGTGCCTGTGCTTTGAGATGTGCAGCGAGGGCTTGCTTCGTTTTGTAGTCTTTAAGATATTCATCGCCTTGCTTGTGGAGGTTTCGGCCTTCTTTGCGAGCTTCCTTTAACAATGAGGCAGCGTGGGAAGGGTGGGCGGAATACAGCGCGAGGCATAGGAAAGTTAAGAATATTTGGCTGCATCCCATGCGTTAAATATGCGTCTTTTAATAATGGGTTGTCAATGATGGAGAAAATATTGTAGCCAAAATAAGCTGAGTGTAGTTCAATTCAACCATGCGTTTGATTCTAATTTTGATGGTGTTCTGTACAGGGATATTGTCGGCACAGACAAGGCAGAAAGACTCGGGTGCATTTGGGCAGCGGATGGATGCGAATGGAGATGGGAAAATATCACCTCAAGAGTTTCCAGGGCCGCAGCAATATTTTGATCATTTTGATGCGGATAAAAATGGCTTTCTTTCACAATCCGAGCGGGACGCAATGCGTCAGGCTCGGATCAAGGGAGGCTTTAGTCGGGGAGGACAGGGCGGGTACGGTGCGGGGCAGGAATTATTCCGTACGCTTGATGCCGATCAGGATCGTAAGCTCTCCTCTAAGGAATGGACGGTGCTACTGCGATTAGCTGATTTCAAAAAAGCTGACTCCCAATCCGATGGCCACGTAACATCGGAGGAATGGTTGCGCTTTTTTGGTCAAGGTCAACGGACTGCTCGCGGGGGTGGTGAAGGCGGGGGTGCCAAAGTGGGAGCGCTTGCGCCCAAGGTTTCCGCGCAATTCGTGGCGGGCGATCGCGTGCTGGATTTTTCAAAAATAAAACGCTACACCGTGGTGGTGTTTGGCTCTTATACGTGAGGCCCCTTTTCACGTGAGGCCGGGCGCCTCCAGAAATCATACGAAACCTACGGCAAGCAGGCTGATTTTTATTGGGTCTACATTCGGGAAGCGCACCCCACTGATTCCAGCCGGCCCGCGCGTCATGTCCAGATAGAACAGCCTAAGACATTTCTGGCCCGCAAAGATGTGGCTACGGCGTGTTCGGTCGGCTTGAAACTTTCCATCCCGCTCTTGGTAGATGATATTGACAACACCGTCATGCGTGCCTTCGATGGATTTCCGGACCGTCTCTATATCATAGGCCCCGATGCGCGTATTGCCTTTAAGGGAGGGCGAGGTCCGCGTGGATTCAGCGTCGATGAAATGGAAAACGCATTGAAAAAACTGCTGGTCGCGAAATCAACCCCCGCCAAGGATTGACTGCACCGGCGCGCGGGGTAACATCGCAGCATGTTCAAGATGCTAATTCTTTTGCCCGCGATTGCGTTGATGATGGGGTGTGCAATCTCCATTCATTCCATTAAGAATCCAATCGTCGAACCCAATGCCACGGAGGTGCGCAATACGTGGTTCGAGGCATTGAATCTCGCAAATCCGGATTTGCACGATTCACTTTTGATGGCGCTCCATTTGAGTCGGCAAACGGGCGCGGAAGTGTTTGTGCGCCGCCTCGAAATCGAAGGTGCGAAAACGATGCCTCAACGTTATCGTGTGTCCGCAGAGCGCGGGAGCTCAGATAATGTGGTCGGTGTGAACTTCGCCACACGCGAATTTCTATTTGACCACTACCTACCCGCTGATGGCCCCTCAATGCAGGGAATCCGCACTCGTCTCCAGAATGCCGCCAGCATTCGTCGCATCAAACGCGACCTTGGAATTTTTGGAATACGGTAAAAATGGTGCGCGAGAGAGGACTCGAACCTCCACCCCTTGCGAGACTGGAACCTAAATCCAGCGCGTCTACCAATTCCGCCACTCGCGCGCGTGGGCATTCTCCAGCAAATGAGCGTGCGGGTCAAAGGGCTTTTTCATTGCCGCGCGCGCCCTCCACGGTGAAGACTGCGCCGCGTGCGATTTTTGATGCTTAACTGGCGCGACCCGCGCAATCCACTCGCCGGCGGTGCCGAGCGTGTCACCCACGCCTATCTGCGCGGTCTCGTGCAGCGCGGGCACGAGGTTACGTGGTTTGCCAATGCCTTCGATGGCGGCGATCCGACGGAGGTTATTGATGGCATCGACGTCATTCGCGGCGGAGGGAAATTCACCGCGTGGATGGCTGCACGCAAATGGCACGCCACACAAAAACCCTTCGATCTCGTCATCGATCAGCATCACGGCATCCCATGGTACGCGCCCATTTGGTGCACGGACAAATGCGTTGCGTACATTCATGAAGTGCTCGGCCCAATTTGGAAAGCGTTTTACCCGTGGCCACTCAACCGCATCGGCAGTTGGCAGGAACGCTGCACACTGCGCCAGTATCGCGACGTGCCGTTTTGGACTGCCAGCAGCCATACGCGCGATCTTCTGCACGAACAAGGCATCGATTCCGTGACGCAAATCCCCTATGGTGTCGCCACCCGCGCGCTCGAGACGCTGCCGGAAAAGGAACTCGACGAGCCGCTGCAGCTCATCACCGTCTCCCGCCTCGCGCCCAACAAGCAAGTGGACCACGCCATCGCCGCGCTGTGGAGTTTGCTCGGTGAACATCAAGTGGAAGCAAAATTAAAAATCGTCGGCCAAGGCCAGGAAGGGCCCGCGCTGCACCGGTTGGTTGCTGAGTTGAAAGTGGAAGCTCACGTCGAGTTTTGCGGCCCACTGCCCGAGGCCGAAAAAGACGCCGCGCTGCGTGACGCCCATTTTCTGCTGCACACCTCCCTGCGCGAAGGCTGGGGGCTCAACGTCATTGAAGCCAACGCCCTCGGCACGCCCGCTATCGTGTATCCCACGCCCGGTTTGGTGGAATCTACCCTGCACCGCCAAACCGGACTCGTGGCCGACGAGGAATCCTCTGTCGCGCTGGCCGCGATGATCGCCGGCGTGCAAAGCCACAACGGCGCGTATCAGGATTGGCGCACCGCCGCCCGCGATCGCGCCGCCACCTTTCACTGGGACCAAGTGCTTCCCGCCGCCTGCGACCAACTCGAAGCGTGGGCAAAGGGGGATGAATTGGACTGGGAGGATGATGTGGAGGAGGAGTCCAAATTCGATGTAGCTAACGACGAATGACCGCCCATCTTTACAGCGGGTTCACAGGCAAAGTGCGATGGTTCGCCAAGCGCTTTGGCTGGAGTGAAATATTCCTTTTGCCCTTGCGCAAACTCGTCGCGCCTGTGGTGCGGCCCTTCCTTCGCCCGCGGGAATTTGAATACCGCGGCGAATCTCTCCAATACGTTTTTGAAAATTACAATGTCACGTGGAGCAACGAGCGCTGTGCTGAGATTCCAATCGCCCGCTGGCACCTCGCCCAAACCAACGGCCCCGTGCTCGAAGTCGGCAACGTGCTCGGCCATTATGGCGCGCACTCGCACACCGTCATCGATAAATACGAAACCGTTCCGCGAGTCATCAACGAAGACATCACCGAATGGCAAACCGACCAACGATTCGCGCTTATCATTTCTATTTCCACTTTCGAGCACATCGGATTCGATGATACCGCCGGCGATTCAAAAGAAAAAATTCGCACCGCCATCGACGCTTGTCGCGCCTTGCTCGCGCCCAATGGGCACCTCGTCATCACAGTGCCGTTGGGCTACAATCCCGCCTTGGATGAACTAATTGCCAACGACTCACTTGCCGCCAATGAAGCGCATTTCCTTCTCCGCCACGGCCGCCGCGAATGGAGCGAAGCCCTGCGCAATCAAGCTGATGGCACAAAATACGGACACCCCTTTCCCTACGCCAACGGCCTGTGGATTGCTGAGTTCAACGCTCCAAACTAATGCGTTTACTGCTGGTTTCATTTTTCTACGAGCACGACCACGGCGGTGCCGAAATGGTTGCGCGCGAGGCTGCTGCGTTGTTGCGGCGCTGCGCGGGGTGGGAGGTGGAAATACTATGTCTCGCCGGTGGGGCCGACCGTGGTGAACTCGGAATGCACCGCATGATCCCGCCCCGCTGGTGTTCGCAAAACGCGCAAACGTTTAAGCGTACGATTTTGTTTTTGCCAAACCGGATGCTTGATCGCTCGCTCTTTCGTGCCGCCCAAAGCACCGGTGTGCGACCGGAAAATTACGACGCTATTTTCTGTCCGGATATGAACGCCCTTGTCCTCGCCCACGCCCTTGCCGAGGTCGCCGACAAACCGCTCTTTACGTGGTGTCAGGAAGTCGTCCCCAAACGGATGGACGCGGACGCCACCCGTGCCACACTCGCGCCCTTCATCAATGTGTGGCTGCACGGCCGAGATGACCCGTGGAAAAAAGCCCTCGCCGCCAGCGCGCGGGTTGCTGGTGTTTCCGATTTCATTACTGACCGCTGCTGCGCCTTTGCGGGCGATGGGAAAACTGATGGCAAATTCACTACGCTGTATCAGCCCGTGGAGGATTATTTTTTGCAACCGCCCGCGCGGCCCGTCGCCGCCGAAGGGCCCGCGAAGGTTTTGTTTTACGGCCGCCTTTCCGCCGAGAAAGGCATCGACCTCCTCCTCGCCGCGTGGCGAAAAATCCAACCCAATGCCACCCTCTCCATCCTTGGTATGGACGGCCCGATGCGCACCGAAGTGGAGTGCGCCACGGGTGATGACATCCATCTGCTGCACCATGTCGCCCACGTGGACGTGCCGAAATTAATTTCCCAACACGATATCGTCGTCTGCCCCTCTCGCGTGGAAGAAAGCCTCTGCCGAACCGCATTGGAAGCCCGCCTCCTCGAACGCATCATCGTCGCCAGCCAATCTGGCGCCATCCCCGAAGTGGTGAACGATTACCCGCTGGCACATTCCGCCAAAGTGCGAACAAACCACGCCGCCGCCATGGGAAACCTCATTGAAGCCCTGAGCATCGCGCTGGCCAAACGTCGAATGTTGACCGATGCGGAGCGTGAATCAGAGAAAAGTTTCCGTAAGAAATTTCTCCCCGAATCGTTTGTGCACCAATTCCGTTTGCTGACGGAAATTTAACTCACCTTCTCCATCCAAAAACACGCGCCTCTTGGCAATTCGCCCTTTTGCATTGCCTCTGCGGTGATGGGGCATTTTTTTTGCACTGCTTCAGGATGGGTGTGCAGAAGGTGGTTCATCATCCAGTGAATTTTCCAATCGCGGTTGTGGGTGAGGAAGGCTTCGAGGAGGTATTGTTCGTTCCAGAGTTTCACCTGCTCGACGATCAGCGGGGTTGGGTAATCCATCGGGGTGGCGATGTCGTGGATATGTGCCCACACGCCCTTGGGCAGTCGCGGGAGGATTTGCAGGTACTCAGTTACCACGTCGCCTTGAGGGCGGATGACATGCGAGGAATCGATGAACACCACATCGCGCGGCGCGAGCCCAGCAAAGACGTCTGGATTCACGTCCTCCACGCGTTGGCGCAGGACGGTGACGCCGAGCTGTTCGAGCCACGGATTTTCGTAAGGCTCGATGCAGGTATGTTCGCAACTGGGCGCGCCGTCTTTTTCGTTTTGGGCAAAGGCGAGTTGAGCGAGGTGCGTGCTCATGCCACAGCCAATTTCAATAAACCGTCGCGGCTTGAGGTGGCGCAGGAAATTGTAAAGCATCTCTGCATCACCGCGCCCGTAGCCGGGATTATTGTAAAAGAACCCGTCTCTGCCTTCGCGCGGGATGGCGAGTAACTCGTTATTGAAATCGAAGGCGTCGAGTTGCGCGAGCATCGCGGAGTCATCCCACTCGATGCCCGGCAGTGCGCGCGGTTCTTCGAGCGACCGCGTGAGGTGGGCGGGATTGACGAGTGGTTCGTAATAATGGTCGCGTACGGGGAACACTCGGGTTTTGTGAAACACCCACCGCGCCCCGCGAAACCGCTCCACCCCGGCCATCCGGATGGCTCCGAGCAATAGCGCGCCCGCTAGCGTGAACGGCAGGAGCAACACATCCGCCACCGGCAATAGCACCTCCATGCCGCGTCGCAACAGGCCGCCGGGCGGAAACAGGTTAAACAAAAAATTACGCACGATTGCCTCGACCGTAGCAATCACTCACGCGCGCCGCAAGTCGCGCAACTGCGAAGGGGTTGAACCTTAGCCCAAAACCGCGTAGCCTCCCGTGATGCAGGTGATTATCCTATGCGGCGGCCAAGGCACGCGATTGCGCGAGGAGACGGAGTATCGTCCCAAACCGATGGTGCCCATCGGCGGCCGGCCCATTCTCTGGCACATTATGAAAACCTACGCCCACCACGGGCATCGCGATTTTATTCTGTGCCTCGGTTACAAAGGTGAGGTCATCAAGGATTATTTTCGAAACTACCTTTGGCACACCAGCGACGTGACGCTCAAGCTCGGCCGCGAACCGGAGGTGCAATACCACACCCATCACGATGAGGAAGACTGGACCGTGACCCTCCTCGACACTGGCCCCACCACCGAAACCGGCGGTCGCCTCGCACGTGCCTTGCCACACGTGCGCGGTGAAAATTTTCTATTCACCTACGGCGACGGCGTCACCGACAGCGACCTCAACGCCTCCATTGAGTTTCACAAAAACCACGGCGCGATTGGGACCGCCACTGCCGTGCAGCCCGCCGGCCGCTTTGGCGAGCTTTCCATCAACGAAGGCACCATCACCACGTTCAGCGAAAAACCCGACCGCGAGCCGCGCTACGTCAACGGCGGCTACTGCGTTTTCAACAAACTCATCGGAGATTACTTGACCGGCGACGATTGCATCCTTGAGCGCGAGCCATTGGAGTTCCTCGCCAACGAAGGCCAGCTCAAGGCGCATTGCCACACCGGCTTTTGGCAGTGCATGGACACCCATCGTGAGCAGCAACAGCTAGAATCCCTTTGGGCCGCCGGCGATGCACCGTGGAAAATCTGGTAGGGATGTTTGGCAAATTTTATAGCGGCAAGACCGCATGGGTCACCGGCCACACCGGTTTCAAGGGCGCGTGGCTCAGCTTGTGGCTTCGCGATCTCGGCGCGAACGTTCACGGCGTCGCCCTCGCGCCGCACTCTCCACCCAATCTCCACGAAACCCTCGGGCCAAAAACCTTCGCTAGCGAAACCATCGGCGACATCGTCGGTTTCGACTTTGTCAAAAGAGCCGCCTCAGGCACGCAGCCTGACATCGTTTTCCACCTCGCCGCCCGACCGCTCGTGCGCCGCTCTTACGATACCCCGTTGGAAACCGCCACCACTAACATCCTCGGCACCGCCCACGTTTTGGAAGCATTGCGAACAAACAAAATCGATTGCCCCATCGTCGTCGTCACCAGCGACAAGTGCTATGAGAATGACGGTATCGCACACGACTTTACCGAGGCCGACGCGCTCGGCGGACACGACATTTATTCCGCGAGCAAAGCCGCTACTGAAATAATGACCCGCAGTTGGCAGCGCGCCTTCGGTGGCCGCATCGCCACCGCACGCGCCGGCAATGTCATCGGTGGCGGCGATTATGGCATCGATCGAATCGTGCCCGACTGCGTTCGCTCACTTGTAGCCGGCGAGCCCATCGCCGTCCGCAGCCCCGCTGCCACGCGCCCGTGGCAGCACGTGCTCGATTGTTTGTCCGGCTACCTTTGGCTCGGTGCTCGCTTGGCCGAGGATAATGTCTTTGCCGACGCATTCAACTTCGGCCCCACGCCCGATGGTCAACGCCCCGTGCGCGAACTCGTGGAAAATTTCCTCCAACACTGGCCCGGCGAATGGACCGATGCATCTGCCCCAACCGCCCCGCACGAGGCCGCTACCCTTTCCCTTGCTATTGACAAAGCCCGCAAACAACTCGGCTGGCAACCCGTTTGGGATTTCTCCACCGCCGTCCAAAGCACCGCGCGCTGGTATCACCAACGCCACGTCGTAAACGCCGGAGACCTTCACGACTACAGCCTCGCCCAGCTCGAAGCGTACACCGCCGATGCTACCGTCGCGTCCGCTGCGTGGGCCCAATGAAAAATGCTCGAGAATTTCCAATGCCGCTCATGTGCCGCGCGCTCCGGCGAATTGATTCTCGATCTCGGCGAACAACCGCTCGCTAATAATCTCCTTGCGCTCGAAGATCTCGCCCAACCTGAGCCGCGCTTCCCGCTGCGTCTTGCCGTGTGCACCGAATGTTGGCTGCTGCAAATCATCGACCTCGTGCCGCCCGTCGATTTATTCAGCGATTACATTTATTTTTCCTCCTACTCCGACGTGTGGACACAACACGCCGCCGAATGCGCCGCGCGCTACTGCGAAGACTTCGCGCCCAATTATGTCATCGAAATCGCCAGCAACGACGGCTATCTCCTACGTCATTTCGCCGAGGCCAACACGTCGCATCTCGGAATCGAGCCTGCAGAAAACATCGCCACTGTCGCCCGTGAAAACGGAGTGCAAACCCGCACGGAATTTTTCACCAAAAAACTCGCGCAAGAATTGGCCACCGAAAACCAACCCGATCTCATCCTCGCCAACAACGTTTTGGCCCACGCGCCGGACATCAATGATTTCGTAGCGGGCATCAATAGACTGCTCGCCCCCAAAGGCCACGCTATTCTCGAATTTCCGTACGCCGCCGAAATGATTGCCCAATACGAATTCGATACGATATATCACGAACACGTTTTCTATTTCACCCTCACCGCCCTCGAACCCATCTTCGCTCGCCACGCCCTCCGCATTACTCGCGTCGAACGCACGTTACTTCACGGTGGTTCGCTGCGGATTTTCGTGCGACACGATACCCACGCCGCTGATGAAACCGTTGCGGTATTGCGTGCACAAGAATACGAGTTATGCATGGGCAGTCTCGATTGTTACGAAAATTTCACAGCTCAAGCAGCCGCCATTCGCGAAACGGTGTGCGAACAAATCACCATCCTAAAAGACGAAGGGAAAACCCTCGCCGCCTATGGTGCGGCGGCCAAAGGCAGCACGCTACTGAATTTTTGTGGCATAAACGCCACCGATCTCGCTTTCGTCGCCGATCGTAGCCCACACAAGCATGGCAAGCTGATGGCGGGCGCGCACGTGCCCATCGTGCCTGCTGAGGAATTGGCCCAACGCGCGCCGGACGTCACATTATTGTTGGCGTGGAATTTCGCGGATGAAATCCTAGCACAGCAGCAGGCGTACCGCGCCGCGGGCGGGAAATTTCTGATCCCCATCCCCGAGGTGCGGCTGATATAAATGAAATTTACAGAGACAAGAATCCCCGGCGTATTCGTCATTGAGCTGGAACGCCACGAAGACGACCGCGGCTGGTTCGCGCGCGCGTGGTGCCGCGAGGACTTCGCCGCGCACGGCTTGCCGACCGACCTCGCCCAAACCAATCTTTCTCACAACACCCAGCGCGGCACCGTGCGTGGAATGCATTTCCAAACCGCCCCGCACGCGGAAGTTAAGCTCGTCCGATGCGTCGCCGGCACCGTGCACGACGTCGCCTTGGACATCCGGCCTGAATCGCCGACGTTCAAGCAATCCGTCGCCACCGAACTCAGCGCCGACAATGGTGTCGCTATGTTTTTACCCGAAGGCATCGCGCACGGCTTCCAAACGCTCACCGACAATGCTACACTCTTTTATCAAATGAGCGCACCGTACGAACCGAAGTCCGCGCGCGGTGTGCGCTGGGATGATGCGACGTTTCAAATCAAATGGCCGATCGCTGAAGCCATTGTGGGCAAGCGAGATCTGGCCTTCCCTGATTTCACCGAATGAGCACGCCACTGACAACCGGGCAACTTACCGCCTTCGCTCGTGATGGTTTTGTGGTGTTGCCGGATTTTTATGAACGCGCCGAAATAGAAGCCGTGCAGCGCGGCATTCATCAAATAATCAGTTTGCTCATCGGACAACACCAACTCGCCATCGAGCAATCGCCGTTTGCCCCCGAAACATTTGACGCGAGATTTCAAGCCCTCCTTGCGCACGACCGCGCCTTGGGTGGGGTGGTTTATGATGCGGTAAAACAAATCCCCGCATTCATCCGCCTCGTAGCCAGCACCCGACATGAAGCGGTGGTGCGACAAGTGCGAGGAACGAATGCTCCCGCCATCGCGGCCGGCGGTTATGGCATTCGCATTGATAATCCAGGTGAAGAAAAATTTCGTGCCGGCTGGCATCAGGATTATCCATCGCAGTTTCGCAGTTTGGACGGATTGGTTTTTTGGAGTTCGCTGGTGCCAATGACGGACGAGCTCGGCCCCGTGGAGTTTTGCCTGGGCTCGCACAAAGACGGCCTTGCGCCTGTGTGCGAAACGGATGCAGAAAACCCCGATAAAACTGGTGCGTACGGATTGACTTTGGCTGACGAAACCATGCGCGTGGCCAAATACAAAACCGCGGCGCCATTGACGGAGCCGTGCGATTTGGTGCTCGTTGATTTTCTTACACTGCATCGTTCCGGTGAAAACCGCGCTTCCCAGTCTCGGTGGTCGATGCAAATGCGTTGGTTCAACTTTGCCGAGCCCACTGGTAAGCGGCTCGGCTGGGTCGGCTCCTTCGCCGCCGGTAATGACCTCCGTGCGGTGCATCCGGAATTGGTGGTGGAATGATGAATGCCTGCAACATTTGCAACGATTCACTAGACGTGCCGGTTTACGAATCCGTACGGGCGGTTTCGGTCACCTCCCTCTGCCAAGTGCTCGACGGCCCCACGCGCGTTTGGCATTGTGCCAATTGCGGTCACACCCAAACCGCGCCGTTGCCAGCGTTGGAAAAATTTTATGCAGAGGATTATCACATCCTTACCACTAGCGAAGAGGAAGACCAACTCTACTCAGTGCGCGATGGCAAAAAACTTTTCCGCACCGAACACCAAGTCAACACGCTGTTAGCGAAAGTGAATTTGTCGCTGAACGCGCGAGTGCTTGATTATGGCTGCGGCAAAGCCGCCACGCTCAAAGCCCTTCGCAACAATCGCGATGATGTCGTTCCGCACGTCTTTGATGTGGGTAACCAATACCGAGATTTTTGGAATGATTTCGTGCGCGCTGAAAATCAAACCGTGAACGAAGTGCCCGGAGAATGGGTGGGCTACTTTGATGCAGTGATTTCGTTTTTCGCGCTGGAACACGTAGCCGGGCCGAAGGCGTTCGTGGGCGAGGCGTATCGTTTGTTGCGCGACGGCGGCACATTTTATTTTCTTGTGCCCAATTTGTTTGCCAATTCTGCCGACTTGGTGGTGGCTGACCACGTGAATCATTTTTCCGAAAGCTCGCTGCACCGGTTGTTGTCCGATGCCGGTTTTGCCGTGCGCGAAATTGACGGCACCGCCCACAATAGCGCGTGGGTGGTGGTAGCGGAAAAGACCAATGTAGATTCGGAGCCGATACTCGCGACATCAGTTGCCGGCAAAGTAAACGCAATGGCCGAATACTGGGGAGAGTTTGGTGACCGCGTACGCGCATTTGAAAAAGCGAATGACACCGAAGCGGCCATTTACGGCTCCGGTTTTTACGGTGCGTTCATTCACGCCAGCCTTGATCGGGTCAAATCTGTGGAATGTTTTCTTGACCAAAACCCGCATCGGCAAAAGCAGACGTTGCTCGGAAAACCCATACTTGTGCCCGAGGCATTACCCGAAACAGTTCGGCGACTGTATGTGGGATTGAACCCGCGCGTGGCCCGTGAGGAATTGGCGGTGATGGATTGGTCACAAGAATTGGAGGTGTTCTTCCCGTGAACGTGACACTGCGTGCTCCGGAGAAAACGGATTTTTCGATGTTGGCCGCTTTGCGAAATGATGCGGCGGTGCAACGGCAACTGATGATTGAGCCTAGGCAGTATTCGCCCGCGCAAGTACGCGCGTGGATTCGGCGACGCACGGGGGATGTGAAAGGCGCGTTTTGGGTCATCGACCGCGGCGGCCCTTGCGGGTTTGTGCAGTTGACGCAGGTTGACCGCGAGCGGGGTACGGCGGATTTGGGCATTTGTTTAGTGCGGGCGGTCCGAGGCAAGGGCGTTGCAGCAGAGGCAATGGGACTTTTGGAAGCGCACGCGAAGGAAAAGCTGCGTTGTAAAACACTCACGTTGCGGGTGTTGAGCGTCAATCATCGGGCGATTGCGTTGTACGGAAAATTAAAATTCAGGATTTTGGAAGCCAAACGGCGGCATCACTTCGACGGCGCACATTGGCGGGATGTTGTTTTTATGGAGAAGGCGCTGCGATGAAAACAGTGGTCATTTCTCAGCCGATGTATTTCCCGTGGGTGGGGATGTTGGAACAGATGCGATTGGCCGATGTGTTTGTGCATTTGGATGACGCGCAGTTTTCGAAGGGCGGATTTTTTAACCGCGTGCAGTTGAAAACGGCGGCGGGCACGCCGTGGTTCACGGTGCCTTTGACGGAAAATAAACGCGGGCAGTTGCTCAATGAAATGCGGATGGCCGAACACGATTGGCGACGCAAACAGCTTGCGACTTTGAAACAAACCTACGCCGCCGCGTCGCACGTTGAGGAAATGTTAGGCTTGGTGAAATCGGTTTTTAAAAATGAATACGAATCGCTGGCGGAGTTGAGCGCGGCGAGCATGGAAATGTTGGCGGAGTTTTTTGAAATTACGCCGAAGGAAATTCTGTGGTCATCGGCAATGGGCGTTGAGGGCACGGGTTCGGCTCGAGTACTGGCGGTTTGCGAGGCGCTGGGCGCGGAGCGTTATGTGACGGGGCATGGCGCATGGGAATATTTGAACCACGAATCCTTTGAGGCGGCGGGCATTCGCGTAGAGTATTTGGACTATAAAAAACGCGAGTATCCGCAGTTGCACGGGGCGTTTACTCCCTTTGTCAGCGCGTTGGATTTGGTGGCAAACTGTGGACGTGCTGGGCGGGAAGTGATTGATTCGGACACAGTTTGCTGGAAGGATTTTGCGCGATGAGCGATGTGGCTAAATTTTTTGCCGAGGTGCAGGACAATATCGACGGGCTACGCACGGACGAAGCTGTGCGACAGGCGACGCTCGATTGGGTGGCCGCGATTGCGCCGCATAATTATACTTACAATTTCACCTGGCTCGGACGTCCGATCATTCAATTTCCGCAGGACCTCGCCGCGTTGCAGGAAATAATTTGGGAAACGCGGCCCGACCTCATCATCGAAACCGGCATTGCCCACGGCGGCACACTGGTTTTTCACGCATCGATGCTGCAACTGCTCGGCAATGCCGGCCGCGTGCTCGGAATAGACATTGACATTCGCGAACACAATCGCGCGGAAATTGAAGCACATCCGATGTTCGAATGCATCGAAATGATTCAAAGCTCGTCGATTGACAACGCCATTGCCACGCAAGTTGCTGAAGCCGCCGCCGAAGCAAAGCGTGTGATGGTGGTGCTTGATTCTAATCACACGCACGAGCATGTGTTGCGCGAATTGGAAATCTACGCGCCACTTGTCACGATGGATTGCTATTTGGTCGTGTGCGACACTCTCATTGAAGATATGCCCGCGGGGTCATTTCCCAATCGCCCGTGGGACAAGGGCGACAATCCGCGCACAGCGGTGGATGCTTTTTTGAAAACGACTGAACGCTTCGAGGTAGACACCGCCATTGACGCCAAACTGCAAATCAGCGTGGCACCGGGCGGTTATCTAAAGTGCGTTGCAGAAAAATGAGAGGACGTATTCCCATCGCCGGCCCAAGCATCACGCAGCAGGAAATTGATTATACCACCGATGCAGCAACGCACGGTTGGTACGCACGCGCGGGTGAATACCCGCAACGTTTTGAGGAAGCATTTGCAAATTACATCGGCGTGAAACACGCGGTGAGTTTGCCCTCGTGCACTTCGGGGTTGCACCTCGCACTGGCCGCACTGGGGATTGGGCCGGGCGATGAGGTGATTGTGCCTGACCTCACGTGGATTGCCAGCGCCGCGCCGATTTCGTATGTCGGGGCAACGCCGGTGTTTGCTGACATTGACGAAAACACTTGGTGTATTTGTGCCGAGAGCGTGCGTGCGTGCATTACCGAAAACACGAAAGCGATTTTACCGGTGGATTTATACGGTGGCGTGCCGGAATATCCCGCGCTGCGGGACATCGCCGATGAGCATCACTTGAAAATTATTGAGGATGCCGCCGAGGCGATTGGGAGCGAATTTGGTGGGCGCAAAGCGGGCGCGCTCGGTGACGTGGCGACGTTTAGTTTCCACGGTTCCAAAACCTTTACCACTGGCGAAGGCGGAATGCTGGTAACGGATGATAACGAACTGTATGCGCGCGTGATGCAATTGCGCGACCATGGCCGCGAGCCGAGCGATATCCATTTCAAAAACACCGAAGTCGCGTTCAAATACAAAATGCCTCCCGTGGCCGCTGCGATTGGCTTGGCGCAAGTGGAACGCTCGGAAGAGTTGGTGGCCCGCAAGCGGGAGATTTTCGAATGGTATCGCGAGGCACTGACGGGCGTGGAAGGCGTTTCTATGAACCACGAACCAGCTAACACGAAGAACACATTTTGGATGGTCACGGCCGTTCTCGATCCGATGCTGGAATGGCCGAAGGAAAAACTGATGGCGGCGCTCGACGCCGAAGGCATCGACAGTCGGCCGATGTTTCATCCGCTCAGCAGTTTGCCGGCATACGATGGGCAAGTGGAAGCGGCGGTGGCGCGCAAGCGGAATGTAGTAAGCTATCGCCTTAGCCCGTGGGGGATCAACCTACCATCGGCGATGAACCTTACCCTTGAGCAAGTGCAACGCGTGGTGGAAACTTTGCGCCGTATTCTTGGCGTTTTGTGATCCGATGAATCGGCTTGTTACAGTCATCCCGGTTTACAACGGCGAGCGTTTTCTCGAGGCTACGCTCGAATCAGTCGCTAGCCAAACTCGCCGACCCGACCGTGTCATCATTCAGGACAACTGCTCCACCGATGGTACGCATCGTATCGCCAAGGCATTTGAAAAAGAAGGCTTCGAGTGGCGGCTCACCGACAAACACGTTGGGTCGACGGAAAATTTCAACAACGCGCTGCGTTACGCGGGGGAGGCGGACGTGCTTCATTTGCTCACGGCGGATGATTTGATAAAGCCGGAATTTTACGAGCGACTACTCGAGCCTTTGGAAGCGGTGGAAGGCCGGGCGCTGATTTATGCGGCGTACGAAGTCATCTGTGAAGCCGGCACGTTGGTGGAAGGTGGAGATTTGATGTGTCCGTTTCCCATTGTGCCGGGCGGTGCGACAATCACGATTCCGAAAAAAGAATTCATCGCATCGCAGGCCGATTTGCGGACGATTTGTTTGCCGGCTGTATTGATGAAGACCAATCGCATGTCTTTGCCGGTTGAATTTCATACGCATTTTATTCAGTGCGCTGACGCGGTTTTTTATGCGGAGCTGGCCTCGGCGTGCGAGGCGGTTATCGAGGTGCCTTCGGCCTTGTGTGAGTACCGTCGGCATGAGAATACGACCACTTCACACAACCGCCGT
This sequence comes from Verrucomicrobiota bacterium, assembly GCA_028343615.1. Lineage (GTDB taxonomy): Bacteria > Verrucomicrobiota > Verrucomicrobiia > Limisphaerales > UBA1100 > JACNJL01. The sequence continues at coordinate 18,288 of JAOLZA010000017.1, forward strand.
GATCCGGCTGCGGTGATTGCTGATGAATGGCAGGCGATGGTGGCGGCCTCGGCGTTGTTGGGGAAATCCGGCATTGGCGGGTGGCTGTGGGGTTTCCGCCAGCGTTGTCTCCTCGCCGCGCGTAGTTGCGTGAAACGCACGCAATCGGCGGATGAGACGCCGCACTACCGCCAGGAAATCGAGCACGCCACCCGTGCCATCACTGGCCCGTGGGCGGGAATGCTAGGCAACTTGGCCGTTGCCTTGCGCGGCGTTTCGGGGCAGGGTCGCCGCTGAGGTTTTGATGTCCGACTCTTCAGCCGAACCCCGTTCCCCCAAGTGGCTTGGCGCGCTATTAGTGCTGGCGTGTTTGGTGCTGGTGCTAGGCTTTCTCTTCCGCGGTGGTCTTGAGCGCGGTCAAGTGCTTTTTGCCAACGACTCCCCGCTTGCGGGTATTCAGTCGCATGCATTCGATGAAAAATCCGGCTGGAGTTTTTGGCAGGATCAAAATTGGCTGGGGGGCGAGGTACCATCGGCAATGCCCAACTTCACCAAAGCCTACTTCGATGTATGTCTTGCGCTTGGCGGCGACAGTGGCCCTGTGCTTTTTGCCAAAACTTACGCTCCGATGGCGATGTTGTTGCTTGGTTTTAGCGGCTGGTTGCTCTTTCGTTCGCTGCGGTTTTCGCAATCTGTTTGCCTGCTTGGCGCGCTGGCACTGGCGCTCAATGGCGATTTGCTCACGCATGCTACTTGGGGATTGCCCAGCGTGGCGCTTGGCGCGGCGGGCGCGTGTTTGTGCCTGTCGGCAGTCTTCCACGGTCTGCGGCAAACCGGTTGGCGCGTTTGGGCGTGGACGGTACTGGGTGGCTTGGCGCTCGGGCAGGGCGTGATGGAAAGTTTTGATGTGGGCGGCATCTTCAGCCTGTGCGTGGCGGTGGTGGTAGTGGTGGCAGTTTTCAATCGCGATGATCAAAAGGCTGGACACATCGTGCCTAACGCACTGCGTGGGTCGGCCGCCGTCGCCGTGGTGGCTCTCGCGGCTGCGTTGATGGCAGGTCACACGCTGGTGAATCTTTTTCAAACTGCCGGCGGTACGGCTGCGGCCATGAAAGTTTCGCCTCTAAACCAGTTGGAAGATGCGGTGCAACGCGCGCGTGAACAGATTCAATCTTCGTCTGAACTTGAGCCATTACAAAAACAGCAATTCTTGGCTGAGGTGGAAAAACAACGACTGGCTCAGTTGAAACAAATTGAGCAGCAACAATTTGATGCCGCCACGCAGTTTGGCCTGCCACCCGGCGAAACACTCCGGATGGCCATCCCCGGTTTGTACGGTTATTATATGAAACCTCACGGCTGGATGAACCTGCCCGTGGACGATGCCGAGCTTTACTGGGGTGCGCTCGGGCAGGAACCGGCCTACACACGCGTACTCGCGCTGCATCCACGTAGCCACAATAACGCTCTTGAGGAATATCAGCGGGTGACACGCCAGTCTGGCCCCGGCATGAAGCGCTGGGCTTATTGCGGAGTGTATGCCGGCTGGTTGGTGCTCCTCGTGGCTGCGTGGGCGCTGGCGCAAAGTGCGCGGGCGGAGGGTGTTTACAGCCCCGCCGAGCGGCGTTGGATTTGGGTTTGGACTGTGGGCGCGCTGGGATGTTTGTTGTTATCTTGGGGGCAGCATACGCCGTTTTATCAATTGATTTATAAACTTCCGTTTTTTGATACCATTCGCAATCCCATCAAATTCATGCACCCATTGAGTGTGACCCTGGTAGTGTTGTTTGCTTACGGACTTGAAGGCATGGCGCGCGCGTACCTTTCCGGATCATCTGTACGGCGGTCACTAAGTCAATGGGCAGCCGGGTTGCGAGGCGGGGATCGCCGATGGGCGATGGGCCTGTTGTGCACAGTGGTTCTGTCCGCGGTGGCGTGGGCGATATACGCCGTGTCGCAGCCTGACCTTCGATTGCATCTGATAGACAGTCTGGGTTTTGAGCAAGAAACCGCTAGAGCAATGGCGAGCCAAAGTGTTGCTGCGGCCGGTATTGCACTGGGGGTATTGGTGTTGGCAGCGAGCTGGATGGTGCTGATGATGGTCGGCGGGCGTGCAACTATGATTTGGGTAGCGTGCGGTGTGCTTTTGTGCGCGGACCTCGGTCGAGGTAGTGCTCCCTTTATTGTTCATTTTAATCATCTCACCCAGTACGCCTCAAACGACATCATGAGAGTTCTTGCTCAACGGCCCTATGAACAACGGGTGGAGTTTGTGCAGAACATAATGATGTCTGAATTACGCACTCTGGCACAGCAGCAACAGCGTTTAATTTTAGAACATCAGGAGACGGTGGATCCCATCAAGAAAAACCAACTGGAGGTTGGTGTCGCTGATTTAAGTGCGCAATCACAGCACTTACAGATTTTTTTCCGCGTTTATCAAACCGACTGGAAACAGGGTCTGTTTCCTTGGCATAAAATACATACGGTGGATCGCATACAAGAACCCCGCGTGGCTCCCGAGAATGCCGCCTTCCGCGCTGCGGTGGGGGTGAATCCACGGCGTACCATGGAATTGACCAGCACCCGTTGGCTGTTGGGCGCGCGTATTAGCACCCTGCCGGAATTGCCGAAAATGTTTAACACGGATACCAACGCATTCTCGTTGCGCGAGGCATTCAATCTTGTGCCGCGTCCCGGATCCGATCCGAGCTCACCACAGTACACCGCCGTAGCCACGCAGGGCGGCCTGCTCGCGCTGGTTGAATTTGAGGGAGCATTACCGCGGGCGGGGGTGTACTCGCATTGGCAGAGCGGGGTGGGGGATGAAATGGCACTGGCGTTATTGCCGGACCTGGAATGGGATCCGCATCGGGAGGTGTTGGTGGCGGAGGACTTGCCTGCGCCGGATAGCACGGATACGAATGCTATGGTGACTCCAGCGCGTTATGAATTTTATGATCCCAAACGCGTTGTGATTTCGACTGATGCGGAATCGTCCACGGTGTTGATGCTTAATGATAAACATCATCCGGCGTGGCAAGTGACGGTGGACGGCAAGCCGGCGAAATTATTGCGGGCGAATTATTTAATGCGCGGCGTTCATTTGTCGCCGGGGAAACATACGGTTGAATTTAAGTTCGCACCGGCTGCGGGCAGTATTCGCATCAGCCTCGCAGGGTTGGGACTGGCGGGTGTGCTGGGGGCGTTGTTGATTTTTTTGCCGAGTCGGCGGCGCGATGACGACGATGACGATGCTCCTGAAGAAGTGGATTTGGAAATCACAGTCCCGTCGGATGATCCAGAAACTTCCACGGTAGCCGAAACTTCTTCGACAGATGAGCCGCCAGTGCCTTCACCCCAAAAGTCTCGGTCGCGTAGTGGCCGCCGTAGAAAACGTTGATCCCCAATTCCTCGGCCAGCGCGCTCGTCCAGTGTGGACCTTCGCCGGTGATAAAAGTGTCCACCCCTTCCGCCGCTGCGCGCGCGATGCTGCCGCCTGCGCCTCCGGTGACGATGCCAATCTTTTTACAAATGCTCGGCCCACCGCGCAATAAGGTGGGCGCTGCACCGAGGATGGTTTTTAATCTGTCGCTTAAAATATCACGGCACAAACAAGTGCTCACGCGCAGTCCGATGGGGCTGCCGTATTCCTCAAAAAATGGTTTGGGCTTCGTGAATTTCAAAGCCTTGCAAAGCCCAGCATTGTTGCCGAGGCGCGGATGAGCGTCCAAAGGTAAGTGGGAGCTGTACACGGCGAGGTTGTGTTTCACCAACTCGCCGATGAGCGCGCGTTTAGGGCCGGTCCACGGCAGTTGCGGGCTCCAAAATAGGCCGTGATGGACGAGCAATAAATCCGCTTTCGCTTCGGCGGCCATCTGAACGGTGGCGAGCGAGGCGTCCACTGCGGCGGCGATACGGGTGATGTGTCCGCTGTTTTCCACCTGCAAACCGTTGTGTGCGCCATCGTAATCGCGGATTACGTCGAGGCGCAGAGTCTTGTCGCAATGGGCGACAATGGGTTTGAGATTTTCTTTTTTCTGAACGGACGGCATCCGGCATAAAAGGCCCGTGCGGTAAATTTTGCAATGCTCGTATTGAAAAACTATTTTCTGCCCCTATGATGCCCCGCCGATGACGGATGAGGCCAACAGTAAAATAAACGGCGAATGGACGATTGAGGACGCGCGCGGCATGTACAATATCGACCGCTGGGGTGCGGAGTATTTTAGCATCAACGCTGCTGGCCGCGTAGTGGCGCGCCCGCAAAAGGCGGCCGGCGCGGAGGTGGAGCTGATGGAAGTGCTGACCACCGCGCGCCAGCGGGGATTGAAGGCGCCGTTGTTGGTGCGGTTTCAGGATATTTTGCGACATCGCGTGGAAGCAATTTGTGCGGCGTTTGGAAAATCGATTGAGGCGCACGATTACCGCGGGCGTTATCGCGGGGTGTTTCCGGTGAAGGTGAATTCGCTGCGCGAAGTGGTGGAGGAAATTCTAGATGCCGGTCGGCCGCACGGGTTTGGCCTCGAGGTGGGCAGTAAACCGGAACTGCACGCCGCGTTGGCATTACAGAATGAAGCGGGGAGTTTGTTGATTTGCAATGGCTACAAAGACGACGCGTTCATCCGCACCGCACTGATGGGCACCCGGCTCGGGCGGCAGGTGGTTTTGGTGGTGGAGAAGCCCGACGAATTGCGCCGGATTATCTCGGTGGCCAAACGCGAAGGCGTGCGCCCGCAGCTCGGCATTCGGATGCGTTTGCTCAGTCGCAGCACCGGCAAGTGGGCGGACAGTGGCGGTGAGGATGCAAAGTTCGGCCTCAACACCGCCGAACTGATGGCTGCCATTGAGCTGTTGCGTGCGGAAGGTTGGGATGATTACTTTCGGTTGCTGCATTTTCACATCGGCTCGCAAGTGCCGGACATTCTCACAGTGCGCAAGGCCGTGCAGGAGGGCGCGCGGTTTTACGCAAAGGTGCGGCAGCTCGGCTTCCCGCTGGAATACCTCGACGTAGGCGGAGGGCTTGCGGTGGATTACGATGGCTCGCGTGCTGCGTTCGAGAGTTCCGCAAATTATTCACTGCAGGAATATACCAACGACGTGGTGCAAACTGTTGCCGAAGTTTGCAATGCCGAGGACGTGCCGCATCCGGATCTCATCAGCGAAAGCGGTCGTGCCGTGGTGGCACATCACAGCGTGTTGTTGGTGGAAGTGTTTGGCGCAAACAACAAAACGCCGAAGACCCGCAAACCACATTTGAAATACGGTAAGGAGGAACATCCGCTCGTGCAACAGCTGCTGCGCATTCGGCGGAGCCTCGCACGCGGTGGCAAGCTCGCCGCATATCACGACGCTCTCAATTGCAAGGACGACGCCACCAATATGTTTACCCTCGGCGTGCTTGGTCTTGAGGAAAAAGCGAAAGTGGAAACGCTGTATTGGGAAATTTGCCAAAAAGTGCTGACCTATTTTCGTAGCGCGGAACACGTGCCCGAGGAAATTACCGAGTTGAAAGACCAAATGGGCGATCAGTATGTTTGTAATTTTTCCGTTTTCCAATCGCTCCTCGACCACTGGGCAGTGGATCAACTTTTCCCCATCGTGCCGCTTAGCCGCCACACCGAGCGCCCTACCCGCGAAGCCACGTTGGTGGACATTACCTGTGATTCCGATGGCGCCGTACGGAAGTTCATCGATCTTGAGGGCGTGTGCGACACGCTGCCATTGCATGAGCTGCGTAAAAATGGGCGCGGAAATGAGCCATATTTCTTGGGATTCTTTTTGGTGGGCGCGTATCAGGATGTCATGGGCGACTTACATAATCTTTTCGGGCGCGTGAATGAAATTCACGTGTTCCTCGACCCCGACGAGACCAGCGGTTATTACATCGAAGAAATCATTCGTGGCCAAACTCTCAGCGAAAGTCTGGACAGTGTGCAATACAACCGGCGCGAATTGCAGCAGCAAATGAAAAAACAATTCGACACTGCCATCCACGACAACCGCCTCAAGCTCGGTGAAGGGATGCGACTGCTCGAGGAGTACGAACGCGGCTTGGACGAGTACGCTTATCTTTCATTCTAATTATGGCCAAAACTGAATTGCCTGAATCGTTGCATCCCGATCTGATGCCCTCACTGCGCCAGTTAGTGCGCGGGTTGGAGGTGCTTTTTTGGTCGCTGCCCTTTGCGTTACTCGTATGCGTCCAGGAAACGATGGTGTCGTGGTGGGAATCGTGGGGAATCGGTCCTGCGCTCGCGGCGATGGCTCTGTTGTGGTACGGCACGCGCAGCCTAGGCGACTTTCAAAAACAGGAACGCGTGTGGCAGGGCACCGTGCGCTTCGCGCAAGTGCTGGCACTGCTGATGGTCGGGCTCGTGCCCTTCCTTCATTGGCAGCAGCAAATCACATCCGACACGATGACTTGGAGCTCGATGAGTAAAGCCCAGCAACACGTGGTGTATTCCGCGTGCATTTTTTTCACCGCCAGCATGATGTACGTGCTGAACCTCAACCAGATGCTTGCTCGGCTGGCGGCGATGCTGCCCGACCCTATCCTGCGCGCGGATGTGCGGCTGTTTGTGTATTTGAATTTCGGCTTGTTTCTGCTGTTGGTTATCGGCCTGTGGACGCATCAAAAGGCGGACGCGGTGTTTCTCGGCCTGCGTGAATTCGCGCCGGCATTTGCCGATAGTATCGGCAGCTACCTCGGCCTTACCGCGATGATGAAAGCCGTCATCTTGTGGGTCGCCACGCTGGTCATTACGTTGACTATGACCATGCTGTGGAAAACGAAAGAGGCCATCTTGAACAGCGTGTTCAGCCTCGAGCCGCCGCCCTTGCCGGAAGCAGAAGCCACTGATGAAGTGGACTCGTCGCTGAACTAAGCCGCCACAGCGTCGACGAGCTTGTACCAATTATCGCGCTGGCGCGGCTCGTAGCCGAGGTCCCTTATCAATCGTTGCATATCGGCCACGTCCATGCAGTAAACGGTGCCGGCTTTGGACACCACATTTTCCTCGATCATAATGCTGCCCAAATCATTCGCCCCGTGCCGTAGTGCTACTTGACCGATCTCTCGGCCTTGCGTCACCCATGAGCTTTGGATGTTTTCGATGTTATCCAAATAAATCCGCGACAACGACTGCATTCGTAAATACTCATACGCGCCCACGGTAGGCGCTTTGAGCTTGGTGTTCTCCGATTGAAACGTCCAAGCGATGAACGCGGTGAAGCCACTCGTTTCATCCTGCTGCACCCGCACACGTTCCAAATGCTCGATCCGTTCCTCCACCGTCTCCACGTGGCCGAACATCATCGTGGCCGTGGTGGCGAGGCCTTGGCGGTGGGCGATGGCCATTACTTCCAGCCATTCGTCGCTCATCGCTTTGAGTGGGGAAATTTTTTGGCGCACGCGGTCCACCAGAATTTCCCCGCCGCCGCCGGGGATGGAGCCCAATCCCGCCGCGCGGAAATCGCGGATGATGTCTTGCAGCGGCTCATCAAAAACCTCGCGGAAATGAATGAACTCGCTTGGCGAAAACCCGTGCACGTTGATCGTGGGAAATTTCTCACGGATGTGTGACAGGAGATCGAGATACCATTGCTTGGTCAATTTGGGATGGTGTCCGCCTTGCATTAAAATTTGCGTGCCATCCAGCGCGAGGGTTTCCTCGATTTTTTGGTCGATCTCATCGTGCGTGATCACGTAAGCATCCGCCGCTTTCTCGCTGCGCCAAAACGCGCAAAACTTGCAGTACACATTGCAGACGTTGGTGTAATTGATATTGCGGTCGATGCTGAAGGTGATGATGTCATTGCCGCGTCCTTCAAAAGCCTTCGCCTTGGCCAATTTCCGCCGTCGATGCGCCAGTGCGCCAAGCGTCTCCAACGGCAGCGAATACAGCCGCAGCGCCTCCGTTTCGGAAACGCGTTTCCCATCCCACGTTTTTTGCAATAGGTCATCCATCACGTCGGGAGTGTACGCCGTGAAGAGAGGTGGGGCAATGATTCACCACAGAGACCCAGAGGGAACAGTGAAAAATCAAACAAACAAAGGCGTGAAGATTTCCATTTCGCCGTGCGTTTCCAGTAGCTCCGAAAATTTTGCCAAACCTGCTTTCTCGGCGTCGCCGAGTTCGTATTGGATGTGGCCGCCGAGGTAGGTTTGGCGAAAATTGGCGTCGTAGTCGGGGTAGGTTTCGATGGTTTGGGCGAGATGAGCGAGTCCGTTGGTTTTGGCGGAACGGAGTTTTTCGCGCAGGGGCTGGTCGTGATGACCTCGGCGGAGTGCCCAGGCGGCGTAGACGAAAGGGAGGCTGGTGAGTTCGTGCCACGCGGTGCCGAGATCCCAGATTTTGTGTTCGTGCGGGGCTCGTAGGAAATCGATGGCGGGATTGCCGATGAGTAAAACATTTTCCAACGAAACGGATTGGCGATAGCCACCGAGGGGTTCCAGCTTTAGGCTCCGGCCGCGCTCGGCAAAGAGCACGCGCAGGAGGTTCACGCTGGTGAGGCTGGCAGTGTCACAGTGGATGGTTTCAATTTCATCCAGCGGCTGATGATGCGCGAGGAAGACGCTCTTCACCGCACCGCGCGAGGCGACGGCCACGCCATCGAGGATATCGTAGCCGTCGTGAAAAAGCGCCTCGGTGATGCTCACAAGAGCGGCGTCATGTTGGCCGGTCCGCAGTTTTTCTGCCAAACGCGAGGGCACGTCGTATTCTGTTTCGTGCTCGATGCCATGAGTGAGCGGCACAGAATTGAGATAAGGAACGGATCCGATGCGTTTCATGCGGTGGCCAAATTATCGTCCAGTAAATTGGGCGGCACTGAATCATCCGGCGAATGGGGGGCGTCGGGTGTGTCATCAATCCATTCGTGGACGGGTTCGTAAAAGGTGTTGCGTTGCACGGGCGTTTTGCCGGCTTCACGAATGGCTTTGATAAGGGCGGCTTCGGGCTGGCTTTGGGGCGCGCCGGTGCCGGCCATTCGGAAAATGTTTTCTTCCACGATGGTGCCGTGCAAATCATCGGCGCCGTAGCTGAGTGCCACTTGGGCGAGTTTCATCCCGAGGCCCACCCAATACGCGGTGAGATGGTCAAAGTTATCAAGAAATAAACGGCTGACGGCGATGGTGCGGAGTGCGTCGTTGCCGGTGGGCGGATGCGTGACGGGGATGGCGTTATTCTCGGGTTGATAAGGCAGCGGAATGAAACCGGTAAAGCCGCCAGTCTCGTCCTGCAAAGCGCGCAGTTGGGCGAGGTGATCAATGCGTTGCTCGACGGTTTCCACGTGGCCAAAGAGCATCGTGCACGTGCTGCGCCCGCCGAGTTGATGCCACGCGCGATGGGCATCGAGATATTCGCTGGCGGTTTCTTTGCCCTTGGCGATGGCGTCACGTACGTCTTGCTGGAAAATTTCTGCACCGCCGCCGGTGAGTGAATCCAGCCCGGCGGACTTTAACGTGGCGAGCACTTCGGGCATTGGCTTTTTGCTGATACGGGCAAGGTGGTAAATCTCCACGGCGGTGAAGCATTTGAGCTGAAGACTGGCATCGAGCGCCTTCAGCGCGCGCAGCATTTCGGTATAATAATCAAACGGCAGCGAGGGATGTAGTCCGCCGACGATGTGGAGCTCGGTTATATTGAGCGCCAGTGCCTCCTTGGCCTTCGCCACCATTTCATCGATGGAAAGCTCGAAGCCATCGCCATCGCGTTTCTTGCGCGCAAAGCTGCAGAATTGGCATGAGAGGATGCAGTAATTGGAATAATTGATGTAGCGATTGACGATGTAACTGGCGCGGTTGCCGACCTTGCGTTCGGTGGCCATCGAGGCGAGTCGGCCTAGGGCGTTGAGGTCAGGAGTGTGGAAGAGGCGAAGGGCGTCGTCGGTCTCAAGACGCGTGTTGGTTTCGACCTTTTCGGCGAGGTCGGCTAGTTCGCTTTTTTGCAGAACGAAATCCATCACCACAATCTCCACGAAACAAAGCGACCCACCAGGCTGACCTCAGTCACCACCATCACCAGGAAAACGATGCTGACAATGCCGTTGAGATTGAAGAACGCGCGTTGTACCCAATCGAGGCTGCGCTTGCGGGCGATCCAATGTTCGAGCAGCACACAGGCGGAAATGATAATTAGGCCGATCCAGTATGACATTTTGAACGCGGCGAACAATCCAAAGAGCGTCAGCAACGCGAGTAACAACATATGCATCAGCAACGAAGCGGTCAGCGCATTGTCGGGGCCCCAGCGGACGACCAGCGAGTGCAGCTTGTGATCGCGATCGAACTCGAAATCCTGAATCGCATAAATAATGTCGAACCCGATGAGCCAAAGCACCACCGACGCGGCCATAATGGTGGGCAGCAGCGCGCTGTTGCGTAGGGGATCTTCTATGTCTGGTGAAAAATCAAAGGAACCATTCACCGCCAGCCATGCACCAATCGGAGCGATGGCCAGTGCGATACCGAGGAAGACGTGAGTGAAGTCGGTAAATCGTTTCGTGAGTGAATAGCCGAGAATAAAAACCAACGCCACCGGCGATAGAAAAAAACATACGAGCCTTCCTTGATGGGCGTCGCGCACCATATCGATGCCGTACGTGGTGGCGACAAAGCCCAGCGCGCTGAGGATGCAAAGCGTCCACGCGCTGGTAAGTGAAATTTTTCCGGCGGGCAAATGGCGATCCTTCGTGCGCGGATTGGCGGCATCGAATTTGCGATCCGCGATGCGGTTGAACGCCATCGCGCACGTGCGCGCGGTGACCATCGCGAGCAGGATGAGGCCAAAAAGTTTCCAACCCGGCCAGCCGAGTTTCATCCACGGCACGGCTTCCTGCGCTTCGGGCTCCAGCACGGCAAACCCCGCGCGTGACGCCAGCACCATCGAGGCCAGCGCGAAGGGCAGGGCAAAGATGGTGTGCGAAAACTTGACGAACCCGCCCCATTTTTGGAGCAGGGAGGAATCGTCTATAATCTGTTTTCGTTTTTCTTTGTTATTATGCTTCTTATTAAATTTCGGGTTTTTTTCGTTTTTCGTATACCTACTTTCAATAAGCGCTCCGCAATATTCACAGTTGCTATATTTTTCTGTGATAACGGCGCCACAATTTGGGCAACTAAATGTATCTAATTCAGTTTTCACAATTGAGTTAAAATATCCTATTTTGAAAGGGCTGTTGCAGCAAGATTTTCACGATTGCTTGAATTGGAATTTATACTCTCAAAGCCCCCCCGCCAGAAAGCCTGCGGTAATGGCTGGAGAATGACAAGTCACTCCTCTTCTTCCCGCCAGCGGGGGGAGATTTCATTTTCCACGCCGAGGTGGTCGAGGACGCGGGCGACTACAGTGTCAGCCAAATCCTCCAGCGTTTTTGCTTCGGAATAAAAATATGGGTTGGTGGGCATCATCGTGGCGCCGGCTAACAGAAGCAGCTCCATGTTTTTGACGTGAACGAGACTGAGCGGCGTTTCGCGAGGGCAAAGGATCAGTATTTTGTTTTCTTTGAGCATCACGTCAGCGGCGCGGAGGAGGGCATCATCGCTGATGCCGTGGGCGATGCGGCCGAGGGTACCCATCGTGCACGGGAGGATCACCATCGCGTCAAAAGCATTGGAGCCGCTTGCGAAGGGGACGTTCATGCTTTTTGAGGCGTGCAGTTGCACCCCCTCGGCGAGGCGCAATCCGTCGGGCAGTTCTTCTTTGAGCACGATTTGCGCATAGCCACTGGTGATGACGTGAATTTCATGCTCGGAGGGGTCCAAGCGATCGAGCAGGCGTTGGGTATAGATCGCGCCACTGGCGCCTGTGATGGCAACGAGAATTCTCACGGGCGCGAGCATTGCTTTTTCGGGGTAAACGGTGCAAGCGATTTGTTAACAATTGTGAATAACCTCGACATGGAGGCAGGTTAAGGGCAGGGTGCGCGTCGCATTTTTCGTGCCCTGTGGGTGCGACAAAGGAGGTGCAAACAAAATCAAAACGGGCGTATTTCGCTCTCTTGGCGGTCGTGGTCTTGGCGTCGTGTGAAATGACGCCGCGCAGTCATGGACCGGTCACTTATCGTGTGCCCGCAGCCAAAAAACCTGTGGTCGTAAAACATCAACCGGAGCGACCGGTGAAACCCGTGCGTGTTGCTACGGCCAAGCCGCCACGATATTTACCGCCCGGCACGGGTACCGCACCTACCACGCCTCCCGCGCGACCAAAAGTTCAGCCCGCGCAGCCGGTTGTTTTGAATGGCGAAAAACTAATGCCCGCGCAGGCGTCACCCAAAGATTACACGGTGAAGGCTGCCGATGCGGAATGGATTTCGCTCGAGCGTTGGGGAAAGCTATACGAAGGTTGGTTTGGTCGCATCAAACAACGGAGCGGCACGGTGCACCGCCTCGTGGCAGCTAATATGCGGTTCGACTTCACACCTGGGCAAAGATTGATTAGTTGTCAAGGGATGCAAATTTGGCTCGGCTTTGGGCCTCGTTTGGTCAAGGGCCATCTTTATATCCATGCGCTGGATGTGCATAAACATCTCGCGCCGCTCATTTCCGGAATGCCCACGCTCGGCCGCGTAGCGGTGATCGATGCCGGTCACGGCAAGGACAACAAAGGCACGCGCAGTATTTTCAACAAGAAATACGAAAAGGAATACACACTCGATTGGGCGATGCGGCTTAAGCCGCTCTTGGAGGGCAAAGGTTGGCGTGTGTATCTGACTCGCGCCACGGATGACAGCCTGTCGCTGACTGATCGTGTGAAGTTCGCCGATCGCGTACACGCGTCGGTATTCATCAGCTTGCACTTCAACGCTGCTGCCGCGAAGGTAAGCGGGTTGGAAACCTATTGCATTTCGCCTACCGGAATGCCCTCACATTTTACGCGCGGCAGTCCCGATCTGGTTTCCACCAAACTCCCCAACAACCCGTGGGACGCTAGTAGTTTCCAACTTGCCGCCCGCGTGCATAATCAATTGCTGCTTACCTGCCGAATGCCCGATCGTGGTGTACGGCGCGTGCGGTTTATGTCCGTCATCAAAGGTCAGAAACGCCCAGCGATTTTAGTGGAAGGCGGTTACCTATCCAACCCCACCGAATCAAGAAAAGTTGACACCGCCGTATACCGCCAAAAGCTGGCCGAAGGCGTGGCAGCGGCGTTTTAATTACCACTCCACTTCCACCTTCAATTTGTTTCCAAACCGATTGTTGTAAAACAAATGGCCATGGGCTGCGGCGTATTCATGGACGAGTTTGGTGATCTTTACGTCGAAGCAGCAGTACTCGGCAATCTCGGCCATCTTGCCTTGTTTGTACCACTCCAGTGCCTGCAGTCCCTCTGCGGATTTTTCGCAACCGAGCGTAGCTTGGGCGATGGAATCGAGCTTGAGCCGATGACCGAGTTTTTCGTTGAGCACAATCAACATATCGAGTGAGGGCACCTGGCTGAAATCAAAAATTGAGTAGCCCTCCAGGACGCGGTAATCGAAGCGAATGTGGTTAAACCCCACCACCAAATCAGCACGCTGGAGTTCCTTGATTAACTCCTCCACCTCCGGTTCGCCATAAATTTTGTAATCCCCACGTGCTGTGCTGTACGTAACGCCGATGCTCATCCCCATCTTGTCGATGTGACTCCACCCGCCCACCTCATCGGCCGAGTGCTTTGTTTCTAAATCGAAGTAGACGATGTTTTGGCTCATTTGCGTTCGCGCGATTTGGGAAGATGGGTGGACTGGCCGAAGAGGGATTCGGCGGCTTCGAGGATGGCTTCGCTCAGGGTTGGGTGGGCGAAGATGGTTTCGGTGAGTTGTTCGGCGGTGGCGTTGAGTTTAATAGCAAGGGTGATTTGGCCAATGAGTTCGGCGGCGTGTCCGCCGAGGATGTGTCCGCCAAGGAGCTTGCCGGTTTCGGCGTGGGCGATGAGTTTGACGAATCCATCGGTCTCCCCCTGCGCAAGGGCTTTCCCGATGGCGGCGAAGGGAAAGCGGCCCATTCGGATAGGGATGCCGCGCGCTTCGGCCTCGGCTTCGGTTAGGCCAATGGTGGCAATCTCAGGATGCGTGAACACGGCGGCGGGGATTTCCTCGTAATTCATTTGCAACATTCGGTCCTCATTTTCGTTGGCGATGAGGTTGTCCACCACCACGCGGCCCTGGGCGGTGGCGACGTGGGCTAGCTGCATTTTTCCGGTCACATCGCCGATGGCAAAAATGTTGGGTACGTTGGTTTCAAGGAATTCATCAACGCCAATGGCGCGGCCATCGAGCGTTACACCGGCGGCTTCGAGTCCAAGGTTTTCAGTGTTGGGCGTGCGGCCCACGGCGACGAGGAGGTGAGTGCCTTCAAGAGTTTCATCGGCGAGCTGGACGGTGACGCCCTCGGCGGTGGCCGTGGCACTTTGGACGGTTTCGTTTAGGCGAACAGTAATGTTTTGGCGTTTGAATCCGCGCCGCAAAAAATCGCAGAGATCTGGGTCCATCCCGGGGAGTAAACGCGGTTCGGCCTCGAGTACGGTAACTTCGCTGCCGAGTGTGCCAAAGATGCTGCCGAATTCGCAGCCGATGTAACCGCCGCCGAGGATGAGCAGGCGCGGCGGTAGTTCGGTGAGCGTCAGCAAATCGTCGCTGTTCAAAATGCGCTCGCCATCGCGCAGTGCGATTGGCAATTTTGTGGGACGTGAACCGGTGGCGAGAATAATGGCGCGCGGGTTGGTGAGTGTTTGTGTGACATTGCCTTCGCCATTGGTCACTTCAATCTCGGTGGGGCTCTTCAATCGCCCGCGGCCGGAGAAATAATCCACGCCGTTTTTATCGATGAGATTTTGTACACCCGCCGCGAGCTTGGCCACCACTTTTTGCCGGCGCTCAACAATGCTGGCCAGCTGCGCCTCGGCTTGGGCAATGCTCACGGCCAATTGGCTGGACTGTTGTGCTTGGCGCAACAGATCCACGCTGGCAACCATCGTTTTGGTAGGGATACAGCCGGTGTACAGGCATACGCCTCCGGGCGGGTTGGGGTCCACGAGAGCCACACGCAGCCCGTGATGCGCCGCACGAATGGCGGAGACATACCCACCGGGGCCGGCGCCGATGATGGCGAGGTCATAATGTGAATCACTCACGCGCGCAATTTAGCGGCGATGCTGGCGGAGGCAAACAAAAGATTTTTGGAGTGAGCAGGGAGTAGTGAATGGGGAAACCAGGCTACAGCTGACCACTCACCGCTTCCTCATCTTCCCATTATCGGCTTTAGTTTTTGGGCGTGTTGGGGTAGCATCGATTGTTTTCCGGTGCTGGGCACCGAGGTATTAATGTCTGAATCCAAACCCAACGAGCGTGGCTCGAATGGTTCCAGTGGCTCCAATTCTAATGGGGAGTTGAAGATTTATTTTCTTCCGAATTTGTTGACGGCGGGGAATTTGTTTTGTGGGTTTTTGGCACTGACAATTATTGTGGGAGCACCGTCGTTGTACGAGTGGGACCCAACGAAGTATTCGGCGTTTGGTGATCAATTTATTGCGGCAAAACAGGCGATTTACTGGGCGTTGGAATTGATTTTGCTGGCGTGTGTGTTTGATGTGTTGGACGGGCGCGTAGCTCGATTGGGGGGGTATGACAGTCCGTTCGGGCGAGAGTTTGATTCGTTGGCGGATGTGGTTTCTTTCGGGATTGTGCCGGCGTTTCTGGTGCATCGGGTGGTGTTGGGCGATGTGTTTCATAAATCACCAGAGATGGGGTGGGGGATAGCGTCGATTTATGTGATTTGCGGGGCACTGCGGCTGGCGCGGTTCAATTGTTATTCGGCCATTGAGGATGAACGCAAGGCGCGGGGTGAGATGGCGGGGAGTCATTCGAGGGAGTTCATGGGATTCCCTATTCCAGCGGCGGCAGGGTTGGTGGCGAGTATCACTTATTTTTTGATTTGGTTTGAGGATAAAGGGTTTACACAGGGCGACTGGAAATTCGCGCTGCCGGTTTTGCTGCTATTTCTATCGGCGATGATGGTGAGCAAGGTGGCCTATCCGACTTTCAAGAAAGTAAACCTGCGAGGGTCGCGTTCATTTTTCTTTATGGTGATCGCCGCAGTGGGAATCGGGCTGGTGGCGACGGTGGGGCGGAAGTACGCGCTACCGATTGGCGCGCCGTTAATTTTTATTGTGTATCTCGTGTACGGCTTTGTGCGGCCGTGGATGCCGCATCGCACGCGGCGCGAGATTGAGGAGGATTTGCCGGCGGAAAACGGAGGGTAGATTGAGCCTCCGGCGCGTACGCTATTTTTGTTTTGAGGATTTTATTTTTTCGTCGATAGCTTTTTTGATGCCGCCGTCTTTGAGCTTTTCAAGCTTTTCGAGTTCTTCCGTGACTTCTGTTAAATCTTCCCACGGCTGCCTGAGCTTGGCGCTGAGCAGCGGAACGATGATTTGGGCAGCTTCGGGTTGCTTGGGGGGGGTTGCAAAATAGTTAATACTGGCGAATTTTTTCAGCGTTCCGGTTTGGGCCTCGGCCCATTTCTCAAGCGGACTGATAATTTCCCCATCGGTGATGCCCGCTTGTTTCAGACTGTTCGCGAATTGTCGCGCAAGAGTCTGTTCTTTATATAGAATGTTCTCTTTAACTTCCCTGATCTCTGAGGGTAATCCTTCGAGGCGGCTTTCGAGAGAGCTAATGATAATTTCGGAATCCAGTTGGCGGCGGTAGCTGACAAACCAGTCACTGCCGGCGGCCTGATTGCGGGCGTATTGGCGCGCGCGTTCGGCGAAGGCGCGCAGCTCGGTGTCATCGGGCGTGACGGGGTTGATGCGCCCAGTGACGTGTAGCACGTAACCGGCGATAGTGTTGGAATCGTCGCCGGCGTATTCGAGATAGTCGGTGAGGTTTTCTTTTTCAGGGCCGACCTTACTTTGTTGCCCTTGTTCGAAACTGTATAGCGCACCTTGCAGTGTGGTGGGGGGCACGAAACCTTTCAGCAAATCAACAAGGTTGGTGTCGGCTTCGGCGTTTAGTGAAAAAGGTGGGAGGGTGACAACGCTAAGCCCGGCATTGGTGGCGGAGTGAATGAAGGGGCGACCTTCTTTGAGGTTGGCTGTGGCGGTGGCTTGGAATTTTTCGCCTGCCTCGCGTGCCAAACGGCGGGTTTCGGATTTAAGGAATTCTTCGTCAACTTTTTTTTGCTCATCCTTGGTGAGCTCGGCATATTGACGTATTTTTAAGGGGATAATCTCCTGCAAGCCGAGAATGTAAATACTTTCGGGAGAATACACGGCACTCTCGAGGAGTTTGCCTGCCTTAAGAGAGGAAGAAAAGGCGGCGTCGATGAGGACTGTGGGCAAATCTTCGGGTGGGGCTTTGCGGCTGAAGGTGGCGGTTTGCACCTCGAGGTTGAACTGGCGGGCGGTAGCCCACAGGTTGGTGGTGGCATAGGGGCGGCCGCCCGGCGGGAACAGGGCCTTGCGGAAAGCTTTAGCCTGGGCTCGCGCGGCAGCGTCGGAGTCAAGGAAAATTCGGTCGCCCAAGGTCTTATTTTGTGCGCCCAAAATCTGCTCACCAAAGGGCGTTTTGCGGACTTCTTCCTCGGCGCGGGCAAGAAGGTTGGTGGCGTTGATGGGCAGTGCGGTACCGTTGGTTTCGGTAATTCGGTTGGTGGTGGTGTTGTGCAGTTCAATGAGTTTCTGCACTTGATCATCAAATTTCAATTCCTTGCGGATGTCGCCTTCGAAATCTGCGAGGGCGAGTTTCACGTAGGCGATGGTTCGGCGCACGGGCACCTGATATTGAACGGCGACTTGATTGAAATGGTTGGTGAACCCTTCAGCTTTTGTGATATTCGCATAGTTGGTCGCGCTGGCGGTGTGGTTGGTGAGGGAAACGAACGCGGCTTCAACGGCGTACTCTCGATTTTGTTGCGCGAGGGTTTCGGCCATATCCGTATCGGGCCAAAACCCGGCACTGCGGGTCATCATTGCATTGAGCTGCAAGAGCATGAGTCGGTTGCGCAAGTAATCTTCGAATTGTTCCTGCCCGATGCGGCCTTTCTTGATGAATCCGCCTTTATTCAGTTGTTTCAGTAGTTGGTCGTATTGGTCGGCGTTGTATTCCTGCGCACCGGTGAGGTTTTGCACCATGGAATTCCGCGCGGCGTTTACAGCACTGTCGCTTATCCTAATGCCCAGTTGTTTTTTGTTTTTGGCCAAGGTCAACTGGCGTAGTCGAATACGGGCACGGTATTCCAAACTGTTGATGTCATTGTAGTTGTCGCCATTGAGATCGATGTGACGTGAATTTCCGGCTATGCGACTGGCGCTGGTGGTTGCCAGTACGTCCGGAGATCGCATCAATTGCATCACCTGCTGAAAGGCTTCCTGCTCATTGCCACCCACCACTTGCAAGGCTTCTTGGATGCGACCGGCTTGCGTGAGCCTTTTTACCAAAGATTGTCGCTGGCGCAATTCAATGACTTCATTGAGAAGGATTTCGCTTCGTGCTTGTTCTACTGCGGCGGCATCAGCGGTTATCGTGCCACCGGTGTCAAATGGGTCAAAATCGGGCGTGAAAAAGACGACAAAGCTGATGACGATCACAATAATGATCACGATCCAGAGCGGCTGCGAGTGTTTACGAAAGGTTCCAAACATAGGCTTGTAAAATGAGACGCGAACGCATAGCGCACCGCCTTCGGTGGGTCAAACCAATTTCCCCGCCAAATCGCTTTACAACCCACCGCGCCGGTGCAAAGCTTCCGGCCTATCATGACACGGCAAACGGGTATCCTTATTGTTTTCCTCACTGCGCTGCTGTTGGGCGGCTGCGCCCGCGCCACACTCACCAACCTCTCGGTCAACAACCAGCCGCGCGACGCCAATGGCCTCTATCGCGTGGAGATCATTTGGGAAAACAACGCGAATACAGTGCGGCACGAGACGGTGCAGCCGGTGGTTTTGGTGGGCACCAACGCCTTTCCCATGCAACGCACCGCACTGGTTTCCAACCGCTGGGAAACTCTCCTGCCCGTGGCGCCAGACGCGCAGGGCGTGACCTATCGCATTCGCGTGGACTGGAAATTCAACGCCATTCCAGTTCCCGAGGCCAATAGTAAAATGTCCAAATCCTTTCAGCTCCAGATTAAGGACTGAACGCCACCCCGGTTTCCTGTCAATAATCCCAATAAAAGCCCCTTGACCAAGGGCGGGCAAATGCTGTCTTTGAGGGCGCAGCCTTTTGTAAGGAATGAAAGTCAAAGTCATCATTACCCCTAAGCGCGCAGTGCTCGATCCGCAGGGCAAAACCGTGCAGACCGCCCTCGAACACATGGGTTGCTCTGGCGTGAGCGACGTGCGCATCGGCAAATACATTGAAATCGAAATGGACGGCGACCGCGAAACCGTCGAAGTCAAGCTCAGCGAATACGCCGACAAATTTCTCGCCAATCCTAATATCGAAGATTACCGGCTAGTTTTCGAGGACTGATGAAGTTCGCCGTCCTCCAGTTCCCCGGCTCCAATTGCGATCAGGATTGCGTGCACGTGCTACGCTCGGTGTTCGGTTATCCCACGCGGTTGCTCTGGCACAAGGAATACTCAGTGGGCGACGCTGATGCGGTGTTCATCCCCGGCGGTTTCAGCTATGGCGATTATCTTCGTACCGGTTCCATCGCGCGCTTTAGCCCCGTGATGGGTGCGGTCAAGGAATTCGCCGATAATGGCGGCCTTGTACTTGGAATCTGCAATGGGTTTCAAATTCTGTGCGAAGCGGGCTTGCTCCCCGGTGCACTCATTCGCAATCGTTCTTTGCAGTTTCGCTGTGAACACGTTTACTTGCAAGTGGCCTCCCACAATTCTCCTTTTACCGGCCAGATCCCAGAAGGCAAAAATCTCCGCATCCCTATCGCTCACGGCGAAGGTAATTATTTTTGTGACGACGAAACCCTGCAGTCACTCGAGGGCAACGACCAAGTTCTGTTCCGGTACGTCGACGCAGAAGGCGACCTCACCGACCACGCCAACCCCAACGGATCACGTGCCAATATCGCCGGTATCTGCAACGAGAAACGCAATGTCGGCGGAATGATGCCCCACCCAGAACGTGCCTCCGAAGCTGTCCTCGGTGGCGATGATGGCCGCCTCATTTTCCAAAGTCTCATCACCGCCCTGGAAAACCAACCCACCCTCGCTTGATGCCCTCCGATCCCGCCATTACGCCGGAATTAGTTGCCGAGCACAACCTCACCCCGGAGGAGTATGAGGGCATCTTGGAATTGCTCGGAAGGGAACCAAACTACACAGAGCTGGGCATCTTCAGCGTAATGTGGAGCGAGCATTGTTCGTATAAAAACACGCGCGCTTTACTAAAGGGGTTTCCAACGCAATCACCACGCGTGCTCGTTGCGGCGGGTGAGGAGAACGCCGGCATTCTCGATATCGGCGACGACCTCGCCATTTCATTTAAAATCGAAAGCCACAATCATCCCAGCGCTGTGGAGCCCTTCCAAGGCGCGGCTACTGGCGTGGGTGGCATCATTCGCGATATTTTCACAATGGGAGCGAGGCCGGTGTGCGCCATCAATTCTCTGCGCTTTGGCGAGCTTGGCAATGCCGATGTGCGAAGGCTCTTTCGCGGCGTGGTCAGTGGCATCGCGCATTATGGAAATTGCTTTGGCATTCCAACCGTCGGCGGTGAGGTTTATTTTGATAAAAGCTACGAGGGTAATCCGCTCGTGAATGCTTTTGCGTTGGGCGTGTTGCGGCACGACCAAATTGCTCGCGGCGCGGCAAAGGGTGTCGGCAATCCCGTTTTCTATGTCGGCCCCGCCACAGGGCGTGATGGCCTTGCGGGTGCGGCGTTTGCTTCGCAGGATCTCACGGAGGAATCGGCCGAGCACCAGCGCGGTGCGGTGCAAGTGGGTGATCCGTTTATGGAAAAGCTCTGTATGGAAGCCTGCCTTGAATTGCTGGCCACCGGCGCGGTGGCGGGCATTCAGGATATGGGCGCAGCAGGGCTCACGTGCTCTACTTGTGAAACGGCGGCACGCGGCGGGACGGGTATTGAGATTGATTTGGCAAAGGTGCCGCAGCGCAGTCCGGATATGACGCCGTATGAAATTTTGCTCAGCGAATCGCAGGAACGAATGCTCATCATTGTCGAGCAAGGTCGTGAGGAGGAGGTGAAACGAATCTTCGACAAATGGGATTTGCCGTGGGCCGAAATCGGCAACGTCACGGGCACTGGCCAAATGGTCGTAAAAAATCACGGACAAATGGTCGTGGACCTTCCTGCCAGTAAGCTTGCCGATGATGCTCCTATTTATCATCGCGAAGCCACGGAGCCTAAGTACCTTGCCGCCGTGCGCGCCTTCACGCTGGAAGGCATTGACGATTTGGACGACCCTACCGCCGCGCTTGGCAAGCTGCTCAAGTGGCCGACCATCGCCTCCAAGAATTGGGTGTATCGTCAGTACGACCATATGGTGCGCGCCAACACGATGGTTAATCCCGGCAGTGACGCCGCCGTCATTCGCATTAAGGCCGACAGTATTCCCGGTGCTGGCAACAGAAAAGATGGCAATGGCGACTTCCCAGAAAAGCTCCTCGCCCTCGCGGTCGATTGTAATGCCACGCACGTTTATCTCGATCCATTCGAGGGTGCGAAAGCCGCGGTCGCCGAGTGCGCCCGCAACCTCGCGTGTAGCGGCGCTACCCCGATTGGCTCCACGGATAATCTAAACTTTGGCAATCCGCACAATCCTGAGTTGTTTTGGCAACTCAAAGAATCCGTGCGCGGCTTGGCAGAAGGCTGCGCGGCATTTGATGCGCCGGTTACCGGCGGAAACGTTAGTCTCTACAACCAAAACCCCGAAGGAGCTATCGACCCAACGCCCACGATGGCGATGGTGGGCCTCATCGAAGACGCGGCCCATGTGACGACGCAGTGGTTTAAGGACGAATACGACGCAATCATTTTATTGGGCGAACCGCTGGACGCAGAGGATGCGCTTCACGGCCTTGGCGGTTCGGCGTTTTTGCAGGTATTGCACGATCAAAAAACCGGCAAGCCGTCGCGCTGCAATCTGGAAACCGAACGCACCCTCGGTACCACGCTGCTGGGCCTCATCCAAAGTGGCCTCGTAAAAGGAGCGCACGATTGTGCTGAGGGCGGTCTTGCGGTGGCGTTGGCAGAGTGTTGCTTCTCTGAACTGGAAGGCCGCAACACGCCGCGCTTCATCGGTGCAGAAATTGATTTGAGTAAACTGGAGAGTGAGCGCCTCGACGCGCTGTTGTTTGGCGAAACCCTTGGGCGCATTGTCATCACCACCTCGGAGCTGGACTCCGTGAAGGCCATCGAGCGTGCCGACTTGATGGGTGTGTCCGCGCGGCGCATCGGCACGGTGGGCAAGGTGAAAGGCGCGGTTTTGAAAATTAAGTCGACGACCGGCGAGTGGTCATGGGAGGTTGCTCGTTTACACGACCTTTGGTGGAACTCCATCGACAACGCAATGGCCTAACAAATAAACGTGGGATGAGCGACGAACAGGATTACCCCAAGCATTACTGCGGCGTTTTCGGCGTGCACGGTCATCCCAACGCCGCTGAGTTAACGTACTACGGGCTGTATGCGCTGCAGCATCGCGGCCAAGAAAGCGCCGGCATCGTTTCCTACGACGGCACGCAGTTTCGCGAGCACAAAGGGATGGGCCTTGTGCCGCAGGTTTTCAAAGGCAATGTGCTGCACGATTTGGTAGGGCATGCCGCCATTGGCCACGCACGCTATTCCACCACCGGCAGTTCCAACATTGGCAACGCGCAGCCGCTCACGGTGGATTGTTCGCGCGGTCAAATTTCCATCGCCCACAATGGTAACCTCACTAACGCCGCTATCTTGCGCGAGGAACTTGAAGAGGGCGGCTCTATTTTTCAAACCACGGTCGATAGCGAAATCGTTTTACACTGGCTTGCCCGACCCGCCAGCAATGGCGAGAACATACTGGTCAGCACCATTCGTAAACTCGAAGGAGCGTACTCGCTCATTGTTCTCACCGAAAACGAAATGATCGGCGTGCGCGATCCGCACGGCTTCCGTCCGCTGTGTATCGGCCAGCTCGCAAGTGGCGCGTACGTACTCAGTAGCGAAACGTGCGCGTTGGATTTGATTGAGGCGAAGTTCGTGCGGGACGTGGATCCGGGCGAGATTGTCATTATCAATGACGATGGGCTGCGTAGCATCCAAGCCTTCCCCGAACAAGAGAAGCACTCGTTCTGTATTTTCGAGTACGTCTACTTTTCGCGGCCGGATAGCAATCTCGATGGGCGCAATGTTTATAAAGTGCGCGTGGATATGGGGCGCGAGTTGGCACGCGAAAATCCCATCGAAGCCGACATCGTCGTGCCCATTCCCGACAGCGGCAACTGCGCCGCGCTGGGTTACGCGCTGGAAAGCGGCCTTTCCTATGAGATGGCGTTTGTTCGTAACCACTATGTGGGCCGTAGCTTTCTGCAACCGAGCCAGCTCATTCGCGATTTTAATGTGCGAGTGAAGCTCAACCTCATCACTGATTTGGTGAAGGATAAACGTGTCATCATTGTGGACGATTCGATCGTGCGTGGTACCACTTGCCAAAAGCGCGTGAACAGCCTCAAAGAAGCCGGTGCCAAAGAAGTGCACGTTCTCGTGAGTTGTCCGCCGCACAAAAATCCGTGTGTGTACGGAATCGATTTTCCAGACCGCAGCAAGTTGATGGCCGCCAATAATACGATTGAAGAAATTTGCACGTATCTCAATGCCGACTCGCTGAATTACCTTTCGCAAGAGGGTATGGTGCGAGCCACGGGCAAACCAAAGGAATCGTTTTGTATGGCGTGTTACGATGGGAATTATCCGGTGAAATACGATCCCGCCGTGGACAAGCACATCATGGAACGCCAGCGCGATCGCGCCAAGAGCCTCGTGGCGGAAGACACGCAGCCCAAACTTTTGTGATTTATTAGATGGCAAAGACAGCATACGCACAAGCCGGAGTAGACCTCGCGCTAGGCAATCAAGTGAAGGCCGGATTGTCGCGGCTTCTTAAATCCGCTTCGCGCCCCGAAGTGCTCGGCAAAGTCGGTGGCTTCGGCGGGCTATTCGCCCTTAAGCCGGGCAAATACAAAAATCCAGTGCTCGTGTCCAGCGTCGACGGCGTGGGCACCAAGCTTAAGGTCGCCTTTGCGATGAAGCGCCATCACACCATCGGGCAGGATCTAGTAAACCATTGCGTGGACGACATCGCGGTACTCGGCGCGGAGCCATTATTTTTCCTCGATTACTTGGGCACCGGCGTGTTGGAACCGAATGTGTTTGAGCAAATCATCGCGGGCTTCGCTCTCGGCTGCGCGGAAAATAACTGTGCCCTTATCGGGGGTGAGACGGCGCAGATGTCTACTTTTTATAAAAAAGGCGAGTACGATGTAAGTGGCACCATCGTTGGTGTGGTAGAAAAAAGTTTAATGCTCGACGGCCGCGGCATCAAACCCGGCGACGCTGTCATCGGCATCGCCAGCAGCGGCTTGCATACCAACGGCTATTCGCTCGCGCGCAAAGTGTTTTTCGAAACCATGAAACTCAAGCCGCGCAGCCGTGTGCCCGAGCTCGGCTGCAGCGTGGGCGATGAACTGCTGAAAACCCACGTAAGCTACGGCCCGCTCGTGCAGGCGTTACTAAAAAGTTTCAACAAATCCCGCCGTGCCCGCGCAATCAAAGGGTTGGCCCACATTACCGGCGGTGGATTCATCGACAACATACCGCGCGTTCTGCCCAAAAAATGTGGTGTCACCATCCGCCAAGGGACGTGGCCCGTGCTCCCGGTTTTTGACGTCATTCAAAAACACGGCAAAGTTTCCGCCACCGAGATGCACCAAGTATTCAACATGGGAATCGGAATGACCGCCATCGTCAGTGGCCCCAAAGCCGACGGTATCCTCCGCAGCATACGTCGCCGCGGCCACAGCGCGTGGATCATCGGTGACGTGACAAAAGGCCGTGGCAAAGTTAAATTAACAACGTGAACATTCTCCTCATAGGCGGTGGCGGGCGGGAGCACGCTTTGGCTTGGAAGTTGGCGCAGAGCAAACGTGTCAAGCGACTGTGGGTAGCGCCGGGGAATGGTGGGATCGCGGGCGAGGTCACCGCGAGTGGGAAATCGGTGGAATGTGTTCCAGTGTGCGCAGAGGATTTGGAGGCACTCTTGGATTTCGCTCGTGCGCATAAGCCGGATCTCACGGTGGTGGGGCCGGATAATCCACTCGCGGCGGGTATCGTGGATTTGTTTGAGGAAAATGATCTGCGCATTTGGGGGCCCAATGCGCAGGCGGCACAGTTTGAGTCCTCAAAAGTGTTTGCGCAGGATTTTATGGCGCGCCACAGCATTCCCACCGCGCGCGCAGGAACGTTCAACTTTCCCACCGCCGCCAAAGCTTTCGCGGGCGAGTTGAATGGGCGTTGCGTGGTGAAGGCGGACGGGTTGGCGCTCGGTAAGGGAGTTTTGATTTGTGAAACTCTGAAGGAAGCGGAGGCAGCGATTGATACGGTGATGGTCGATCAACAATTCGGCAAGGCGGGCAATCAAGTAGTGATTCAGGAATTTCTTGAAGGTACCGAAATTTCGCTGCACGTGATGTGCGATGGGCGAACCACGATTTTGTTTCCCACCTCGCAGGATCACAAACGCGCGCTGGACGGCGACAAAGGCCTCAACACCGGTGGCATGGGTACTTTTTCACCCGCGCCATTTATCAATGACGACGAACTGCAAGCGGCCGCCGCGTCGGTGCTGAATCCGTGGCTCACCGGTTGCCTCACTGAGGGCATTGATTTTCGCGGGATGCTTTATCCTGGCCTAATGTTGACCGCCAATGGGCCGAAGGTGCTGGAGTTCAACGCACGCTGGGGCGATCCGGAAACGCAGGTTTACCTCATGCGATTAGAAACGGACCTTGTGGATTTGTTTGAAGCGAGCATCGACCGCCGTCTGGCAGAGATGGACGTACACTGGAACGATCAAGCCGCCGTGTGCGTGGTGATGGCTTCGGGCGGTTACCCCGAAAGCTATGCCAAAGGCAAACTTATCACTGGTGTAGCAGATGTTGGTGCGATGGAGGGTGTGAAAATCTTCCACGCTGGTACAAAATACGAAGGTAAAAACCTTGTCACCAGTGGCGGCCGGGTGCTGGGCGTTACAGCACTGGGCGACACATTAGTCGCTGCCCGCGACCGCGCCTACGCGGCTGTGGATAAAATAAGGTTTGAAGGCGCGCACGTTCGCGGGGATATTGCCGCCAAGGCGTTGCAGGATTAGCTGGCAGCGTTCACCCAATTGGGAATGAGAAAAATCCTCTTTGTCTGCACGGGCAATATCTGCCGTAGTCCGATGGCCGAAGGCTTTTTCCGCGAACTCAATAAAGAGCAAAGCGGGTTTGAAGCACTATCGGCAGGTCTGGGTGCGATCGATGGCGCGTTGCCCAGCGTGCATTCGGTCACGGCGATGCAGGAATTAGGCATTGATATCACAAACCAGCGTAGTGCGCAGATCACGGCGGAGATGGTTGCTGAATCCGATTATATTTTTGGCCTCGCCAGCGGGCACGTGGATAATCTTATTCGGTTTTTCCCGCAAGCCCGCGAGCGGATTTTTCTGCTACGTGAGTTTGTGGAGGCATTGCCCTCAGACCGCAAGGACATAGCCGATCCCATTGGCGGCGACCTCGCAATTTATAAAGTCTGCCGTAATCAAATCAAGGAGGGCATCGAAGCACTCATTCCTTTTGTGAACCAAACTTCAATGATACAATCATCAGAAAAAAATAACACCCTCGCCATCGGCGCGGATCACGGCGGGTTTGCGCTCAAGGAAACCCTGCGCGCGCATCTCGGAACCAAAGATATTGCCGTGCAGGATTACGGCCCTGCCAGCGAAGACTCCTGCGATTATCCGGACTTTGCTCAAGCAGTGGCTCGCAGCGTGGCCAGCGGGCAACACGCGCGCGGCGTGCTCATTTGCAAATCCGGCGTGGGGATGAGTATGGCCGCCAATAAAGTGGCGGGTGTGCGCGCGGCGTTGATTGACGATCCGGGCACGGCAGTACTCGCACGCCAGCACAACGATGCGAATGTGCTTTGTTTGTCCGCAAATAAAACAGGCGGGGAAGCGGCTAAAGATATTTTGGACTCGTTTCTGGGGACGGATTTCGAAGGCGGCCGCCACGCGCGACGTGTCGAAAAATTGGAGACCGATTGTCGCGTGGAAGTGGTGGATCCTGATGTGGATGAGGTGCTTCGCCACGAGAAACAGCGCCAACAGGAAAATATCGAGCTGATCGCCAGCGAGAATTTTACTAGCCCCGCCGTGATGGAAACGCAGGGCTCCACGCTCACGAATAAATACGCCGAGGGCTATCCCGGCAAACGTTGGTACGGCGGTTGTGAACACGTGGACGTCGCGGAAGAACTGGCCATCGAGCGTGCCAAAAAAGTTTTTGGCGCGGAATATGTAAACGTGCAGCCGCATTCCGGCAGCGGCGCGAATATGGGAGTGTACTTCGCGGTTCTCAAGCCGGGAGACAAATTGCTAACGATGGACCTCAGCCACGGCGGTCATCTCACACACGGCAACTCGGCCAATTTCTCAGGTAAGTTTTTCGAGATCGTCCACTACGGCGTGCGCAAAGAGGACGAGCGGATTGATTACGACCAACTTGCCGAAATGGCGATGGAACACAAACCGCAAATGATCACCGTGGGCGCGAGTGCCTATCCGCGGCTCATCGATTTTCAGCGAATGGGCGAGATCGCCAAGGCGAGCGGCGCGATGTTGCTGGCGGACATTGCGCACATCGCGGGGCTTGTTGCGGCCGGATGTCATCCCAGCCCCGTGCCGCACGCGGATTTTGTCACCACCACCACCCACAAGACTTTGCGCGGCCCGCGGGGTGGCCTCATTATGGCGCGTGAGGAATACGCCAAAAAACTAAACAGCAATGTGTTCCCCGGTATCCAAGGCGGCCCGCTGATGCATGTAATTGCGGCTAAGGCGGTGTGTTTGAGAGAGGCACTTGCGCCGGAGTTCAAGGAATACCAACAGCAAGTTATTTTGAATGCCAAGGCATTGGCCGATGGGATGGAACAGAACGGCTACCGATTGGTGAGCGGCGGAACAGATAACCATCTGCTGTTGGTGGACGTGCAAAGCAAGGGGCTCACCGGCAAGGAATGCCAAGAAACGCTCGATACGGCGGGCATTACGGTGAACAAAAACACAATTCCGTTTGAGACTCTTTCGCC
>JAOLZA010000018.1 GCA_028343615.1 Verrucomicrobiota bacterium
CAAACCATTAAAGTGACTCAGCCACTGAAGCTGAAAGTCATTGAGGTGAAAAAAGAAACAAAGAAGTAAATCAATTTGAAAACCATAAATCCAACTCGAACCCATTGTGTGGCAGCCGTACTTGCCGCATGTCTTTTGGCAAACTCCGTTCGCTCTGCACTGCCAGTGACTGACGTTAAGCGCACAACGCCGGTAGACTTTCAAAATGAAATCCTGCCAATACTGCGTGCCAATTGCCTTGCTTGTCATAACCACACCAAATCCAAAGCCGATGTGATTCTTGAAACGCCCCAGGACATCGCAAAGTCCGACATCATCGTGCCCGGCAAACCGATGGAAAGCTTACTCTTTCAAACCGCTGCGCACTTGGAGGACCCCTCCATGCCGCCAAAGGAAAACAAAGTGTCAGCCAAGTTGCTCAGCGCCAATCAACTTGGGTTGCTCAAGCTATGGATCACTCAGGGTGCCAAAGGCGAAGTGCGGGCCGCTCGGGTAGTGAAATGGCAACCATTGCCGGCGGGGCTCAATCCGATTTATTCAGCAACCGTTTCCCCCAACGGCCAGTACGCCGCCGCCGGTCGTGCTAATCAGATTTTTGTTTATCATATCCCGGGCAAATCACTGATCACGCGCCTTACCGATCCCGCTTTGCTCAAAACCGGTAATTATAAAGAAGGCGTGAGTCACCGCGACCTTGTGCATTCCATGGCCTTTCATCCAAGCGGCGAACTGCTCGCCAGCGGCGGTTTCCGCGAAGTAAAACTCTGGCGTCGCCAACCCATTTTGCCGCAGAAAACGTTCGCCGCAAATCCCACCGTGATTGCGCTGAGTACCGACAGTCAGACCATGGCGCAAGCTGAAGGCAACAGTATTCGCCTCCTCAATGCCGCCACCGGCCAAATAGTTAAAACACTGACCGGCCATAAAACTCCTGTCAGCGCCATCGCGTTTTCGCTTGATAACACCCTGCTCCTCACTGGCGCGCAGGATGGTGCCATTCATATTTGGACAATTGCTGACGGCAAATTCACCGCCCCAAAACTCGCGCTCGAAAAGCCAACGCCCATCACATCCGCCGCGTGGACCGCTGATGGCAAACTCATCACCACCGCGCATGGCGACAATGTCATCCGCTCATGGAATCTTGCCTCCGCGCAAACTATCAACGACACCCTTGCCAAATCGCTCGCCGCCGCCAAGCTGGCCACCCTCGCCCAACAAAAACTTTTTAGCACCGCTGATACCTCCGCTAAAACCGCCGTTGCCCAAGCCGCTAAGGTCAAAGCCAATGCGCCCAAAGCTACTGCAGCATTGGCCGCGGCTCTTAAGGCTTCCGCCGATGCCACGAAAGCAGTCCCTCCCGCAAAGGCGACCACCGTCAAGGCATTGGCAACATTCAATACCGCTGAGGCCGCGGCCAAAGCTGCTGAAGCCAACGCGAAGAAAATTGGTGCGGATGCCAACCAAAAACCCGAGGCCAAACAAGCTGCTGCCAAAACTGCAACAGACAACCGCAAAGCTGCTGACAACGCTAAAGACGCCCACGCAAAGGCCCAAACTGCCGAGGCCGTCCTCGTGAAAACCGCGGCCGAAAAAGCCAAAGCTGTGACCTTGGCCAAAGCTACGGATACCAAAGCCAAGGCGGATATTACCGCCAGTGCCATGGTCGTGGTCGACACCCAAAAGGCCGTTACCACCACCAAGGCTGTACTCGACCAAGCCAAGGCCGCCGAGGATGCTGCTATCAAAGCGGGCCTGAACCCGCACAAGGAAATGAAAGGCCACAGCCAGCCCATCCTTGCCCTCATCCGGTTACCGAAAAGTCCCACTCAAATTCTCTCTGGCAGTCGCGATGGCACGCTCCGTCATTGGGACGCCAACACCGCGCAAGCCATCCGGTCCATGTCACACGGCGGCCCTGTGTTGGCCGTTGCGGTGAGCGCGGATGGAGCCAAGTTCGCATCTGCAAGCGGAAATGGAACGGGCAAACTCTGGGCCGCCAGCAATGGTCAACAAATTGCCGAACTGAAAGGCACCCGAAAATCAATCGAAGATTCCGCTGACAAAGATCGCTTTGTCGCGTTTGCCAAGGCGGAAGTTGGCTATTATACCGCGTATCTCAAGACGCAAACGGACAATCATAAAAAGGGGGAAGATCGCGTAAAGAAAGCCGATGAAGCGCTAAAGAAAGCTGAGGGTATGCCCATCGCAGAGAAGAAAAAAATTCTCGATACCGCGCAAGCCGAACAAACAATAA
This sequence comes from Verrucomicrobiota bacterium, assembly GCA_028343615.1. Taxonomy (GTDB): domain Bacteria; phylum Verrucomicrobiota; class Verrucomicrobiia; order Limisphaerales; family UBA1100; genus JACNJL01. Next base: position 2,258 of record JAOLZA010000018.1, read on the forward strand.
ATGAAACCAATTACGCCAAACTCAAAGCCGATTATGATAATGAGGTAAAAATATTCCCCCCGCTGGACGCCGCCGCCAAGACCGCCGAGGCCGTTGCTGCCAAGGCCAAGACCGCTGCCGCGGGGCCGGTGGCCGATCTTGCCGCCAAAGAAAGAACCGCTGTCACCCGCAAGGCGGCTGCCACCGCAGCCCAAAAGAAAATTGATGATCAAATTGCCTCCCAACAAAAACCCGCAGAGGCCAAGCTCACCACTGCGCAAAAAACCGTCACCGCCACCAACACCGCCAAGACCAATACAGAAAAAGCATTGGTAATCGCAAAGGCCGTCACTGCCGCCATGAAAAAAGCGTTCGATGCTGCGGATCAAGCTGCCAAAGCCGCAGAGGTTAATTCCAACAAGACGGCGGGTGACGCCACAAAAAAACCCGAAGAAAAACAAGCCGCCGCCCAGGCTGCCACCGAAAAACGCAAAGCCGCTAATACAGCCAAAGCGGCGTGGACCCAAGCGCAGGCAAAAGAAAAGACCGCCCAAGCCGCCACCACCGTTGCCACAACGAAATTCACACAAGCCTCGGCCGCGCTCAAGACTGCTGAGAGCGCACTAACCATTGCCAAAGTTGCTGTGGTAAATGCACAAAAAGCCCACACCGCGGCCGCCAAGTTGGCCGATGATGCCGTAAAAGCCGCTGCCGCTGCCAAGCCTATTACCGAAAAAGCCAAGACCGGTCAAGCCGCCGCTATGAAAGTTGCCACCGCCAAGCGAAAGCTTGCCAACGATTCAAAAACAAAACGTGATCAACTAAACAAAGATCAGATTGCTGCGAAAAAGAAAGTGGATGACGGCGCCAAGAAAGTAACGGCCGCCGATGTCGAATATAAAAAACTGGAGGAACCGCGCCAACAAGCTGCAAACGAGGCCAAGCTCTCCAAGGAGGCTCTCATCAAAAAAGCAGCCGAAAAGAAAATGGCTGAAGGTCAAAAAACGGCAGCCGATCAACAACAAAAGACCGCTGATGCCGGTGCCAAAACCGCGAAGGACGTTCTCGCACAGTCCGGGCAACCGGTGCGCACCATTGCTTTTTCAGCTGATGGCCTCACGGTAGTTACTGGCGGCGATGACCAAATACTGCACCTTTGGAATGCTGCCACGGGCAAACAAAATGACAGCTACATTTGTCATAAAAGTGTGATCCATTTTGTTAGGTTTACTGCAAGTGGACAAATTCTCTCGGTAGGTGCGGACAAAAAAGCAGCCCTGTGCGATCCTGTGGCCCAATGGAAACTTGAGCGTACAGTGGGCACTGGTGATGAGAAATCCCCCATCATTGATCGCGCCACCGCGCTGGCCTTCAGCCATGACGGCACGCAACTCGCCGTGGGCAGTGGTGAACCTAGTCGCAGTGGTACGGTGCAGGTTTTTTCCGTTGCGAATGGCATGATCACTCAAAATTTTCATGAAGTGCATAGCGACACAGTAATGGGATTACAATTCAACGCTGCCGGCACACAGATAGCCAGCGGTGCGGCGGATAAATTTGCCAAGATCACAAACCTTGCTGACGGCAAAATCTTGCATGCCTTCGAGGGGCACTCGCATCATGTGCTCGGGGTGGCGTGGCAGCATAATGGGCGCATCCTTGCGAGCGTGGGAGCCGACAAGGAAATTAAAGTATGGAACGTGATCACCGGCGAACGCGCTGGGAAGGGCACGGGATACGGAAAGGAAGTCACCTCCATTCATTTTGTGGGTTACACAGACCAGGCTGTGCTCAGTGCCGGTGACAATCGCGTGCGCCGTGTGCGCGTGCCAATGGGTAACCCCAGTAACGTGCGCGACTTCAGCGGCTCCAAGGATTTCGTATATTCCAGTGCCGTATCAGCCGATGGTGCCGTCATCATCGCCGGCGGCGAAGCCAGCGTATTGCGCGTTTGGAATGGCACCAACGGGCAAGTCATCGCCACCTTCGAGCCGCCCCAGCCGATCAAAGTTGAAGAAAGCCGGTAAGCGAGCTTCTTTGAGCCTTGAACCTTTTCCACTGCTCCGGTTCAATCTCCACCGATGGCCGTGCAACGCGCAGCGCAGTATTTCGTGGGTGTGGATGTGGGTGGCACGAAAATTTTGGCCGGGCTCTTCAATCGTTCGCTCAAACTGCTCGGCACGGTCAAGCTAAAGACCAAAGCCAATCGAGGGGGCGATGCAGTGCTTGATCGTATCGAACGCGCCATTCGCGAATTACTCACCGAACAATCAATTCGCCTCACCCAAGTGTGTGCCATTGGCGTGGGCGTTCCCGGCATTGTTCATCAGGGCCGTGTGTTTGGTGCCACTAACATCGGCTGGGAAGACGTGCCTATACGCGCTTTGCTTAACCGCCGGTTGCGTCGCCCGGTGGCGGTAGAGAACGATTGCAATTTGTTCACGCTCGGCATTCATACTCTGGAACTCAAGCGCAAACCCCGCACGATGGTGGGCGTGTTTCTCGGCACCGGTTTTGGCGGCGGTATTATCATTAACAACAAACTTTACACAGGATTCAACAGGTCGGCAGGTGAGTTTGGGCAGATAGTCATTTCCAAAGGCGGCTTGAAAACCGGCACAGGCATTCGAGGCAGTTTGGAATCGCTCGCCAGTCGGACGGGAATTGTGCGGCGACTGCGCAAGGCGGTGCTGGAAGGGGGGGAGACAATGTTGCAGGAGGAACTGGGCGCGCAGCTCAAGGGCGTCCGCAGTCGGCATTTGCGACAAGCCATCACGGCGCGCGATCCTTTGGTGCGACGCGTGATTCGTAGTGTGGCGGAAGACACCGGACTCGGCGTGGCGGCGATTGTCAGTGCGTTCGGGCCGGAATATGTGGTGATGGGCGGTGGCGTGATCGAAGCGTTGCACGGGACAATGCTGCCGATCGTACGAAAAACTGTAGAAGCACACGTGTTGCCCGGCACATTAGATGGTGTGCAAATTGTTACCAGTGCGTTGGGTGATGATGGCGGCATCAGCGGTGCAGCCGTACTGGCGCGTGACGGGGTGGCGAAGTGATTATGAAAGCCGAGTGGTCTCGGTGGTGCGGCCCATTTTAAATTTGGTTTCCCGTTTGCTTTCTTTCTCGACAGATTTTGTTTTCCGGATGAATTCCATTTGGCTCCGGCGTGGTTTTTTGCCTTTGGGTGTGCGCAGAATATAGGTGCCATCAGGTTGTAGCTCGCGGGCTTTCACATTGTCCTTGAGGTGCGAGGGTAAGATTTTTTTCACAAGAAATTTTTTGATCTTGGCATCTTCAATCGGAAAGGCGACCTCAATGCGTTTCTGAAAATTTCGGGGCATCCAGTCACCGCTGCCTGCATAGACTTGAGTATCTCCGCCGTTTTCAAAGTAATAAATCCGACTGTGTTCCAGAAAGCGGTCGATGATACTGATTACGCGGATGTTCTCACTCAATCCCGGTACGCCCGGGCGCAGGCAGCAAATGCCGCGCACGATGAGGTCGATCTCTACGCCCGCGGCGCTGGCTTCATACAGCGCCTCGATGACCGGCTTGTCGACGAGCGAATTCATCTTGGTGATGATGCGCGCAGGCTTGCCGCTGGCGGCGTTGACGGTTTCGCGCTCGATGAAGCCGAGCATTTTTTTGTGAAAATCGTGCGGCGCCACGATCAATTTGCCAGTCTCTTGAAATTCGCAGAAGCCGGTCAGAAAATTAAACAGTGCCGCAACATCCTCGCCGTATTCCTTTCGACAAGTCATCAGGCCTAGATCGGTGTAGAGCTTAGCGGTGTTGGGATTGTAATTACCGGTTCCAAGATGCAGATAATGCCGGAGACCATCATCTTCCTGCCGCACGATGAGGCAGAGCTTCGCATGTACTTTGTAGCCGACCAGCCCGTAGCTCACATGCACTCCAGCCTCCTCCATTTCGCGTGCCCAACGGATGTTGTGCGCCTCGTCAAAGCGCGCTTTTAATTCCACAACCACGGCGACTTGTTTGCCATTATGTGCGGCGCGAATGAGCGCACCGGCAATGCGCCGATTCGACCCGGCACGATAAAGGGTTTGCTTGATCGCCAGCACTTTTGGGTCTTCGGCGGCCTGTTCGAGCAAATCCACCACGCTATCAAAACTGTCGTAAGGTGAATGAAGCAGCACATCCTGCCGGCGCAGCACGCCAAAGATATCTTTCCGCCGATGGAACGCCGCCGCGATGGGTGCGATGAAGGGCGGATCACGCAGCTCGGGTGAATGATCGCCTTCGAGCAGTATGTTCACGTGGATAGGATTCACCGGTCCGTCAATGCGGTAGAGATCCGGCGAGTCCAGATTGAATACTTCCAACAGCTCCTGCACGAGATCGTCCGGGCACGTGTGATCAATTTCCAACCGCACCGCATCTCCGCGCCGCCGGTTGCGCAATTCGTTTTCCACCGCTTGCAGCAGATTTTCTGCATCTTCCTCTTCCACGTATAATTCACTGTTGCGTGTTACGCGGAAGCACCAGTTACCTAGAACCTTTGTGCCCGGGAACAGATCATCGATGAAATAGGAAATGATATCCGCAAGAAACACATGCTCGTGCGTGCCCGAAGGACGGGGCAGCGCGACAAGGCGCGGGATGACCCGTGGTACCTGCACGATGCAAAGCCGTTGCTCGGTGCCACCCGCGCGTGTGATCTCGGCGCGCACAATTAAATTTAAAGATTTATTTAATATGAGCGGGAAGGTTTTGAGCGGGTCCACCGCCAACGGCGTGAGCACCGGCCTGACTGATTTGCGATAATACGTCTCCACCCATTCGCGATCATCTGGACCGAGATCATCAATGGCATGAAATCGAAACCCCTCGCGCGCCAACGCCGGTCGCAGATCCTCTCGCCAGCATTGAAACAGATCGCCCACCATTCGGTGAATGCGTTTCCCCGCCGCCTGAAAAACTTCTGTGGCCGTCCGCCCGTCGAGGCTGCGCTCCACAACTTTGCTTTCAATTTGTTGCTTGAGGCCTGCGATGCGGACCTCGAAAAACTCATCAAGATTCGAATTCGCGATGCAAAAAAACTTCACCCGCTCCAGCAACGGATTGCTCGCGTCCAGCGCCTCAGCCAACACCCTCTGGTTAAACTCCAGCCAGCTCAATTCCCTATTTATATAGTGTGATCTCTTTTTGCTCATGCAATTTAGGTGCAAAAGCACTCTACCGTAAAAAACCGCCGGAAACAGCCTTGTTCCGGCAATCGGGAGATTTTGATAAAAAATTCCGCTTAATTCGCCTAAATTTACAAATTATTCATCATTTGTGCAGATTTTATTCCCATGGTAACTTTTGCAAAGAAACGCAGGATAACCCCTTAAAATAGGCATTAGCCGATTCTGCAAAAAACCTAGGCTTCCTTATCCGCACATTATTCACATCAAAAATGACTAAAATCTGGGCTTTTCCACACTTTTCCCGTCAGGTAACATCCATTCATGCGATATTTAATTGTTACCCTCACCCTCGGCGTCTTGGCGCACGCGGCCGATTGGCCAAACTGGCGCGGGCCGCAACACGATGGTATTTCGCGCGAGGCACTGCCGAAAGCCGATTTCAGCAAGATCGCTTGGCGTGCAGAAATCGGCGTGGGCTTTTCTGGTATGGCCGTTGCCGACGGCCGTCTTTTCGCCATGGGCTGCACCGGCAAACGGAGCGGCAACAAAGAAACCTTCACTTGCCTCGATGCCGTCACTGGTAAAGTTAATTGGAGTGACACTTATCCAGCCGCGCTGGTCGATTATCTTCATGAAGGCGGCCCGTGCGCCACGCCCACCGTGGATGGCAAGCGCGTTTATGGCCTCAGCAAATCCGGTCGACTCGTATGCTACAACGTTGCTAATGGCGAAAAACATTGGACCGCCGATCTAATGGCCAAAGCCGAGCTGCCCAAGCCGCCCGAATGGGGCTTTGCAGGCTCACCATTAATACTTGGTGATATGGTCATCGTCGAAGCCACCTTCACTTGCGCGTTCAACAAAACCACAGGCAAAGAAATCTGGCGCAGCAAAAAATATAAACCCGCTTACGGCTCGCCCATTACGTTCCAATTCAAAAACAAAATGTACCTCGCCACCCTCAAGACCGATGGCCTCGTTGTGCTCGACGCTCAAACCGGCAAGACCGTCGCCTTTCAAGACTGGCGCACTTCATTCCGTACCAACTCCACCACGCCCATTGTTGTCGGAAACAAAATTTTTATCTCCACCGGCTACCAGCGCGGCTGCGCATTATTTGAATTCACCGGCAACGCCCTACGCCAAATCTATACCAATAAAAACCTCAGCAACCATATGAACAACTCCATCGTGCTCGGGGATTTTGTGTACGGCTTTGACGGCAATACTCACGGTCGCGGCCCCAAGCAAATTGTTTGTATGCGCCTTGCTGATGGCACCGTGCAATGGCGAAAAGAAGGCTACGGCTGCGGCTCGTTAATGGCTGCGCAAAACCAACTGCTCATCCTTGGCGAAAAAGGTAAACTCGCCCTCGGCCCCGCCTCACCCAAGGGCTTTACCCCCACTGTCGAGGCCCAAATCCTCCAAGGTCGCTGCTGGACCGTCCCCGTTTTTTCCAACGGCAGAATCTACGCCCGCAATGCTGCGGGCATACTTGTTTGCGTGAACACACGCAAATAGACTTTCAAATTCCTCCAAGTGGCGGCGTAGGTTGGAGGAAAATTTGGGAGGAATAAAGGCGTTGAAGTGGAGATTTTTTCCATCTTCTCTGAATCAGGATGGTGGGGTAGGATTCTCTTGGCGATGAAAGCACTGATTCCGTTATACAACCTGAATCATTTCTTGAGGTTCTATTTCATATTGGTCCTTGTAGTCCTCTTTTCTTCCTTAACCGGCGTAGCAGTCTCAGCAGAGAAAAACAAAGCCGTTTTTCTAAAGACCTATTGCGTGAAATGCCATAATGCAGAAAAGCATAAGGGCGATGTTCGGCTGGATCAGCTTGCCTTGCGTGTGACTGGCGACAATCACGAACTGTGGAAAGAGGTTATACATAACATCCAGCGGGGTGACATGCCGCCCAAGGATGCCAAGCACCCCAAGGCGGAGGAACGCCGGGCGTTTCTTTCTGAGACGATCGGATTATTAACGAAATACGAGGAAGATGCGAAGGGCGGGCGGGATCCCTTGATGCGCCTAACCAATAATCAGATCGCACATAGTCTCCAGGATTTATTAAAAACTCATGAGCATATTGCGGACCAGCTCATTGGCGACCCGGTCGACAAGCACGGTTTTTCCCGGCAATCGGAACTCGATCTTTCGGGTTCATACCTTCAACTCTATACCGATGCGCTCGAACAGATCATCGAGCGGGCGATGCCACCCATCAATCCAATCCGCCCGGATGTGTTTCGCATCGCGGGCAACGACTGGGAAAAATGCCACTGGGCGGGGGACAACTATCTTTACGTGGGGCATCGGCGGTTGTACGAAGGGCCGAAATGGATCGGCGATGATTTTGAGATCCCGATCCCTCCCAAGCACGAATACCGAATGTTCCTGCGTGAAAACAGGAGCAAGGGCAGATTCCGGATCAAGTTAACCTTACGAAATGAGCCGCCAACCTACGGGTACGGAGAGCATTTTCTGATCAAACCTGGATTAGCTATAGCCAAAGCGGTTCCCGGCCAGGAGGTGTTAAAAAATTTAGCCAAGCCACGCACCGTGCAAATCCCGGAGGAGGGCATCTATCAGGTGGATGTTTTCTTAAACCCGCCGAGAAACCCGGCGGTCGCAGCGGATCCTTCAAAATTGGAGCAGGGATTGGTGAGTGCCTGGGGTTTAAACGGTGACACTCAGAGTGAATCCAAGCGTAAGGAATTGACGGGCAAACTCGTGGGTGGCGCAAAGTACCTTGATTCACCAATTGGCAAGGAAGGGAAGGCCATTTCCTTGGATGGGCATGATGATGCGTTGGTGATCCCGCGCAACCCCTTGATGGATGTGGGGAAAGGGGACTTCACCGTGGCTGCCTGGATAAATCCAAGCGAGTTGCGGCAGGCGGGTATCGTTTGCCTGGGCCGTTACAACTGGGTTCACGGATGGTATATGGACATGTTGCAAGGGGGTGTGTTGCGGATTGAGACAGTCAATCCTGCCAATCAATCCAATGGGACCGTGGCTACAAAGCCTGGCATCCTCAGGGTGAATACTTGGCAGCACGTGGCGGCGGTGGTGCGGCGTGGGGAAAATCAAACACGATTGTACGTCAACGGTTTCGAGGTGGCCTCCGGAACCGTTGCCCCCACCAACCTGGATAATCCGGCGGTGGCTATGCACATTGGACGGATACAGGGCTCACGGCTTTTCAAGGGGCAGATGGATGAGGTGTATTTTTACAATCGAGCGTTGGACGTGAAAGAAATCCAGGCCCTATTGGAACCAGGGAAACAATTCGTACGGGAACCCTCGGAACCACCACAGGAACTTACTGTGAAATTGGGTGGGCGCGAATTTACGGGATCCATTCATCAACCGGCATTTTTGGGAGTTCGCTTACCAGCGGGGCCATTGCAGGTAAGCGCTCGCTATGGTGACGACTTAACCCCTTATCGGATGGTCCTTACTCCAATGCCTACAGAGAGTGAGTTTGCCATTCGATATAGAAAATTTGAACAACGGGGGACCAATCGTACCCCGCAGGAAATCGGCGTGTACCTCGATCAGTCCGGCAAGCATCCTTACAAGTTGGTGGAGCCGATCACCGTCCCCATCAAAGAAGGCCCGCAGGAATTTGAAGTATTTGGCACCCTGGAAGATCACCTCGGCGTGGTTTCCGACGCCATTGAAGCCGAAGATCGAAGCCCCGGTTACTGGCTGAAGTTCCGTACGCTATCGATTGTGAATCACAACAAGCTTGAGGGCTTTAAGCTGCCTGCTCGATTTAATTGGACTGAACCGATTTACCTTGTGCGGCCCGATGAACAGTGGATCAAGGCGTTTGGCCATACACATGGTTTAATTCCTTCGGCAAATGGAAACAACGGCACGCACGGCAATGAAGCGAAGGGCCCCGCGGTATATCCCGAGGCGATGAAAACGCATGGCTACGTGGTCATCGAAAAGGTGGAGTTTGAAACGCCGTTCTCTGCAAGTTGGCCCCCACCTGCCATTCAGCCATTCTTAACCGGTGGGAAACTGAACCGGAATGAAATGCCCGGTAAGTTGAAGTTGTTCGCGGAACGGGCTTGGCGCCAACCCTTGTCCAAAGCCGACGCGATTCAGGTCGATCAGATATGGGCCGAAGAGATTGCCGCTGGCAGCAGTGACCTTGAAGCTCTGCGAAACTCAATCGTCACGATACTAAGCGACCCACGTTTTTTATATCTGCGCCGATCTAATAATTACGACCTCACCTCCCGTCTGTCTTACTTCCTATGGAACGGCCCACCGGATGCACAGTTGATTGCGCTGTCGGGTGAACATGACCATCTTGATGACTTTAAGATCGAACAGCAGGTTGATCGACTGCTTGCAGACAAGCGCGCGCGGCGATTTGTTAAAGATTTTGTCGCGCAATGGATCGATTTTACCCGACTGGATCAGATCGCGGTGGACCCGAATTACTATCCTTCATTCAAAGACCGTGGCATGCGAATCAGGGAATATATGAAGCAGGAATGCATCGAATTCTTTGCGCGCGTTCTTCACAAAGATGTGAGTTGCCTCAGTTTTCTTGAATCTGATTTCGTGATGGTGAACGAAGTGCTGGCTGAGCATTATGGCATCGCCGGTGTCTTCACGCCAAGATTTGTATCCGTTGATGCGCCCAATGATCGAGGTGGCGGCGTCTTGGCGCAGGCTGCGGTCATGCTGGCGCAATCCAACGGGCAGGATGCCCACGCGGTGAACCGTGGGGTTTGGATTCGTTCGCGACTACTGGGTGATCCGCCGTCCGATCCGCCACCGGATGTGGCTTCATTACCGGAACCCTCCAGCGATGCCAAAGCCAGGGTCCCAGTATCAATCAAGCAAAGATTGGATTTGCACCTCAAGACTGGCACAACGTGTTACGATTGCCATAAGGATATTGATCCATGGGGAATTGCCACCGAAGGCCTTGATGCGGTGGGCCTGCTGCGAAGGTCAATTAAGAAAGCTGGCCCGGTTGTTAAAAAAGTCACGATTGATGAACAAGAGATCGACGGGCTGTTGCCCTTGAAAAAATTTCTTCTCGAAAAGCGGCACAAGCAATTCTCATATGGCTTTACCCGTCATATGCTTTCCTATGCTCTGGGCAGGTCGCTCACGTTTCGCGATGAGCAGACCGTGCTGAGTCTGCAGTCGCAGTTCGAAAAAAGCGGGTACAAAATGCGGAGCCTGATCAAAGCGATTGTCACGTCAGACGTTTTCAGGCACGGTTCACAATCAAAGGTTCCACAATGATCGTTGGGCCAAAATGGGCAAGTATGCAGGAAGACAATGATGGCCAAGAGAATGAATATTAATCGTCGCACATTTCTTCGCGGCGCTGGCGGTGTGGCCCTGAGCCTGCCAATTCTCGATTGCATGGCGTCCGATCCGGCAAGTGAAATGCCCAAGCGGCTTCTGGCACTGTACGTGGGGCACGGATTCGCCCTGCATGGTGATTGGAGTTGGTACCCGAAATTGGTCGATGGCCAAATGCAATTCGGCAAGTCAATGGAAGCCTTTAACCCGTTGGCTAAGCACGTTACCATTGTAAAAGGATTGGAGCATCCCCATTGCGTGAGCGCCGGCGGACACAGTACCGCGGATTCATTCCTTACCGGCAGTAATCCCGCCGCAGCGGTGAAAAGTCCTTCACTCGATCAAATCGCCGCGATGACGCACGGGCATAAAACGCGTTATCCGAGTCTTGTGCTTGGTAATGAAGGGGGGCTGGGCGGCGAAGGGAGATCGAATACGCTTTCTTACAATCAGTTCGGACGCGGCGTTCCTTCCTCGAACAACTTACGCGGGTTGTATGATGCGATGTTTAATTCCGACCCGGATTTGCAGAAAAAGCAGCACCTACGATTGGCCAAAGATAAACGCCGTGTCGATCGTGTTCTGGCATCTTACCGCGAGATGAAACGTAAGCTCGGACGCGACGATTCGCAGAAGCTGGAGCACTACCTGCACGCATTGCGAGATGTGGAGAAAGAGATCGAGCGCATGGAGCGCTGGACGGCAACTCCCAAGCCAAAGGTGCCCACAGATGAGTTGGCGCTTAACGCCTCTGTGCAGGATCCAGCGGCTTTCATCCGCACGATGTACAACCTTATCTATCTGGCGTTCAAGACAGATTCAACCCGTTATGCGACCTACATGCTACAGAGCATGAATAGTAGCAAGTGGGACAACATTCCGATCGCTCTCGGGCTCGGTGTCACCCACCATGTGCTGGCCCACAACGCGGCCAAAGGTGCTGCACAAGCCGTCCCCTTGGGGAAGTACGACAAATTTCAGGGCGATCTGCTGGCTGAGTTCATCACTAAGCTTGTAAACACGCTTGAGGGTGAAGGAACGATGCTCGATAACACGGTTGTGCTCTACGGCAGCAGCAACAGCCAGACACACGTCAATACCAACTATCCTATGATGTTGGTGGGAGGCGAAAAACTTGGCCTCAAACAGGGTGCATTTCATGATTTCGGCAAAGAGGCTCCACCGCTTTCAAACCTCTACCTAACACTGGCAAACGCGTTGGACGTTCCCGCCAAACAGTTCTCCGACAGCAGCGGAGCTATTCGGGAAATCATGATTTGAACTGCGGTTGATCATTTGCCGGCAACTGATCTCAAGATGCTGAGAATCGCCAAAGGAAGCCCGAGGGAAAGGGTGACAGTGCTCGGTAGCAAAATCATACCCTGACTGTGGCGTGTATCATCGCGCTATCTGCGTCGATTGGGGCCTGGCTGAGCAACGGACGGGGGCGAGGAAATCGCTGATCCTTGGCAGAGGTGTTAGGCGACGGACTCGTCCAAGCTGCCGGTGCTATCGGCGAAGGAGTCAGCCTTGGCGCCCATTCGTTTCTGAATGGTGACAAACAGGTTGGCCAAGGGAATATCTTTATCAAAAGTGAGGTATTGCCCGTGCTTATATCCCATTTTTTTGCCACCAGCGAGGACCAGGGGATAGTTATTGTTGTTATGGGTCTTGCTGTTGCTGCTGCCGTAAAAGATGCAGGTGTTGTCGAGCACGGTGCCGTCGCCTTCCTTTATCTCGCTCAAGCGCTTCATCAAGTAGGCTAGGCATTCTGTCTGGAAGCGGTCCCATTTACCTTTGTTTTCTGCCCCCTTTCCCTTTCCGGCCCCATGTGCCAAGCCGTGGGCATCCTTGGCAAACCCGAGCAGTGAGGGGAACTTATTGGCGATCGAGATCGCCCCATGCATGCTCGCCAACTGGTAGGTGGCGAAGCGGGTAGAATCGGTTTGGAAGGCGAGTGCGATCAAGTCGAGCATGGTGTAAATCAACTTGGCCGGGGTCTCGTTGTCGGCATCGAGGGTGAGCCTTTCTGCGTTGATCTTGGGCTTCGGCACATCGAGCCAACGCGCGGAACGTTCCACGTCCTGCTCGATTTCACGCACCGAGGTGAGGTACTGGTCTAGCTTGTCTTGGTCGGTTTTGCCCAACTTGCGCTGAAGGGTCTTGGCTTCGTCCATGAGCAGGTCGAGGTGACTTCCTGTACGGGTAAGTCCTTTTCTTTGCGCATCAATCGAGTCTCCCTTCAGGCCGAAGAGGCGCTCGAACACGAGGGCTGGCCGGTTAAGAGAAGGAATGGGTAGGCCGTTATGGGAATAGGAAAGGGTGTTGGCCCGGGTAGGAAGACCGGTGCCGCCATCCGAGGAAAGGGTCAGGCTGGTGAAGCGGGTCTTGGCGCCAAGACGGTGGGTGCGGGCCATGAACTGATCGAGGGAAATTGAATTTTTAAGTCCGGTTGCTCCCAAGCTCATCTCCTCGCCAGTCAGAAAGGTGTCTCCGCTGTCGTGGCCTCCGATACGTCTGACTTTTGGATGGGAAAGGCCTCCCAGAACGGTGACCTGATCACGAAAGGGCTCAAGCACTTCAAGAGATTTATTGAAAATAAAGTCCCTCCCTGAACCTTTGGGAAACCAGTTCCATTGGCCGTATTCCCCATCTTGTTTAGGCAGGCTTACACCGTAGGGAAAATAGATAGAACAAAACCTGCGGGGAGGTGATTTTACCGTCGGCGCGGCCAAGGATTCCATCCATGGCAATGCGAGAGATATGCTCGCTGCCCGGAGCATGGTCCTACGATTCATTTGGAAATTATTCTCACTCATGCTCCTAGGAAAGAATGCAGAATTTACAGCATTAACGCGATAAAAAAGGTTTGCTTCGAATGATATTTTTCATGAGGTCGGATAGTCGATAATCCGCTTTGACGAACTCTTTGCTCAATTCCTTGACCACCGGTTCGTCGCTCAGTTCGAGGGAGCGCCCGAGGGCGAAAGTCAGTATTTTGGAAACAAGGGCATGAGCGAATTGTCCCCGCCTTTGGTCGATCAAGAATTCCTTGAGATCCTCCAAACCGTTGATCTTATGGTTTCCGGGCAGGACGGTTTCGGTCGATATGGGTTTTTTCGTGCGGACGGTCTTTTCACGGAACAAACCGATGGCATCGTAGGACTCAAGGGCGATTCCCCATGGGTCGATGCTGCGGTGGCAATCGGCGCAGGCCGCTTTTTTGCGGTGAATTTCCAATTGGTCACGCACGGACAGTTTTTCGAAATTCTCCACGCTTTGTTCGATGCCCGGAACGTCGGGAGGCGGTGGCTTGGGCGGATCGTGGAGGAGTCGTTCCCTGATCCATACCGCCCGTTTGATGGGGTGGGAGTCAGCTCCGTCCGAGCCGGATAGTTGAATAGATGCATGCCCCAGTACGCCACCGGGTCTGTCCGTTCCTTTGAGGGAAACCCGTTCGAAACGCTGAGACTTTGGCCCTTCCAGTCCGTAGTGCTTAGCTAGGGAAGCGTTGAGCATAGTGAAGTCGGCATCGATGAACTGCAGGGCGGAAGAATCGCTGCGCAGGATTTCCCTGAAGAATTCGCGCGTTTCCTTCACCATATCCGTTTTGAGGGAACTGTCGAAGTCCTTGTAGTATTGGGGGTTGATGGCGACTCGGTCGACCCCGTCCAGATCCAGCCACTGGGTGCTAAACTGATCTACGAAACGGTCGGACTTCTCGTCTGCGAGCATTCGGTCAAACTCTTTTTCGAGGATCTTAGGTTCGAGCAAGCTTCCATTGTCGGCGAGGGCGGAAAGTTTATCGTCCGGCATGGAACCCCAAAGGAAATAGGAAAGCCGGCAAGCAAGTTCGTGGACACTGAGCGGTCTTTCCTTTTGGGCCTTGTGGGGCTCGCTTAGGTAGATGAAGTTGGAAGAAGCCAAGGATGCCGCGAGAGTTTCCCGCAGCGCGAAAATGGTTGAATCCTCCTCCTCCCGAATTCTTTCGAAATGACTGATCCACTTGCCGAGCTCCTCCTCGGTTACCGGTCGGCGCCAGGCTCTGCGCAGGAAACGAACGATGACCGCCTTAGCTGTCCCGGGTTGGAGAAGGTTCTCTCCCTCATGAATGATTCTTCTGTGCTGAGGTGGCGGCCAGGACGGATAGTCGTTACGGGCGAATTCCACCGACTCGATAATGATTCGGGAAAAGTCCGGATCCTCGGGGTAAACCGTTGCCTTCTTCTTTCGGAACATGGGAAGAGGCTTGCGTCCTTCTTGGGCCAAGCTTTTCGCTTTCAAGTTAATCCAATATGGGTCAATTGACTTATATTGTAGTTCTAGGGCTTGCCTCTGTGCTGGGGCAAAAGATTCAGGTCCGCCCAGTTTCTCCACCGCCTCGAGCAAGCTCACCAGTTCCGCTCGAACGGACTCCCCGTCGAGTCGGGGGATAGGTGAGGCAGAGAGGGAAAAACGCGGCCTTCCAATGACCTGCTGTCCATTGTCGGGCCTCTTCTTGTGAAGGTAGTCTAACTCGAAAGTGAAAACCGTTCCTCCCTCATTTTCAACTGGTTCGGAAAAAGCGAAGAGACAAGCATGGTCTTTGCCGAGCTGATCAATGTTTAAAGTGCTCCCCGATGACCAACCGGTATCAATAGGGTTGCCATCGATCGCGTTGGCGGCCGAGGGGTTGAGGCCGTTATCGTTATGATGCAGAAAGTTGTTCTGGGGGTTAACCAACTTGACGGGCTTGCCTTTGCCTTGTACCCCGATCGGCTTTGCAAATACACGCAGATCAGTCAGGACAAAGTTCCCACTGTTTGCACGACCCGGACCTTTTTTCTTGAGTGACTTATCGGCAAGAGCCTCGATTCGGATAGCCCGGATAATAGGTAAGTCAACCTTGGCCGAAACGACCCATCGGTCAGTTTTCGGGTTCAGACCGGAGAGGAGAAAGGAACCATCTCGCTGGGGCAAAAAGGTCGCGCCCTCGAGCGACTTGGGTACGGCGTTACCGATGATCAGCCAATCAGGTGGTGTGAGAGGTTTGGCTGGTCGCTTCTTCAACCATTCATCAAACCGGGCGGGAAGCTGTTCCTTTTGGAACTTCTCTTGCTGGGCAATAAGCACGGATCGATCCTTTTCCCATTTCTCAAGTTTTTTCCGGGTGGCTTCCGCATTGAGCTCCTCCACGATTTCCTTGTTTTCGCCTTTCGGGGGAGGATTGCCGTCATTCAAAACATTCTGCAAGGTGATCACGCCGTTGAGCTTATCGAGCGGAACATGCGGTTCGGCTCGAGGAAAAAAACGAGCATGGGAAGAGAATTCGTAATATTGAGGCGTGTTGGAAGTGATGGGAATCTCACCCAAGTCATCCATGACGTTGAGAGTCAAGCCGGAGACGAAGTATCCATACCGACCGGAGAGAATGGGTGCTGGCTGTCCCGGTTTGCGGTCCGTCGATGCCTTGACTCGAACAGTTAACCGGCCTTCCCGCGGCGGCTCCTTGAAGGAACCGTGCCAATAATTAACCCGCCCAAGCCTCGGCGAGGAGTTGGCTAGGTAGCGCTTGTTTCCCGCACCCCGGAGTTTACCCTTGTTCCAAAGGACTTCGCTCGTTGAGGTTTCCGGCTTCCCACCATCCAGAAGAACGAAGTCGAGCGCTTTTCGGGCCGACTTGAGGTAGTTCTCGATTTGTATGGCGGAGGTTGTCAGGCTGGCGCCATTGTTGAGAAATCCGTCGGGGGAAAGAGAGTCGTTGGGCAATTCATCCGCGTAGTCCATCTCGAAGCCGAGCAGGTCGGTCATGGTATACTGGTACTCAGCTCGGTTGAGGCGCCGCATGACCAGGGAATCCTCCGTCCCCTGCATTTTCTTGAATGCTTCAGCTAAGTTGCGGTCGATCCATTCGGTAAGAACCTTTCTCTCCTCCTGCGACAATGGATCCTCGTCTTCCGGAGGCATCTCTCCGAGTTTAACCTGATCGGATGCATCGTGCCATGTCTCGGCTGCCGCCCTGTCTTTGAGAAAGTCAGTTGAGAGAGTATCCAGCCGCAACTTGCCCTTTTGTTTCTCCGGTCCATGGCATTTGACGCAATGCTCTTGAAGCACAGGAAGCACATCCTTTTTAAAGACTTCATCGGCCCGTAGCACAAGCGCAGGGAGCAGAAATAAAATGAGAGCTAAGTGCTTCATCGGATTGAGGGAACCCTAACAAAAAACACCTTATTTGCCGATGCAAATTAGTTCGCGGATGGTATGACCAAAGGCGCGACCGCCAGCAAAAGAAACACTCGCACGTGTCCACGATGTTCCGGTCACTCCAAGATCATTGATTGCCATCACGGCTAAGGCATCCAGATTGCTGCAAAAGGTGTTTGCCGAAGTGTAAAATCTCCGGAAAATACATCACGAAGCAGCCCGCTCACCCCTTTCCCCCAACAGCATTTACACCAGCGTCGGTAAGGCGTAAGGTGACTGGCGTGAAGCAGATTAGCTTAATGATTGCGGTGGTTGTATTGGTGGGGTGCGGGAAGAAGGAGAAGGCTCAAAATTTTGAAGGGAACAAAGGTGCCGCCATAAAACCTTCGAAGCAGGCCTCATCGGAAGAAAAGATCGTCGGATCTTATGCATTTCCCAGGGAAGCAGGAGGGGGCCACTGCCACTTCTTCGACAATGGTGTTGTTGAAACATCTGCTGAATCCGGAACTTTACTGCTGGGATCATGGTCCATCAGGAAGGGCGAGGTTGTCATTGTAAGTGATACGGGAGGAACATCGTTCCACAAGATTGAGGAGAACGGGAATTTAACATGGGTCGGTCTTACCCTTGATGGTGAAACCGAACGTCATGCCCATCCCAAGGAGGACCAAGTCACGTGGAAAAAAATGAAGGTATCAGAGGAGTTGCGGACCGAAGAAAAAGAGAAGACCATCGCATACATTGATACAAAGATCCGGTTCCGAATCGGCAAGCGAACAGGCGCGCTTACCGAAGCCGATTTGGAGAAAGTAAAGTCTCTTACTTTCGAAAAATATGAGGAGGGGAAGTCGTTCGAGGAGGGCGTTGACTACTCAAAATATCCATATATCAGGGACCTCACGCTGCTGGCGAAATTAACCAAGCTGGAAAAACTTGTTATCACCGGGAACAAGATCACCGACTTGAAACCCTTGGGAGACTTGACCGAGTTGCAAGTGCTGGATCTCCGGCGAAACAAAATCACAGACCTGTCCCCTTTGGCAGAGTTGAAACAGCTAAAAGAAGTCAGCCTGTACAGCAATTATATCACGATGGAAGAAGTTAATAAACTGAAGACAGCGTTGCCAAATTGCAAAATCTTCCACAACGCGGATGATTAACCCTGCTTCTTTCGCCCTTCTTCAATATCCCCAAAAGCATTTACACTAGGGCCGTTGCGGCATAGAATGTCGTTTATGAAGCAATTCTATTTGATGTTCACTTTGATGATAGCAACGATTCTTGGTTGCTCGGAAACAACTACCGAGGAACAGAGTTCTGAGCTCGAGGACGCAAGCGGGTGGCTGGTTAGCTTTGCAGAGGCCAAGGCTAAGTCCACCGAGGAAGGCAAACCCATCCTTATGGAGTTTACCGGGTCGGACTGGTGTCCGCCGTGCATTGCCCTTCATGATAACGTGCTGACATCGGATGCTTTTAAGCAACAAATCCCCGAGAAGTTTATTCTACTTAAGCTCGATAACCCTCGGGATAAATCCAAGCAAACACCCGAGGAGATTGCCCAGTACAAGAAGCTAAGTGCTGAGTATAATGTGAAAGGTGTGCCAACAATCATAGTGTCTGATGCCACCGGCAAGGAGCAGCATAGGCAGGTTGGCTATAGTCGCGAAACGCCACAGGAATGGGTTGCCAAGCTTATAGGAGTCGGTAGTCCTTAAATTTGGGTCATAAAGCAGATTCTCTTGATGGTGGCGTTGCTGGGGGGTGTGGTCGATGCACGCGACGGGGCGACAAACCCAATCTCACCCCTATTTGCTATACGTCAAATGATAATTCACTCACAATTTGCAGATGCCAATACACCTGATACTGATCTTGCTTCTCGGCAGCGTGTTTTCTGCGCAAGCCATTGAGCCTTGGAAAACTCTCAAACTCTGGCCCGAAAAGGCCCCTGGCGAACAGGGCGATATCGGCCCGGAGGCGCCTCGGCCGGTAAGGCCCGGACAAAAGAAAGTCATTCGTATTGGAAATGTTAGCGTACCGACGCTTTCAATTTTTAAACCAAGGAAACCCAATGGCGCGGCGGTGGTGATTTGCCCCGGTGGGGGCTACTCCATTCTCGCGTGGGATTTGGAGGGTACGGAAGTAGCCCATTGGCTTAACGGAATAGGGGTCACAGCACTCGTGCTAAAGTACCGCGTGCCCCGTCGTAAAAACCGCCCCAAGCACGAGGCCCCGTTGCAGGACGCACAGCGCGCGCTTGGCCTGACACGCCACAACGCCAATGCGTGGGGGATTGATCCCAAGCGCATTGGCATTCTTGGTTTCTCCGCGGGAGGTCATCTTGCAGCGACCACGATGACAAATTTTCAAAAGAGAATTTATCCAGCCGTGGATGCTGCCGAACAGGCCAGCTGCAGACCCGACTTTGCTATTCTGGTTTATCCGGCATATCTCGTGGACAACCCCACCAAAACCAAACTCGTGCCCGAAGTGCCTGTCGATAAAAACACGCCTCCAACAATTTTCATCCACGCCGGCAACGACCCTATTTCCGCAGATGGCAGTGTGCAGATGTGGTTGGCCCTACGACGCGCAGGGGTACATTCGGCGCTGCACATCTTTCCCAACGGTGGGCATGGCTACGGGTTACGGCCATCCGAAGACCCTGTTTCCTACTGGCCCAAGCTTGCAGAAGATTGGCTAAAACGGACTGGCCGATTAAAAGCCGCGCATCACTGAATTTCATTCAGGCCGTTAGGAACAACGCGTTGGCAAACGCTTTTCCCCACCGTTTACACCAAAGCCGGCGAGGCGTAGGCTGACGGGGGTGTCCGCTGAAAATACAAGTCATGTTTTGAAGAAGTAAGAACACAGAATGAACGTAATCCTCTCCGCGGTTAGTTTAATCCTCTTCTCCGGGCTGCTGTTTTCTGCTGATAACAGGGCGGAAAACATCCTTCTTCATCAACGAAATAATGGCGGGTGGCCCAAGAACTACGATCAGAACCATAAATTTACCGAGGTAGAAAAACAAAAACTGCGGAGCGATAAAAAGAAGAACGACACGACCTTTGACAATGGGGCCACCCATACCGAGGTCCGTTACCTTGCTAAAGCATTCAAAAGCACGGGCGACAAACGCTTCGAGAAGGCTTTCCTCGAGGGCATCGAGTTCATGCTCGATGCCCAGTACAACAACGGTGGTTGGCCTCAATGCCACCCCCATCCCAAGGGCTACTCTGCCCGCATCACATTCAACGACGGGGCCATGATCGGCGTGATATCGACTTTGCGAGATATCTCTAGGAATAGTAAGGCTTTTCCATTTGTGAACGACGATCTTCGGAAGCGCTGCAGCAAAGCCGTGAGTAAAGGTGTCGCATGCATTTTAAAGTGCCAGATTATGGTGAAAGGAAAGAGAACCGCCTGGTGTGCCCAGCACGATGAAAAAACTTTGGTTGCACAAATGGCCCGAAGTTATGAACTGTCCTCCACCAGCGGTGCCGAGTCCGTTGGTGTGATCCGTTTCCTGATGGAGATCGATGAGCCTTCGCCCGAAATTATTGACGCTGTGCAAGGTGGCGTCAGCTGGTTCAATGAGGTCAAATTGATAGGCATTCGCCAAATTAAGAAGGAGGCTAAAGGGAGCTCAAATGGATGGGACAAAGTGGTGGTAAGGGATGCCTCTGCTCCGCCCATGTGGGCGCGTTTCTACGAAATCGGAACGAATCGCCCCATCTTCTGTAGTCGCGATGGTGTGCCAAGGAAAACCTTGGCTGAAATCTCTTTCGAACGGCGTAACGGCTACAGTTGGCTTGGTTACTACGCGCAGGACTTGTTGGCCAAAGACTATTCACTCTGGCAGCGGAAGTGGGTTCCCGAGGACAATATATTGCGCAAAAGCCGACCGTAGACATATCCTGTTTGCATGACACTTAAAACCCACCACACCGCCAGGGGAGGATTCACCGCCCGTGCCGCTTGCAACTGCCTAACGAGCGAGGCTATATTGGCGGTGTCCCCTTAACTCAATTGGATAGAGTGCCGCTCTCCTAAAGCGGGAATCTGGGTTCAAGTCCCAGAGGGGATACCATTTTATCATAAAAATGAAGTGGGAGACCTCGCTTTAGTTACTTTCAGTCCTCAGGGCGTTGCCAATTTCCCAGGCGAATCTTACGCCAAAAATCTCATCTCGCCGTCGAGCCAGACGCCTTTGACTTGGTAGCGGTTGTCGAACCAGACGAGGTCGGCGCGTTTGCCGGCTTCGAGTGAACCGAATTCGTTGTCTCGTCCGAGTTGGCGGGCGGGGTTCAGGGTGGCCATTAGCACGGCGTCGACGAGCGGGACGTTGGCTTGTTCCACGGCGGTTTGCACAGCGCGAATCATCGTAAGTGTGCTGCCTGCGAGACCGCGGCCATCCAATACTTCGGCGGTGGTGGGGGTGACTTTTGCTTTGATACCGCACAGCTCAAACTGGGTGCCAGGCTTGAGCCCGGCACCTTTGGTGGCGTCGGTGATGATCACCACTTGCTCGCGCGGCTTGGCGTTGAAGAGCATTCGCATCAAAACTGGCGGTACGTGTTGGCCGTCCGTAATGAGTTCGCAAACCAAATCATCTTCCGCCAACCCAAACTCCAGCATTCCGGCGGTTCGGTATGGACCTTTTTTCGTGAGGCCGCTCATGGCGTTGAAGGTGTGGGTGACTTGATTCAAGCCGGCTTTGACCGCGGGGAAAAGTTCCTTCTCAGTGGCGTCGGTGTGGCCGGCGCTGGCGATGGTGCCATTCTTACGGAGGGCCTTGATGAGGTTGAGGGCGCGGGGCAGCTCGGGCGCGAGGGTCATTTGCGTGATGAGCTTGCCGTGCTTGAGGATGGGTTGCCATTCCTTGGCGGTAGGGGCGCGGCAATATTCCGGGTTCTGTGCTCCGGCGCGGATTTTATTGATGAACGGTCCCTCCACATGCACGCCCACGATGCGCGAGCCGCCGATGGAGCGGTTATGGATGGGCGCGATTGCATCAAGGGCTTTTTCGATGTCACTTTGCGCGGCGGAAAGGGTGGTGAGCGTGAGCGAGGTGGTGCCACCTTTGAGATGGAAATCGGTAATTTCCTTAAACGCATCCAAGCGGGCTTCCATCGTATCGCGCCCGAGTGCACCGTGGATGTGGAGGTCAATAAATCCTGGCGCGAGAAAACCGCCGCGCAGGTCGAACACATTATCGCCCCCTTTGGCCGGCGGCTTGGCGTCCTTAGAAATTTTATGAATCTGCCCATCCTGCACGCTCAAAGAGCCCCGCTGGATTTCATCCGGCAAAACAAGCCGTGCATTGGTAAATTCCATGGGCGGATGATGGGGTCAGCGGATGGCGGGCGTCAATGGTTTTGGGATGAATCGGTCGACGAGGTAGTCTCCCCGCCCGTGAGTATTGGTTTCAGCGCCCACACGATAAGGACGGTGGCAGCTGATGCTGCGGCGGTTTTCCAGTTTTGGGTGATGGCGGAGAGAGCCATCCAAACCGAGAGGCCGAGAAAGATCAGTGGCGTGACTGGATACAATGGCACGCGGAAGGGACGTTTGGTTTTGGGCTCTCGCCGCCGGAGCACGAATACGCCGGCCACCGTTGCGCCCATAATAAGTGTGAGCGGTAGGCCGATGTAATCGAGTATCGTGCCCACGCTGCCCACGGAGTTAGCGGCGAAAATGAAAATGAGAGTGAGCGCGGCTTGCAGGATGAGTGCGTTTTGTGGCGCGCGCGTGGGGCTGGGGCGGCCGAGCATGGCGGGCAGTTGGCTATCGCGCGCCATGGAGGCCACAAGGCGTGAGCCCACCATCAAGATGGTACTTGTGGTGGAAATTAACAAAACAACAACCATCCACTTAAACCATTGGCTGGCGGCCGGCCCAAATAAAATTTTGGTGGCGTGCAGGCCAATGGCTTCGATTTCACCGGTCATCGTTGAGGCCGATTGCGCGCGCAGAAAAACGGAGTTGAGCAACAGGTACAGCACGGTAACAAAGACCGTGCCGGCAATGAGCGAGCGTGGCAGATTGCGTTTGGGGTCGTGGATGTCGCCGGCAATCCACGACGAAGTTTCCCAACCGAGATAGGCGAAGCTCGCCGTGAGCATCGCGCTGGCGAAGGGCGCGGAAAACACGCCGGGATTGGTTGCGGCGGGATTCACCGTGGGCTCAACGTTCGCCTGAAAGCCGGCGACGATGAAGGCGAGGATGACACCCACTTTGAAAATCGTAAAAAAATTGTTCACGTAATTTCCCTCGCGCAGCCCGATGGAGTGGATGAGTGTGAAGACCAGCACCACCGCCGAGGCCGTGGCGGCGGGCGGAATGCCCGGGATGATTTCCTGCACGTACACGCCGAGCAAAAGCGTGATGAACGCCGCCGCACCCACAAAGGCGAGAAGGAAACTCAGCACGCCGCTCAAGTAACCAGCGGTGTTGCCATAGAGATGTCGGTTGTAAGTATAGCATCCGCCACTGCGGGGCATCATCGCGCCGAGTTCTCCAAAGGACAGCGCGCCGGTCAGCGCGAGCAGACCGCAGAAGAGCCACACGAGCAGCACGTTGGTGTCTGAGCCCAGCTCGTGAGCGAAGCCGCCGGTGGCACCAAAGATGCCCGCGCCAATCATTGTGGCGATGACAGCGCCGGTGGCGGACCAAAAGCCCAATGGGCGCTCGTGATTTTTTTCGCTCACTTACTTGTTGGCGAAATAAACGATGATACCGATGATCGAAATGACCAACAACGCGGCAAGGGTAATCTTCACCCAGCTCCACGGGCGCTCGCCCTGCACTTCGCCGGTGCGGGCGTTGACGAGGAATTGAAAACTTCGATCCTTGAAGCGGTACGCACTGATCCAGACTGGGAGTAGGATGTATTTGAAAGTGATGTTTTGGTAAACGGTGGTCTTGCTGTGGATGCGCTGTTCGTCGCCGCCGATATCCCAACGGATTTTACTTTCGATCTCTGGCACCATTTTATCTTTGGCGAGATTAAAGCCGCCGCGCAGGTCGGTGGTGTAGCTTTCACTTTGGAAACCACTGAGGTATTCGTCGGCGTAGGGGGTGAGATTAGGTAGATCCCACGGCTCGAGCTCATCCACATACTTCCGCGGCAATGTATCGCTAGCGGGCACGAGAATGTCATCAAAACTCACCCACACACGGCCCGCGGCGGGATACCAATTCACGCGGCGTTCTTGGCGGGTCTTACCTTCGCCATCGGAGACGGTAACATAATACGCCTCTCCGCGTTGGCCCATGTAATCGGTGATGGTGTCGCTGTCATACGTCCAATGCGGAATGTAGAGACCCTTCAGCTTGTTGATGTCGCGCGCGAATTGTTTTAGCTTGTTTGGGGCAAACCACAGGCCGTTGATCCATTCGCGAAAATGGCCGAGGCCTTCCTCGCGCGTGACGGCAAAGGGTAGTACCGCTTGCGGGCGCAGCACGTTGGCGGTTTGCGGTTGTTGGACAAACGCCGTGCCGCAGAAGGCGCATTCGCCGGAGGTTTGGTTGGCTTCGAGTTGGTTGTGCGCGCCGCAGGCTTCGCAGTTTACCTCGGCTACCACGGTGGTGGTTGCGCCGGATTCCAGCGTAGCGAGCTGGTTTTCGAAATCGTGCTCCAGCACTTCGCCCGTGGGCGCGGGGCAATCCACCTCCGCGCCACAGTAAGGGCATTCCATTTTGGCGGCGCCGGGTTTGAACAACAAATCTCCCCCGCAACCAGTGCAGGGAAAAGTGGACGGGCCGGATTTTTCTTCAGCCGCGGGCGCGGCATTTTCATTGAGGCCCGGCACGTCCTTCAATGGCAACCAATCTGCCGCACCTTCGTAATGCGCGCGGTCGGTTTCCTGCAACGTGCCGTTGGCGAGCAATTCGCGGGCCTGCTCCAGCGAATACGGGCCGTGATTATCACCGGCGCGGTTGATGGTGATTTGCATGGTGCGCTATGGAATCAGGGCAATGGGGGCGGGCCATCATCGGCGGCGCCAGGCAAGGGCGGCGGGCCGAATAAATCGGAAAGCTCAGGCACTTCTCCGGCCTTCGTCCATGCGCCCATACCTTTGGCCCACACGAGCATGTCGGTTTTGAAGCTGCCGTCATCGGCCATCTTTTGCAAATGCCCCAAACCGTACGGGCCATATTTTTGATCATTGATCGCTACGGTATATTCCGTACCCGCGGCAGCGGTCGCACCTGGGAGGGGCGGGGCCTGTTGTGGTTGTGTGGCTGCGGGTTGCGTTGCACCCGTTGCGGCAGCACCCATTTGGTTACCCATCATCATGCCCATGCCCATGCCCATACCGGCACCGGCAACACCTCCGGCCCCGGGGTTGTTGGCCAAATCACCCATTGCGCGGCTGGCGCGCAGGGCGGTGAGGTTTTGCATCGCATTGGGATCGGCGTTGGCGAGTTTACCCGCGCTGAGGCGGCTCATCTCCATCAACTCCTTGCGCACATCGTCCGGCATGGAGATACTGCCCACGCGGAAGCGCGTGATCTCAAGGCCGAGCGTGCCGAAATATTCCTGCAACGGCGCTTGCAGCTCCTCGGAAATATCCTTCATTTTGCCGGTGAGCTTGGCGGGGTTCAGTTCCATCTCGCCCAGCCGATCGCTGACGTTCATCAGGATTTCCTCACGCAGATCGTTGGAAATTTCGTCCACCTCAAAATTGCCATCGGTACCCACCTTCTCGGTCAAAAACATTGCAGGATCCGCAATCTGGATCACATAGCTACCATTAGCACGCAGGTCAAACATTCCGTACCCCGCACACTCCACTGTCACTGGCGCGCGCGTGCCCCACTTGAGGTCTGTGATTTTGGTGGTTTTGAAAAAATAAATCTCTGCCTTAAAGGGGCTTTCGAAGCCGTGTTTCCAGCCCATCAACGTGGACAGAATCGGCAGGTTGGCTGTGGTCAGCTCGTGCGTGCCTGGCTCGAACACATCCGCCACGCTCGTGCTGCCTTCGTTGACAAACACTGCCGCCTGCCCCGGCCGCACCACCAGCTTTGCGCCATTTTTAATTTCGTTATTATGCCGCTCGAAGCGGTACACCATCGTATCCTGCCCGTCATCGAGCCACTCGATAATGTCAATAAATTGTCCAGATAACCATCCCATGATAAATGCCTTTTCGTTAGGGTTGCTGTGTTTGTAGGGAAAGTATCGCTCAATCTAGGAGAACGCGCAACCCTGATGTGCCACCCATTGAGACTGGCAGGCTTGTCATCGATTTTATCGATTTCCACTCCTAGGCTTCTTGCGGTAGAGTTCGGCCCACGGATGAATATTTGGGCGAATCGATTATTTTTGAAACTGATGCGTTGCGGACTGCGGGTGTGGTTTCGTTTTCGCGCGATCAACGAGGAGGCCACGCGTGGCGAGGGGCCGTTGCTGCTGGTCCCGAATCATCTTTCGTGGATTGATTGGCTGTTCGTGGGCCTTTGCCTAGATCCGGATTGGAAATTTGCCGCATCGGAAATGCCAGCGCGCACCAGCAAACTCCACGCGTGGATTCTCGGCAATCCGCGCATCATTCTGATTGGAGCCGACCCGGTGGCGTCGTTGAAAAAAATGACGTCGCATCTCGAGGCGGGCGGTAAGTTGCTACTCTTTGCTGAAGGGCGGATGAGCCGCACGGGGAGTTTGCAGCGGCTCTTTGATGGCACGGGGTTTCTCGTCCAAAAAACAAATGCGAAGGTGATCACATGTTATTTGCGCGGCGCGGCGCGGGTGTTGGCGAGCCCGCACGGGGGTTGGACGAAGTGGTTCCCAAAAGTGACGGCGCATTTCAGTGACCCCGTCGAGCCGCCGCAATATGAGGGTAAGCCAGCGGAGCAACGGGCGAAGCTCAACCAATGGCTGCGTGATCGGATGGTGAATCAGCAGTTTGAAACTGAGATGGAGCACGGCCCGCAAACGATTATCACCGCGCTGGCCGCGTTGGCTAAACAAATTCCGCATGAGGTGGCACTGGAGGATATGACGTTTCAAACGTTGACCTATAGGCGACTGCTTATTGGCACAGATTTGCTGGCCGCGCAGTGGGAGCGGCTACTGAACAAACGCGCTGAACGCGTGGGGGTAATGCTGCCGAACGTGAATGGTAAGGTGGCCACGCTTGCCAGTTTGTGGGCGTGCGGCAAAGTGCCGGCGGTTTTGAATTACAGCGCCGGTGTAGCCACGATGCTGCAGTGCGCGGAGCTGGCAGGCATTAAACAGATTATCACGTCGAAAGCGTTTTTAGAAAAAGCAAAACTGGAGCCGGAACCGTTTGAGGCAGCGGGGGTGGAGTTGGTTTATCTGGAGGACGTGCGCGAAAACATTTCCGGCCTCAGCAAAATTTTCACGTTGCTGAACCACAAGCTTAACCCGCTCGCGGGACATTACACACCGTTTACCGACACGGCGGTGGTCCTCTTCACGAGCGGCTCCGAGGGCGTGCCCAAGGGCGTGGAACTGACCCATCATAATCTACTCGCCAACGTGCGCCAATGCGACTCGGTGATCGATCTCAAAGAATCCGATCGTTTTTTTACCTGCCTGCCGCTCTTCCACAGCTTTGGGCTCACGGCGGGCTTGTTGCTGCCGCTGTTGCGCGGCAATTTTGTTTACCTGTTTCCATCGCCGCTGATGTACCGGCAAATCCCTATGGTGTT
Source organism: Verrucomicrobiota bacterium (assembly GCA_028343615.1). Classification (GTDB taxonomy): domain Bacteria; phylum Verrucomicrobiota; class Verrucomicrobiia; order Limisphaerales; family UBA1100; genus JACNJL01. The sequence goes on from JAOLZA010000018.1 coordinate 29,608, forward strand.
TTATGATCGCGATTGCACGGTGATGCTTGCAACGAATACTTTTCTCAACGGCTATGCACGTTTTGGCCAAGCTGCTGATTTCGCCGAGCTACGTTATGTGATTTGTGGGGCCGAAAAAATTCAAGAAGCCACGCGTGACGTGTGGGCGCGGAAGTTCGGCGTGAGCTTAATGGAAGGCTACGGCGCTACCGAAACCGGCCCCGTGCTCAGCACCAGCACCATCCTCGAAAGCCGCGAGGGCGCGGTGGGTCGGCTGTTCCCCGGTGTCGACTATCGGCTGGAGAAAGTCGATGGAGTGGAGGAAGGGGGCAAGTTATTGGTCAAAGGCCCGAACATTATGAAGGGCTACCTCAACCCCGAGCCCAACGCGGAATTTCAAAAACTCGATGGTTGGTACGACACCGGCGACATCGTCACCGTGGACGAGGACCGCTACATCACCATCAAAGGACGAGCCAAGCGCTTTGCAAAAATTAGTGGCGAAATGGTCAGCCTCACCGCCGTGGAAAATGCATTGGCCGGAGCGTTCCCGCAACACGGAGAAGATTGCGCCGTCGCCGTTGTGGCCCGACCCGATGCGGAAAAAGGGGAGCAACTCATCGCCGCCACCAATAAATCCGCGCTCGAGTTGGGCGAAATTCGCGAAGCCATCACCGCCGCTGGTTTGCCCAACCTCGCTGCTCCCCGCGAAATCAAAGTGCTCGAAGAAATCCCGGTCCTCGGCTCCGGCAAAACAAATTATCCGGAATTGAACAAATTAGTTCAGAGCTAGGTAATGCGGTTTCTCCGAAACCGAACCCCATCATTATTCCTCAAGTTTCTCGAAACTCTCTTCGATGAAGGTGGTGTTTTGGATTCGCGCGAGCTTGGCGTAGAGGCCGTTTTGTTCCAGTAAGGTTTCGTGCGTCCCGCGTTCGATTATCTCACCGTTCTTTAGAACCAAAATTTGGTTGGCTTTACGAATCGTACTCAATCGGTGAGCGATTACAAAACTGGTGCGACCTTCCATTAGGTGCTCGAGGGCTTCTTGAATCAATCGCTCGGTGGCGGTATCCACGCTGGCCGTGGCTTCGTCGAGGATGAGCAGCGGGGCGTCGGCGAGCAATGCGCGCGCGACGCTGACACGTTGTTTTTCGCCGACGCTGAGTTTCACGCCGCGTTCGCCCACGCGGGCGTCGTAGCCTTCGGGCAGTGCGGTGATGAATTCATGGCAATTCGCAGCTTTGGCGGCGGCGATGAGTTCGTCCTCGCCGGCATCGAGTTTGCCGTATTGGATGTTCTCGCGGATGGTGCCGTTGAAGAGGAACGGTTCCTGACTCACAATGGCGATGTGTTGACGCAAGGACGCCAGCGAAGTGTCGACTACGCTTTGCCCGTCGATGGTCACGCGCCCGGAACTGATTTCGTAAAATGCTGGCAACAAATTCACGAGCGTACTTTTGCCTGCGCCGGTTGGGCCGACGAGTGCGATCATTTCCCCGGGTTTGGCGTGCAGCGAAATGTTTTTCAAAATCGGTCGCTCTGGTTCGTATTCAAAACCGACATCCTTATAAATCACTTCGCCCTTCACCGGCTCGTGCAGTTCGGTTTTGCGGGCTTCGTCGCGTTCGATGTCGTGGTCTAGAATATCGAACACTCGCTCGCCGGCTGCGCGCGCGCTTTGGAGCATTTGATTTAGCCCGTGCAAGCGCGCCACCGGTTCGTAAAACAGCATTAAGTAAAACAGAAATCCGACCAATTCGCCTGTGGTCATATTGTCCGCCATCACTTCCTGTCCGCCAAACCACAGCACCAGCACGATGCCGAGCGCTGCAAAAAAATTCATTGCGGGATTGTAATTCGCCCAAGCACGCATAATGCCTAGGTTGCCTTTGCGCAGCGCATTGGCGCGGTCGGCGAAGCGCGCGTCCTCGTGGTCCTGTCGCCCGTACGCCTTGATTTGTCGGATGCCCTGCAGATCATCCATCAAAAGCGCGTTCATCGAGCTGGCGGCTTCGCGTTGGCGTCGGTAGCGGCGATGCGCGGTGAGTGTGTACCACAACGCGCCCGCGGCCAGCAGCGGAAGTGGTGAGAGCGCGACGGCGGCCAGAAATGGATTGGTGTAAAATAAAATGCCACTGATGCCACCGATGCAAAGGATAGCGACGGTACCTTGTTCGGTGCCGTCAATGAGTACGCGTTCGACGTTGTTAATGTCTTCGACCACGCGCGTCATGAGATCGCCGCTGGAGCGTTTGTCAAAGTAGTTAACTGGCAACCGCTGTAGTTTGCCAAACACTTCGCGCCGCATATCGAAGATGACGTTTTGCTCAAAATGATTGTTGATGCGAATGCGGAGGCTGTTAAAGAGATCACGCAGGAGGAACGCCCCCGCCATTGCAAGCACGGCCCATTTGAGGCGTTGTATGCCGCCGTCTTTTTGGATGATGCCGTCGATGATGTATTCGGTGAGCTTCGGGTACGTGAGCGCGCACAGCAGCGAAAGCACCGCGCAGCCAACGGTGGCTAGTGCGAGGAGCTTGTAAGGCAATAGATATTTCCACACGCGCCTGAGGACTCCGATCGTGGAACGCTTGCGCGCGGTGAAAGTGGGATCGCCCGCGGGTGCGGAATGATCAGCGTGACTGTGACTGGACATCGCGGGAATGGAACCGATAAGACGTCAAGACGCCAAGGTTTATTTGAAATGAAGGGAAGATTAAATCGGAACGCCGTCTTTGTCCCAGTGTTGGGCTTGGGCGCATTCGCCGTTGGTGATGAAAAATTCTTCGCGCTTTTGGCCGTTGTCGTACCAGCGCGTCCAATGGCCTTCGGGGCGGCCTTCTTGGAAGAACCCTTCAGCGGTCACACGGCCCCGTAGGTCGACTGCTTGCGCGCGGCCGGTATAGGCGGTGTGTTCACTTTGGAAATAGGAAAGGCAGTCGAAGAAATCCTGTGAGGTCGGCATGTCCTGCACTTCGCCCACCACATCGCGCAATTCCAAATCCGCAAAGCGGACTAATCGCACACAGCGCGGTGTGAAAATATGATGTCCTGAATCCTGCATGAACCTCCCTCTGCGCGAAAGGTACCCTGAGGCATTCCTCTGGCCTACGAAAACTTATCAACTATTTCAGCCTTCTGCCTTTTGCTCGCAACCATTAACCTCGCGGGCGTGTCACGGGAGTACACATTACAGCCTTATCGAGACTCGGTTGATTTACAAATCGACTATGAGGTGGAGCTAAACGAATCGCAACGCGCGGCTGTCACCGCGTTGCCTGGGCCGGCGTTGGTGATTGCGGGAGCGGGCTCGGGCAAGACGCGCACGCTCACGTATCGCGTGGCATATTTGCTGGAACAAGGCGTGCCGGCGGACCGCATTTTATTGCTAACGTTTACAAATAAAGCGGCCAAGGAAATGATGGGGCGGGTGACCGATTTGATTGGGCGGGATATGAGCGAGCTTTGGGGCGGTACGTTTCATTCCATTGGCCATCGCGTGCTGCGGCGGCACGCGGAGACACTGGGGTTCACGCGGTCGTTTACCATTCAAGATCGTGAAGACGCCAAAGGGCTCATCACCGCGTGCATCGCCGAGGCGGACATCGACGTGAAGGCCACGCGCTTTCCCAAGCCGGATGTGGTTGGCGACATCGGTTCGCTCGCCATCAACAAACAAGTGCCGGTGAGCGAAATTATTGAGGACCGCTATCCGTGGTTTGAGCCGTTGACTGAGCAAATCACCGACGTGCTCAATCGCTACACCAAACGAAAGCTCGCGAATGGGCTTATGGATTTTGATGATTTGCTGGTGTTGTGGCTGCGCTTGATGAAGGAGCACGAGGACTTGCGCGCGATGTATCAGCAGCGGTTTCAGTTTGTGTTGGTGGATGAATATCAGGACACGAATTTGCTGCAGGCGGAGCTGATTGATCTGCTGGGCGCGCGCTTCAAAAACGTAATGGTGGTGGGCGATGATTCGCAGAGTATTTACTCATGGCGCGGCGCGAATTACGCGAATATTATGGAGTTCCCCAAGCGTTATTCCGGTGCGCAGGTTTACAAAATCGAAACGAACTACCGCAGCACGCCGGAGATTCTCAACCTCGCCAATGCCGCCATCGCCGCCAACACGAGGCAATTTGCCAAGGAACTGACCGCGTGTCGTGATTCCGGCGAGAAGCCGGCGAAAGTGGTGTGCAGTGCGGCCGACGAACAAGCGGCCTTTGTGGCGCAACGCGCGCTGGAGCTGCGCGAGGAGGGCATCGAGCTAAGCGATATGGCGGTGCTGTATCGCTCGCACTTTCACGCGCTGGAATTGCAGCTCGAACTAACGCGTCGCAACATCCCATTTTCCATTACAAGCGGCGTCCGGTTTTTTGAACAGGCGCACATTAAAGATGTGACGTCATACCTCAAGTGGCTGGCTAATCCTCGCGATGAACAGGCCTTTAAGCGACTCGTGCTGATGCTGCCAGGCGTGGGCGGCAAAACGGCACTCAAGTTATGGGGCCAATTTCTGACTGCGCACGCGGGCAGTCGCCCCTTGGCGGAAGCCGTGCAGCTTTGCTCCGGTGTTCCAAAAAAAGCAAAAGTGCCGTGGGCGCAGTTTTCCGCAACGGTTGCCCAGCTCGAAACCAAACAGGTGGCGGGCGATGCGGGCGCAATGATATCTCTGATTTTAGAGGCGGGCTATTCGGATTACGTCGAAGCGAATTATGACAAAGCACCGCAGCGTAAAGATGACATCGAGCAGCTCAGCGTCTTTGCGCGCCAATACGAATCGCTGGAAAGTTTTCTGGCCGAGCTGGCGCTACTCACCAACGTGGAGGCCGAACAGGAACGATCCGAAAATGAGGACGACGAGAAACTTCGCCTCACGACCATTCACCAAGCCAAGGGGCTGGAATTCAAAGTGGTGTTTGTCATTATGCTGTGCGACGGGATGTTTCCGAGCAATCGCTCGCTCGATTCGCTGGACGGCGAGGAGGAGGAGCGGCGCCTCTTTTATGTCGCCATCACACGCGCGATGGACGAGCTGTACCTTTGCCATCCACTCATCCGCACCGTTGCCGCTGGTAGCAGTGATGATATGATTCAACTCCCGTCGCGTTTTCTCAAAGAGTTGCCCGATGAATTGTTTGATGAATGGAAGATTGGATCGTTTGATCCGTATCAGCAGGGCGCGTTTTAAACCAGATTCAGGTAGGGCGTGCTCTCAGAGCGCGACCTACTGCAAAACACGCATTCCCACTGGCGCTTCCAATTCCGGCTCCACCAAAAACGCTGTCGCCCACGCATCACTTTCCGTGGCGGAATCGCACACCACCACAGCTACGCGTGCCGCTTGCGTGGGGTGGCCTGTGCGGGGATCGATGACGTGGCCTTGTTCGTTGCCTTTAGCGTCAATGAATGACTTACCGCCGATGCCGGAAACGGACAGCGATTCATTATGCAAATCAACAAATTGCAGCGGCAACTGGTTTTCATCGGGATGTTCCACTGCCACGCGCCAGGGAGTTCCATTGGCTTGGGTGCCGCGCGCGTAGACGGTGCTGGTGCCACCGTGGATGAGGAAATTTTCAAATCCATTTTCGAGCAATAACGCAGCGGCGCACTCCAGCGCGTAACCTTTGCCGATAGAGCCGAGGTCGAGCATCACACGATCTCGCGCGAATTGTACGGTGGTTTCGGTGGCGTTAAGTTGGATGTGCTGCATCCCCGTGCACGTAAGAGCTGCAGTGATGGCATCGGCGGTGGGTTCCGCGCCGCTGTCGTTCATGAAACGCCAGCACTTCGTCAATGGCGCGAGGGTGATGTCGAAGGTGCCTTGGGTTTGTTGGCTCAAATCCATGCAGCGTTCGAGCAGCGTGAAGACTTCAGGTGATATCCGCACGGGCTCGAGCGAGGCGCGTTGGTTGAGGTGGGCAATTTCGCTGGTGGGTTGGTACAGGCTTAGGATGCTTTCGAGTCGTACGATTTCCGCCAGCGCCTCTTCGGCGGCGGCTCGCAAAGTGGCTTCGGGCGCGCCGTGTATGGCGACCTCGAAGCGAGTGGCCATCGCCTCGGCGGCGACGGTGGTGGGATGCTGGACGGTCATTGTGCTGTCGGTAGCACGTTACAAAAAAGGCTCCACGGTTACCCGCGGAGCCCGTGAATTTTCAATGGTCTCAGCTGCTGATTTCTTTGATGGGACCGTACGGGCCTTGGTCGAGCTTGGATTCCTCGGCGTAATCATAGGCCTTGATCTCGCGGCCGGAGCCGTCGGTGATCTTGCGGGTCTTGGGATCAAAATGCGCCATAGTGCCACGCCGATCGGCGATTTCAGCGAGGGAAATTACCGCTTGCACCTTCATAGCGAGGTCGATACCTGCCACGGGTTCTTCGCCATTACGGATGCAGTCGAGCCAGTTTTTGTGATGCTGCGGGGTAGTGTTTCCACTCGGGGCGAGGTTGGTGTAGCTCTCGGGATCAAATTCCTCGGCGAATGGGCGCTCAGGTTTGTACTCGAGGCTGCTTCCATTTGTACTCAAATACATCGTGCCATACTGGCCGCGAATAGTTTCGTTAAGGCCCTGCTCGTTAACCGACGAGCTAGTAACAATCAGAGTCATACCATTCGGGAACTCCGCGAGCACCTGAGTATTGTCACTTACATCTCGATCGGGCGTGATTTTGCGCGTGCCGAGGCATACGACGCGGGTCGGGAATTCCGGCTTGCCCGTTGCTCGCATCAGTGGGAACAATCGGTGAGGGATGAGATCACCCAAAAGTCCGGCACAATAAGGCAGATATTTGCGCCAACGGAAATAGTGGTCGGCGTTGAAGCCAATTTGTTTCATGTCTTCACGGAGCCAGCCAATTTTACCACCCTGAGTCGTCCATTGAATGTCACCCTTGGTGGCCCAGTCTTGTAAGCGGTAGTTCCACTCGCCCTTCGGGTTGTTGCGCATGTAGGAACCTTGAGCAAGCACGAGCGGACCCATCTTGCCCTGAGCGATTAACTCAGCGGCCTTGGCGAAGTTACCGCAGCTAGTAATCTGTGAGCCCACCTGCACTTTGCGTTTGGTGCGCTTCACTGCATCATACAGTTCAAAAGCTTCACCCAGATAGCGGGTCATTGGCTTTTCAACATAAATGTCTTTGCCGCTTTCCATGGCCTCAATACAAATGCTTTTGTGCCAGTGATCGACTGTGGCGCAGACGACGGCATCAATATCCTTGCGCTCGATCACTTTGCGGTAATCTGTATAGGCCTCAACCTTGTCTTTCGATTCTCTGGTGATGAAAGCTTTGGCATTATTGGCGCGGTGTGTGGACACATCACAAACTGCAGCCTGCGCAATGTTATTACCTTCAGCATTCTGTCGCATTTGACGCACATGCGCACCAAAACCACGGCCACCGACGCCGACATAGCCTACAACGATCTTTTCATTCGCGCCCTTCACATTGGCCGATGGTGCCTTGTTACCAGCGTATACGGGGATCTTCAATACGGCAGCGGTCGCGGCTACCGTGCCGGTTTTTTTGAGGAATTTTCGGCGTGTTTCGCCGGACTTGGGGGACTGTTTTTTATTGCTCATAAATTGCCTTTGGTTTTGTTTCCCAACTGGAGACTCAGAGGATAGCCTCAAGCGGGCAATCGTCAACCCTGAATCTCCCTTGTGCTGCCGGCAAGATACCGACAGCACATCGGCCTGTGAATTGGATTTAGTTGCCCTTGCCCGCCGTCTCCGGACAATAACCTTATGCTTGCCGTCGCGCCGACGATTTCTTCGATCGATTGGGCGGTGATTTTTGTTTACCTCACTGGGATCATCGCACTCGGTCTGTGGCTGGGGCGCGGGCAGAAAACCACACGCGATTATTTCCTAGGCGGCCGCGATCTGCCGTGGTGGGCCGTAGCATTTTCCATCGTAGCAACCGAGACCAGCGCGCTCACTTTTATCGGTGTGCCCGCGATGGCGTATGGTGGCAATTTGATGTTCATCCAAATCGTCATCGGTTACGTGATTGGCCGCCTCGTATTGGCGGTGGTGATGGTGCCGTTGTATTTCAAAAAAGAAATCTATTCACCCTACGCGCTCATCGGCAACGCCTTCGGAACAGGCGCGCACAAGACGGCGGCTGTGATGTTTCTCATCGCCGGCACGCTCGCCGCTGGCGTGCGCGTGTTTGTTACGTGCATCCCTCTGCAGATCATGCTCGATTGGCCTGTGCTACCGGCCATCCTGCTCTTTGTTGGCTTGTCGCTCGTATACACTTATGTGGGCGGATTGAAAGCCGTGGTGTGGACCGATGCCGCGCAATTTATTCTCTTCGTGGCCGGTGGATTATTTGCGCTGTTTTATATTCCAACGCTCATCGACGGCGGCTGGAGCGAGGCGATGGAAAACGCTCGTGCGGCTGACAAACTCGAATGGCTTAACACAAAATTATCCCTCGCCGCGCCGTACAACCTCGGGATGGGCATTCTCGGCGCGGGCGTGTTTGTGCTGTTCACCCACGGCGTAGATCAACTCGTCGCTCAGCGTGTTCTCGCCTGCCGCACCATCGCTGACGGACGTAAGGCACTGACCTTTTGCGCCATTGTGATTCTGCCGATGATGCTACTTTTCCTAATGGTTGGCGTGTTGCTTTGGGTGCTCTATCAGCAAACCCCCATCCCCATCGACATTCCGGAAAATTCGTTTGGCAAAAAACAAATCGATTTTGTCTTCCCCATATTCATGCTCGCCCAAGCACCGGTGGGGGTGAAGGGCCTTCTGCTTGTCGGCATCTTCGCCGCCGCCATGTCATCAGTAAGTTCTGCCCTGAGTGCGTTGTCGTCCGTGACCGTGATGGATCTCGGCCTTGCGAACCCGGAAGCCAGTGACGGCCAAAAACTCAAACTCAGCCGTTGGACGACTTTGTTTTGGGGCGCAATGCTCATCGGGGTCGCCTTCGCCAGCCGCGAAGTGGAATCGGTAATGGACGCCGCCTTTAGCCTTGTGGGCCTTGCCAGCGGCGGCTTGCTCGGCGGTGTGCTGTTGACGCTCATCTTAAAGAAGGGTCGTGGCACATCCATCATCCTCGGTATGGCCGTTTCGTTGATGGCCATGCTTGCCGTTAAGTACGGATTAAAAGACGCTATTCATTGGCCATGGTACACGCTAATTGGCAGCGGGATCACACTTTTAGTCGCAATGCTGGCCAATGCCTTGTGTGGAGAGGAAGATGGGCCAGAGGCCTAAGTAGCCCACGGCAACTAAGAGCCAAGCTTATCCATCATCTTGATCAAAGGAAGAAACATTGCGACAACCGTAGCTAGCCCAAGACTGAGCAAGCTGCATCAGAACCAAACATCGATTAATTCGCACATCGACTTTGGAAAAAAAACGTCTCTTGTGCCCTATAAACCAAGCGAATCCCACCAGCACCGGAATGAAAACGCCCCAATTATTTTTGAATGCATCAGAAACCGCGAAGACTAGTTGCGTAAATTCGGGTAACGCTTCGCCTTCACCCAGCATGTCGGTAAAGATAGTTTTGAATTTTGGAACCACAAACTGAATGATGAGAACTGGAGCGGCTAAAGCCGTGCCCGCGAATATCCCTGTCGCATTACATTCCGCCGTTTTAGGCAATTGTTTCGGTGATTCAAAAGTCAAAACGTAAACGATATTACAAACCCAGATGGCCCAAGGCAAGCAGCCCGTAAAAAGTATACTCGCAGTCGAGATAGTCATCCGACCAATGGCCGTGGAAACCGCCGGTGGCGTTCCAGAGGGAATCAACGAAGTCGAGGCAGCGCTCGGTTTCCTCCTCAGTGAGTCGCATGTCCAACGCGGCCAGCGCGTGGAGGGTGGTGGCGGTGGAGAGGAGATCGGGCATGGGCGCGCCAGGCACGGCGACGAAGCCGCCTTGCGGATGCAGCCGTGCGCGCAGCCATTGGCCGACTTCTACGTTGATGGGGAGGTGCAGATTATTGAGAAGCACCACCGCGCCTGCGGTGGGGTTAGTGGAGCCGATGGGGAGGTTGGGATGATTGTTCCACGCGTGATCGGGCGTCTCCAGTTTTTTGAGGCTCTGCAAAATACGCAGCGGCTTGGGAGGCAGCTTCCCCATATCCTGATACGCGCCGAGGGCGAGGAAGGAGCCGTACGCCGTGCCGTGCTCGCGTTTCAGGTTATTGTCCCAACCGCCACACGGTTTGCGAAAGGACTCAAGGCGTTGAAGCAGTTTAACCCGCAAGCCTTTCGGCATTCTATCTTTTCCCAGCGAACCCCAACAACGCGTGAGGCCACTAAGGTGCACGAGGTCCAGCCCATCGCCATCAGCAAACGTGCCTAGGAATTTTTCAACCGTATCGAGATTCGGTTCCGCTTGAAAGACCGCCAGCGCATCCAGCCCGAACACGGTGTAGTACAGATCACTCTTCCCCGAGCGATCCTTGAAGCCACCATCCGGATTCTGCTGTCCCCGGAGAAATTCCTTAACCAACCCCGCCGCTTCCCCCAACACAGCTGGGGCCAGCCGCGCCACCTGCAACATTTCGAGGCGGAGGCTCATGAATTAGAGGAAACGACTAAGCGACCACTTGCGCTCCGTTGCCGTTTTTGGCACGGACCTTTTCCAGCTCGCTGATTTCTTGAACTTCGCTGCACCAGCCCTTGACAACGGTGTCGTTGAAAATTTTACCGATGACGCGGCGGAGGAGGCCTTTGAGGTTGGCGTTTTCCAAATCGTTCAGTGAGCGGATGGCGAGTTCTTTGTAAGTGATCTGCAAATCCTCGGCGCGTTTTACGGCTTTGAGGTCGAGGTACCATTGCTCGATTTGCGGGAAGTTGACGCCTTCCGGCAACTGCCGACGCCACACTTGGGCGAGTTGTTCCTTTTGATCGCTCTTTGCCTTTTCGTGCGCGATGGCGAGCAACAGAGTGGGCCGGAGGCCGGCGAGGTCGTTAGTGTCACCTTCCTCGCCGAGGTCGGAGAGGTCGTCGCGAATTTGATAGGCGATACCGAGATTTTTACTATACTCGCCGAGTACTTCGGAGACTTCCTCGTACTTGTCAATATCGGCAGCAATGGAGCCAAGGCGCAGAGCGACTTCAAATGCGGGTGCGGTTTTTTGGCGGAAAATATCGAGCACCTGCACGGACTTGAGCGGCTCGGGTTTGCGCTGCCAAACCAGCTCCGCGCCTTGGCCGCGGCAGAGGTGGCGTTGGCCATTTGCTGCTACTTGTAGCATCGCGGCGCGTTGTTCAGCGGAGAGGGTCGTTTCGCCGAGGAGGCGATAGCCTTCACCGATAAGGAGGTCGCCGACATTGAGCGCCACGCCGAGGCCGTGTTCTTCGTGCAAAGTTTTTTCACCGTAACGCTCGGCGTCTTCGTCCTCGATGTCGTCGTGGATGAGTGAGGCTTTGTGGAAACACTCGACGGCGACGGCGACTTTTTTGAGGTCATTCGGAATGGCTTTCGTGGCATCATCGCGCAGGGCTTGATACGCCGCCACGCTGAGGAATGGCCGCCAGCGTTTGCCGGCGCGTGCGAGCCAAGCGCGGCCGATGAATTCAGTTTCGCCTTCGACCTCGCCCATAATAGCAGTAAGCGATTCGGGCGTGAACCACGTTTCCACTTCGTCGTGCAGCCCGCTCAAATCCAAACGGCGCGTGTGGTCGTCACTGGTGAGGTATATATAATCCCAAATCCAATCCTCATCGACGGCGGTGTCGATGCAATCATCCTGCAGCAACGGAATCGCCACGCCCGGCACGGCCGCCGCTTCCATGTACGGGAAGGCACGTTCGAGTACGGGGATACACGCCACGCCGACGATGGCGTCAATCTTGCCGGTTTGGATGAGGCTCATCACGATGGCACTGCCCTCGGCGACGAGCGCCGCATAGCCAAGCTTCTCCGCCTCGTATTCCAAGTCCTGAATGCTGCACAGCCCGCAGCTCTTGCAAAGCAGCCCAAACTCATCAAAGGGTGCTGGGCACTTGGCCTCCACGCGAAGGCATTTGGGGACCATCAACAGGCGGCGCTCGAAGGGCACGGCGGCGAGCGTTTCGCGCCAGAGTTCGTTGTTGATGAGAATGCCGATGTAGTCGCGGTAAATTTCCTTGGTCCCGAGCGCGGAGACCAATTCGTCCGCGTGTACTTTGAGGTCCTCCATCGGCACTGGCGGCACAAGGGTTTGTTCGGCTACATAATGCCGCACCTCCCGCAGGATGGTTTCGCGTTCTTCGCGGGTCTGGGGAATATTCTCTCGCGGCGTCCGCGGCTTGCGCTGCGGAATGACCCGTGGAATTTTCAGTGGTGCGCTGGCGGTAGTCATTCAGTTTCAAAGCCGGCCGAGCCGGTGGCGTTGCGTTTGCGGCAGTTTCGCTGATGTGAGACGCCAATGCGAGTGGAATGTTTCAGGCAAGTTAACCTGACTTCTGAGCCGCCAAGGCTGCCGTTGCCTTGGCGTTCGCAGCGGCTGATTTTTCAGCAATTTCATCGGCGCTGGGGAGGCTTTGCAAAACTTCGAGAGGGATGTCGATGTCGGCTTCGGCGGCGAGTTTGGTGAGGCACTTGGTGCGTTCGCCAAGCGCTTTGTCCGAGCTGCGTTCTTTGGAAAAACGACTGCGTGAGCGTTGGCTTCTGTCGCGGAGCATTTGGTATATGTCACCGCCGAGCAGCGCGGAGATGTCAATTTTCATTTTCTCGCGATTGAGGTCACCATCGCTCACCACGTCGCCATTGATGGGGCCGCTTTTGTATTTAGGAAACATAATGGCCGCTTCGGGGCACACGCGACTGCAAGCGGGACAGTTGGTTTTGCAGTTGTCGTTGTTTTGTACTTGGATTTCCTGCTCGTCATCTACCCCGTAAACGTCGAATAAACAAAACGAGAGACACTGCATGCAGTTCGTGCAGCGGTCGTAATCGATGACCGGAAACCACGGCTTCCATTCGCCGTGCTGAGCGGTTTGGGTGGACTTGCGTTCCTCCTCAACTAGCGCCGTGATGCCCTCGGAATCGAGCCCATCAATATCGCGAAACCGAATTGGCACCGCGCCATTGGCATCCTCTGCCTCCGGCGTTTGGCCATTTTCAAAACGCCCGAGCACCAACAGCGCACTGTCATCTGCCGGGGCCACTGCGCCCGAGCCGGCGCAAGTTACTGCGTACCCTTTACCCAGCAGCGCAGTCAACGTGGAGCCACGTTCCGCCGCATCCAAAGTTGCCGCGCCCGCGCCCTCATAAAGGACGATTCGCAAAGTTATCTCGTCAGCAATGGCCATTGTTAAATTTTCTTTTCCCCTTCCGTCGCAGCCGCCAATCCATCGGCGGCCAGATTGGGAGTCACCTTTTCATCAAGTAGCGCGCGCGCCGCATCTTTGGCGGATAATTCGCGCATATTCACCACCTCCGTACGATCGGCACTCAATGGCGCTTGGCACCCACCGAAAAGCCATTTCACCGCCCGTGGATAACAAGCCGCGATTTTTACTGGGGCCTCCCCCGCCGCCAGCCGTTTGAGTGCCGGATCACGCCGCGCGGCCATTTCGCACAAATCCGCTACTGCCTCAAAAGCTTGGCCCGATTCACACAGCGATTGCAGCACGCCGGCCTTCACCTCCTCCGGCACCACTTGTGCGTAGTTGCAATGGCAAAAAAGAATGCGGGGTTTGTCGGCCATGAATGCGGAGAGGGTATAGGCGCGCGCTGCCTTTGCCAACGCGGAAGTCACATGAGGTCGGTCACACGGTGGGTGGGCTCTGGCTTGCCGGGGCGGAAGTGTTCGAGGTGGTCGAGGGTGGCGGTGAGGGCTTTTGGGGTGTTAGCGAGGGCGGTTTCGACGGCGGCTTTTAATGTTTCAGGGTCGCCTTCGGCGCGGAGGTTTATAATGAGTTGGGCGCTTTCGATGGGGGAATCGAGGTCGGCGGAGAGTTCGGGTACGAAATCGTTTCGCACGAGGTTGATGATGGCGACTTGGCCATCGAGGCCCGCATCGGGGCTGAGGGTCATTTTTAGGTGGGCGATTTCGGCGGAGGCTTCGTCGAGTTGCGATTGGATGTCAGTGGCAAATTGTTGCAGCACGGGCTGGGCTTTGAATGGGGAGGCAGCGCGAAGCTGCACGGTGGCGTTGAGCCAGCCGAGCAGGGATTCGCCTTCGGCGTAGAGTTCGTAATCTACTTCCATCACGGCGCGGGCGATTTGCTCGGCCTCGGTGATGCGGGCGAACCATTCCTCCAGGGACTCGCCGTTGCGGGCGGAGATTTGGAGGATTTCGGCGTTTGGAAATTCTCCGCTGAGTTTGTCGTGCAGTGCGGCAAGCGCGGCGGGCTCAATCAGGTCGGTCTTGTTGATGACGATGAGGTCGGCTTCCTCGAGTTGTTTGCGGTAAATATAAGTGACCTTTTCAGAAAACTGGCCGCCTACGCTCAGGCCAAAAATGCGCGCGGCGCGAATGGGGTCAACCAACACGCTTAATGGCGCGATGCTGAAGTCGTCGCCATAAATTCGCCGCAGCGGATAGGTGACCGTGGCCACAAGGTCGGTGCAACTGCCAACTGGTTCGGCGATGAACACATCCGGTCGCGATTGTTCAGTGAGTTTGTTGGCGGCATCGACGAGTGAATTGAACCGGCAACAAAAACAGCCACCGGGGATTTCTTCCGTGGTAAATCCCTTTGCGCGCAGCATCGCGGTATCAACCAACTCGCGACCTTGATCGTTGGTGATGAGCCCAACGGTGCTGCCGGTTTTGGTCAAGTGCTGCGCCAGCGCGGCGACGCAAGTGGTTTTGCCCGCGCCGAGGAAGCCGCCAATCATAATATAACGTGCGCGGCTCATTCCTGTGCTTTTTGTTGTTCGAGCATTTTATCGATGGTTTGGTTGAGGATAGCGGCGTAGCCCTCGGCGTCCACGCATTTGTCATCGAGCGCCCCGCGCGCTTCATAGAGCCAGCCGCCGCCGTAGGGTTTTTTGTTAATGAGCGCGATGTTTGTTTGTAGCTCGAGGTTTGTGTCAGTAAATTCCCCGTGTGTAAAAGCGTACACATCGGAGATTGCCTTGAATCCCTCCACCCATCCGAGAATTTGCCCCGGCTCAATCGCCGAGGTAGCCTTCACCTCGAAGCCGTGGTCCACCATATCCCCCAACATTCTTGTGGCGAATTTTGTAAACCCAATCCGCCACACGCTATCGGCCATTTCCCGGGCCCAGAAATGCGATGGGCTGTAAACGTAATCCACAGGCAAACGCGTGGCGAAATGCGTGCGCTTGAACAGCAGCGTTTTGTTTTCAGATGCCATGCGTGCCGTGAAGGTTTCTGAAACTATCGGGTGAGGCAAGCCACAAAAGTCTCGAAAGCCAACAGCCGGTGCGTATCCTGCCCATCCGCATGATTTATTTCGACCACAATGCCACATCGCCGTTGAGTGACGCCGCGCGTGAGGCGTGGGTGGATGCGAGTGACCGGTTGGTGGGGAATCCTTCGAGTCCGCATCGGTTGGGGGCGCGGACGGAGAAGGCGTTGGCGGATGCGCGCGAGCAGTTGGCGGGGTTTTTGAGGTCCGAGGTATCGGATATTATTTGGACTTCAGGCGCGACTGAATCGAGCAATATGGTGATGTATCACTATGCAGAGACGCTCGCGCCGGATACGGAGGTTTGGGTTTCGGCGATTGAGCATCCGTGTGTGTTGGAGGCCGCGCGTTCGCATTTTGGTGAGTGCTTGAAAACATTGCCGGTGACGTTGAGAGGTGTTTTAGATTTAGATGCTTTACGTGAGCGATTGGGGAAGCAGCGGCCTGGGCTCATTTCGGTGATGGCGGCGAATAATGAAACGGGGGTACTGCAGCCGTGGCGCGAGGTACGGGAGGTTTGTGCGGAGCACGACGTCCCGTTTTTTTGTGATGCGGCGCAGTGGATTGGCAAGCTGCCTTCAGTGGATTTAGGGGAGTGCGATTTTGTGAGCGGCTGCGCGCATAAATTTGGTGGACCGACAGGGGTAGGTTTTTTGAAGTGTCCGGCGCAAGGTGGTGTACGGTCGCAAATGGTCGGCGGGCCGCAGGAGGAAGGCCGGCGCGCGGGCACGGAAAATGTGGCCGGTGTGCTCTCGATGATAGCGGCACTGGCGGAGCGCGAGGCGGCTTTGGTAAGCAACACTATTATAGAAAGAGAAGCGTGGCGGAATGCATTCGCGGCGAACCTCGCGGATGCGACAATTCTGGGCAAAGGAGAAGGCCGTTTGTGGAACACGGTTTCCGCATTGCTGCCGGGTGATTGCCGAGCGCGTTGGGTCGTGAAGCTCGATAAAGCGGGCTTCGCAGTTTCCACCGGTAGCGCCTGCGCCAGCGGCAAGGAAGCGCCAAGCCACGTACTCACGGCAATGGGTTTGGCGGCGGATGAAACCGACCGCGTGGTACGTTTTAGCAGCGGTTGGGAAACGACGGCGGATGACTGGCAAGCTTTGGCCAAAGGCGTCACCGAAGTGGCAGCCGATTTTT